>CACGDL010000025.1 GCA_902571795.1 uncultured Prochlorococcus sp.
TTATCAAGTAAAATAATCGTTGAAGAAGTTGAGAGCGAAGATCATCAAATATCTTTAGTTGAAGTTCAACAAGTTGCTGATGATGCTCAAATAGGTGACACAGTTGTGTTAGACGTCACTCCTGAAAAAGAGGATTTTGGGAGAATGGCTGCTTCAACAACAAAGCAAGTTTTAGCACAAAAATTAAGGGATCAACAACGAAAAATGATCCAAGAAGAATTTGCAGATTTGGAGGATCCTGTTTTAACTGCAAGAGTTATCAGATTTGAGAGACAATCAGTGATTATGGGAGTTAGTTCAGGAATTGGTAGACCTGAAGTAGAAGCCGAACTTCCAAAAAGAGATCAATTACCAAATGATAATTACAGAGCTAATGCAACTTTCAAAGTATTCTTGAAAGAAGTTAGCGAAATAGCCAGAAAAGGACCACAACTTTTTGTAAGCAGAGCAAATGCTGGATTAGTAGTCTATTTATTTGAAAATGAAGTACCGGAAATCCAAGAGGGTACAGTCAAAATTGTTGCCGTTTCAAGAGAAGCGAATCCTCCTTCAAGAGCTGTTGGGCCAAGAACAAAAGTAGCTGTTGATAGCGTCGAACAAGAAGTTGACCCTGTAGGAGCTTGTATTGGAGCTAGAGGAGCAAGAATACAACAAGTAGTAAATGAATTAAGAGGAGAAAAAATTGATGTTATTAAATGGTCATCTGATCCAATCCAATATATTTTAAACTCTTTAAGTCCTGCCAAAGTCGATCTCGTGAGACTTGTAGACCCAGCAGGTCAACATGCGCACGTACTAGTTCCTCCTGACCAATTGAGTCTCGCTATTGGTAGAGAAGGACAAAATGTAAGACTTGCAGCAAGATTAACAGGTTGGAAGATTGATGTTAAAAACTCACATGAATACGATCAAGAAGCTGAAGATGCTGCAGTATCTGAATTAATCATTCAAAGAGAAGATGAAGAGAATCTCCAGCGTGAGGCTGAACTTAGATTAGAAGCAGAACAAGCTGAGCGTGCTGCCGAAGATGCAAGATTAAGAGAGCTTTATCCGCTTCCTGAGGACGATGATGAATATGGACAAGAAACATATAATGAAGAGACCTTCTCAGATAGTGATCAATTAGAAACTGTTCAAGATGGTGAAATATCTGCCAAAGAGGAGAGAAAACGGTGATACGACAAAACCCTGTTATGCGTATATGCATTTCATGTAGAAAAACATATGACAGAAAACATCTTATAAAGATTACTAAAGATCATAAGCAAGGAATTATGTTTCAAAATGGAATGGGGCGATCAGCCTACATTTGCAAGTCAAAAAAATGTCACTCAGATTCCAAGATTAAAAAAAAGCTTCAAAAAGCTTTAAAAACTTTTTTAGATCCTGAATTTATTGATATTTTTGAAAAAGAAATTACAAGCTACAATGACAATCCCAATAAGGGAATATAATTAAATTATCTCCTCTTTAATTTCCAACAAGAGACCGAATCAGATTAAATGACTATCAGCGATAAAATCAGAATTTACGAACTTTCCAGAGACTTAAATCTGGACAATAAAGATATATTGGACGCCGCTCAAAAACTTTCAATTTCAGTAAAAAGTCATAGTAGTTCAATTAGTGTTGAGGAAGCAAAAAAAATAAAAAATCTAATTAATAAAAAAAATTCAAAAATATTTTCTATTAAGAAACCTTTAATTAAAAAAGATAATTTCAAACAAAACAAAGAAGATGAATCTTCTGTCAACTCCCCTATGAAAGGGAAACCTCTTAAAAATAACTCAAACAAAAAGCCATTGTTGATAAAACCTCTTAATAAACCTGAGAGTCCAAAAATAATTTCAAATCAACCTAAAAATCTCAATAAACCGACAAATACCAACAGTGCACAAAGTCTCAACCAAGATAAAAAAACTTTCCTAAATAATACAACCCCACCTATAAAAAGTCCTGCAAAACCCGCTATTCAACTAATTGCTAAGCCTAAAAATATTAATAATAATGTGAAATCTAATGAATCTTCGCAGGGCATCTCCAGTTCAGGGGGGAGAAGACAAATATCAAACAAACCTCACCAAAATTCTAACCAATCTAAAACAAAAAATAATAATAACAGAATGTCCCCCCCAGAGCTCGTAGGAGCACCCATAAGAAGAGAGGGACCAAATCGGCAAAATAATAAACAAAATATTTCTTTTAAACAAACTGATCCCAACAGACTTGGAATGCCCAATAGGTCTGGATTAAGAAATAAACCATCTGATCAAAGCAGACCTGGTTCCTTCAATAAACAAGCCAATATGAGTCGGTCTGGGTCTCCCAACAGATCTGGTATTCCGAACAGGCCTGGATTAAGAAATAAGTCATCAAATCAAGGTAGACCTGGGTCCTTCAATAAACAAGCCAATTCAATTAGGCCTGCTGCCCCCAACAGACCTGGTATTCCGAACAGGCCAGGGTCTAGATTCAATGGTCAAAAGTCATCTGGAATTAGAAAGCCAGTATCTCCTAATGAACTCTTACAACTTCAAAAAACTAATAAATCTGAGAATGGCAAACAAAATATAAATAACAATGAAAAACAAACTATTGAGACCGCAAAGCAAAAACCGAAAGCTCCAAATAATCGCCAACATACTTCTCCTAATTCAAAAAAACCAGCCCATAGGGCATTTTCAAACAATTCAAAAAAACCTGGCAAGACAGACTGGGACGATAGCGCAAAACTTGAAGCATTAAGGAGCAAAAATCCCCAAAAACAAAGACAGAAAGTTCACATTATCGGCGAGAATGATGATTCATTAACATCTGAAACTAGTGGGTATTCAGGCGAAAAAATTTCAATCTTATCAGCTAGTTTAGCGCGTCCAAAGAAAGAAAAATCCGACGAATCCAATTCTCAAAAAACTATAAAACAATTTAAAAAGAAGAAAAAAGAGACTACTAGGCAAAGGCAGAAAAGAAGAGCTATGGAATTAAAGGCTGCCAAAGAAGCTAAACAAGTTAGGCCTGAAATGATCATAGTGCCCGAAGATAATTTAACAGTTCAAGAATTAGCTGATAAATTAAGTCTTGAAAGTTCTGAAATAATCAAATCTCTTTTTTTTAAAGGAATAACTGCAACTGTCACTCAATCACTCGACTTAGCAACTATTGAGACAGTAGCAGAAGAATTTGGAGTACCTGTTTTGCAAGACGACATCCAAGAAGCTGCTGAGAAAACAGTAGATATGATTGAATCTGAAGATATTGATAATCTAATAAGAAGACCACCTGTTATTACAGTGATGGGGCATGTAGATCACGGGAAAACAAGTCTATTAGATTCAATCAGAGAATCAAGAGTGGCTTCGGGGGAAGCAGGGGGCATCACTCAACACATAGGTGCTTATCAAGTTGAATTTGAACATGAATCTCAAAAGAAAAAATTAACTTTTCTTGATACCCCCGGTCATGAAGCCTTTACTGCAATGAGAGCAAGGGGTACAAAGGTTACAGATGTAGCTGTTCTTGTGGTTGCTGCTGATGATGGTTGCAGACCTCAAACACTTGAGGCTATTAGTCATGCAAGAGCTGCAAAAGTACCAATTGTTGTTGCAATAAATAAAATTGACAAAGAAGGGGCCTCTCCAGACAAAGTAAAGCAGGAACTATCAGAAAAAGATTTAATTGCTGAAGATTGGGGAGGAGATACAGTTATGGTTCCAGTAAGTGCTATCAAAAAACAAAACATTGATAGATTGCTCGAAATGATTTTATTAGTTTCAGAAGTAGAAGACCTACAAGCAAACCCTGATAGATTTGCAAAAGGTACTGTTATTGAAGCCCATCTAGACAAAGCTAAAGGACCTGTGGCTACTTTGTTAGTACAAAATGGGACCTTAAGATCCGGAGATGTTTTAGCTGCGGGATCAGTACTCGGAAAAATTAGAGCAATGGTTGATGAACATGGTATTAGAATCAAAGAAGCAGGGCCATCCTTCCCAGTGGAAGCGTTAGGATTTAGTGAAGTCCCTACAGCAGGAGATGAATTCGAAGTCTTCCCAGATGAGAAAACTGCTCGAGCTATTGTAGGAGAAAGGGCAACAGATGCTAGAGCTACAAAATTAGCTCAGCAAATGGCCTCCAGAAGAGTCAGCTTATCATCCTTATCAACTCAAGCAAATGAGGGAGAACTTAAGGAGTTAAACTTAATCCTCAAAGCTGATGTGCAAGGTAGTGTTGAGGCTATATTAGGATCATTAGAACAATTACCAAAAAATGAAGTTCAAGTTAGAGTTCTACTTTCTGCTCCTGGAGAAATAACTGAGACAGATATAGATCTTGCCGCCGCATCTGGGTCAGTAGTTATTGGGTTTAACACCTCATTGGCATCTGGAGCAAAGAGAGCAGCTGATGCTAATGACGTTGATATAAGAGAATATGAAGTAATCTATAAACTTTTAGAAGATATTCAGTTAGCAATGGAAGGATTACTTGAACCTGATCTTGTTGAAGAATCTTTAGGAAAAGCTGAAGTTAGAGCAACATTCTCAGTTGGTAAAGGAGCTATTGCAGGCTGTTATATACAAACTGGTAAATTACAACGGAATTGTTCGCTCAGAGTTATACGATCAGATAAAGTAATTTTTGAAGGTAATTTAGACTCACTGAAAAGGTCTAAAGATGATGTTAAAGAAGTAAATACAGGATTTGAATGTGGAGTTGGGTGCGATAAATTTTCTTCTTGGATTGATGGAGACATAATCGAAGCATTCAAATTTGTCACCAAAAAGAGGACATTAACTCAATAATAAAATTTTTAGCTTATCACTCCTTATTCCTATCAAAGAACAATAAAGTGGGGAATATTATACAAGCAACTAATTGTATAAAAAGATTATTTTGCTGTAATTCACCACCGCTGGCAATTTTGGAGAGCATTATTAGAAGACCTAAAAATGCTGAACCACTAAAAGCTATCCATAATATTCTCCTTAACCCCTTGAAGGGAGACTGGGACTCTTTCAATAATTTCTTTTTTAATTCAGGATCTATTTTTGACATCGATAATTTAAATTATAATATTAATTTTATATGAAAATATCAATATTTTAGTATTGCCGATATAGCTCAGCGGTAGAGCAACTGTCTCGTAAACAGTAGGTCATTGGTTCAATTCCAATTATCGGCATTTCAAAAGCAAATTAAATTAAATATGTTGACTAGACTTTCAAAATTTAAATAAATCAGAATTAGTATAGACAAATGACCTTAAAGAGAAAAACTATGATTATTCTCTTGAAGTGATATATGAAAATGAAATTTTAAGATCATGGAAATTAATTTTAAAAAGTAAATAACTCTATATATAATAAGGTTTCGGTTGTAATCTTTAATAATGAAATCAATAAATAGTTGGAATTTAACTAATAAAAAACTTCATCAATTATTTACAGATAATAACGAATTTATTTCCATTAAAGTCCGTGGTAATACTTGGGAACCAATTACAAGATGGCTCAAATTTGATTCAAGAATTTTTAGAGATACTACTAGCAGAGCAAGAATAACTTTATGCGATGTTGAATCTCTAGCAGAGATTTATAACTACAGATCAATTAGATGGAAAGCAAAAAAACTAACTCCTCTGCCCACTAAGGTAATTCCATAATCTGAAGAGAGTAATAAAATTTTTGGTAAAAGTAATTTTCTTTTTTTAGGAGTTAGTTTTTTACTATCTGTTACTCCCAATTGTTTTAAGATGAATTTATTTTTTTCAGTTAATACTACGACTGCTGAAAAAACCGGACCAAAAATTGCTCCCCTTCCAACTTCATCTATTCCAACTTCGGATACTTTATTCAATGCTTGCTGAAGATCTTCTTCTTTTTTTTCTTGCATTGTTTAGCTCATCTTTAAGTTCAATTTCATCTTTTTTTTCTGTAAATACAACTTCATTATTTTTATTAGTTTTATTTGTTGATTTATCTTTAGAATTTGTATTTGCTTCAATTTTTATTTGGATGTTGTCTTCTCCAGATTTTGAGATTTTTTTAATTTGTTTTGCTTTTGTTTTTTTATCATATAAGGTCTTTTCCTTTTCCTTATTAGTGTCTTTTAAACGTACAAAATTATTGCTGGTGAGATATTCTTTACCTAACTTTATAAGTGGATTAATACCTAATTGACTGAAAACAATTTTTTCTTCATTAGTAAGATCAACTGTTATTATATTTTTTTCTTTTGAATTAGATTGGTTCAAATTATCATTGTCATTTTCTTTTTTATTTGAAGAATTCTCTTTACTTTGGTCCTTGGAGTTAAGTAATTCTTTGTCAGTAATTTTTTCCTGCGCCTTTATTGATTGAGAAGTATCTATATCGAAAGATTTTAGATTGTTTGATTGAATAGATTTATTTTCAACATTTTTAATTTTTAAGTTAGAAATTTCGTGATTTAATATATTTTCAACATGCCCTGTACCATCACATGTATGACATTTTTTACCGAATAATTCATATATATTTTGACCTTGTCTTTTTCTTGTTAACTCCACTAAGCCTAATTCAGTAAGCTGAGCTATTTGAGGTCTAGCAGAATCATCTTTTATTGCTGAAGTAAAATGCTCTAGTAACTGAAATTGATCTCTTCTAGATTCCATATCAATAAAATCTACTACTATAACTCCACCAATATTTCTTAATTTCATTTGTCTTGAGATTTCAACTGCTGCTTCGCAGTTCGTCCACAAAACGGTTTGTCTTGAGTTGGCCGATCTTGTAAATGATCCAGAGTTAACATCAATTACTGTTAAAGCCTCAGTAGGTTCAATAATGATATAACCCCCCGATGGAAGATCCACTCTTGGCTGGAGAGCTTTTTGAATTGTTTTCTTAATTTCGTACTTCTCGAAAATATGTTGTTCTAAACTGTTATCATGAAATTCAATATCTATGTCAGATTCATAATTTATTAAAAAATCTTTTGCTCTGGCAACTGATAATTTACTATCGATAATTATGCTTTTAGTTGATTCTTTAATATGATCTCTTAAGATCTTAAGAGAGAAATCATAATCTCTTTTTATTAAATTTGGAGGATTAGAAGCCTCATAAACTTTTAGTACATTTTCCCATTGTTGAATTAAATGTTCTAAATCTTCAATTAGAAGTTCTTCTTTAATCTTTTCAGCTTCTGTTCTAAATAACAAGCCTGTGCTAGGAGGTTTTATTAAAACCCCGAGAGCTTTTAAACGGCTCCGCTCTGTTTCTGTATTTATTTTTTTTGAAATATTTACTCCTTGGCCATATGGCTGCAATATTAAGTATTTCCCAGGTATTGAAATACTTCCGGTTAGTCTGGGCCCTTTAGATCCTGTGGGTTCCTTTATTACCTGTACTAGAACTTTTTGTTTTGGTTCTAATAATTCAGTTATTCCAAATGTCCCTTTTTTGAGTCTTAGTGGACCTAAATCTGAAACATGGATGAATCCATTTTTTTCACTTTCACCAATATTTATGAAAGCGGCATCAATTCCAGGCAGAACATTTTCAACTGTTCCTAAAAAAATATCGCCAATCTGATATTGACCTTGTGCGACGATTAATTCATCAACTCGATCATCTGTGAGTAGTGCTGCAATTCGAGACTGCTCAGCGATGATAATTTGCTGAGACATATAATTGATTCTGAATGATTTGGATTTTGAAAATCATCTAATAAATAATTAGATTTTTATTTTTAATAAAGCAATTTTTATAGCTATTATTATTTACTTTTTAAATTAATAAAGTTAATAGTGATTGAATTCTGCTATTTATAAAGCTTTAAACGATTTTCAAATTAATTGAAATTGAATTCATAGCTATGATGTTCCTTAAATAAATCATAACTAAAATAATATTAACATCTAATCAGCACTTAAGCACGATGATACATTATTCTAATATTGGTGAAATTGTTTTTCTAAAGTGGTTCAAGTAAACGAAAATTATTTAAAACTCAAAGCAGGATATTTATTCCCTGAAATTGCTAAAAGGGTAAAAATATATTCTCAATCAAACAAGAGTGCTGAAATTATTAAGCTAGGCATAGGAGATGTAACAGAACCACTACCTAGAGCATGCATAGAGGCTATGGGTAAAGCTTTAGATGATATGGCAACAAAAGATGGTTTTAGAGGTTATGGGCCAGAACAAGGTTATTCTTGGCTCAGAGAAAAAATATCTGAGCATGATTTTATTTCAAGAGGCTGTCAAATTTCACCTGAAGAAATCTTTGTTTCAGATGGTTCCAAATGCGATAGTAGCAATATTTTAGATATTCTTGGCAAAGATAATTCAATTGCTGTAACAGATCCTGTTTATCCTGTTTATGTAGACAGTAATGTTATGACAGGCAGAACTGGAGATGCTCTTGAAAATGGTACTTATAAAGGATTGACATATCTTGCAATAAACGAGGGTAACAATTTTTTGCCAGAATTACCTGAAAAAAAAGTTGATATTTTATATCTTTGTTTTCCTAATAATCCCACTGGAGCAACTATTAATAAAAAAGAATTGAAAAAGTGGGTTGACTACGCTCTTCAAAACAAATCTCTCATACTTTTTGATGCTGCTTATGAAGCATTTATTCAAGATAATGATATTCCACATTCAATATATGAGATTGAGGGAGCAAAGGATTGTGCTATTGAATTTAGATCTTTTTCAAAGAATGCAGGATTCACTGGAGTTAGATGTGCTTTTACAGTAATACCTAAAAATCTCAAAGGTTTGAGCTCATCAAATCAGGAAATAGAATTATGGCCTCTTTGGAATAGGCGACAATCTACAAAGTTCAATGGAGTAAGTTATGTGGTTCAGAGAGGAGCAGAGGCTGTTTATTCTCTTCAAGGGAAGAAACAGGTGAGAGATTTAATTGATTTTTATATGGAAAATGCAAGAATCATGAAAAATAAATTACAGAATGCAGGATATAAAGTGTATGGTGGTGACAATGCTCCTTATATTTGGATTAAAGTCCCTGATAAAATGACATCTTGGGACTTTTTTGATTTCCTTCTCCAAAAAGTTAGTGTGGTAGGAACACCTGGGAGCGGATTTGGATTATCAGGAGAGGGTTATTTTCGGTTGTCAGCATTTAACTCACGATCAAACGTCATTGATGCAATGGGAAGAATAATTAATATATAATTATTAGAAATATTTAGATTTTAAATTTTAATGCTATCTATAAAGTTAGAACAAAGTGTAAGTAATAATTCAGCAGTGATTGAAAAGAAACCTGCTGAATTAAAAAATAAATCTCCAAAATATAAGGTTTTACTTCATAATGACCCAGTCAATTCTATGGAGTATGTCACTATTTCGCTACGAGAAGTTGTGCCGCAATTAAGCGAACAAGATGCTATTGCCATAATGCTAGAGGCACACAATACGGGTGTAGGGTTGGTAATTGTTTGCGATTTAGAGCCAGCAGAATTCTACTCAGAATCATTAAAGTCGAAAGGAATTTCAAGTTCAATTGAGAAAGAGGATTAATAACAGTTTAATTTATTATTTAGATCGAGCTAATTTCCTTTCTGATAAGGGACGGACTTTTAAGGATTCTCTTAAGGAAGACTTTCCATATTCTCTCTCAAGAATATTAATAACTGTTTTACCAAATTCATCTTCTTGATTATCAAAAGCTTCTAAGCAAACCTGACCAAGTTTTTTCCCTAATGAGCCTGGATTCCATAGAAGTTTTCTCGCTGTCCATGGCATCATGCTCATTGGATTATAATTCGGATTCAAAATTTTATGATCCAAAGCGTACTTCTCAAGAAGAGTGTGAGGTTGCAAACCTATAAAGAATATTGCTGGATCAACTAAGCCTTTACCAAAAATATTTTCTAATTCCCTATGGTAAGCAATTGTTTGTCGTATGGTGCTTGGCGTTTCGTCAAAAACATTAAATGAATAATTAACTGAAACATGGTTCTTGAAACCTGATTGGACAAGCATTCTGCAGTTATTTAAAACAGTCTTAAGGTCATAGGCTAATCTCATTTTTCTAACAAGTTCTTGAGATCCCGAAGTGATACCTATTTCAAAATAGCTCATCCCTGTATCAACCATAAGCTGAGCTAGTTCAGCATCAATATTATCTGCTCTGATGTATGCAGCCCAATTAATATCATCCCAGCCTTGATCCTTAATAGCTTGTAAGAGTATTTTTGCATCCTCAATATGTTTTTTGGCTGGAATAAACTGTGCATCTGTGAACCAAAATCCTCTTACTCCAAGATCATATAGTTGCTTCATTTCTTTGATTACTTCGTTAACAGGATTAACACGAACCTGCTTTCCCTCCACAACTGTATAAACGCAGAAACAGCAATTATGAGGACAACCTCTTTTTGTTTGTACCCCTAAGTAGTAATCTCCTCCTTCTATATACCAATTGAATTCAGGCCATATTGATTTAATATATTGATAGTTGCAGGCAGTTTTAATGGTGCCCGAAGGTTGTTCATGTATTAATTTGTTCCGGGGTTTTTGTCCAGCAAAATAACATCTTTCTCCCGCTATAGAATCTCCTCTAATGATTTTCTCAATGAGATTTTCTCCTTCTCCAACAGAAATAACAGTTCCTTTTGGCAGTAGATTTCCTAATTGTTCATAGAAGACACTAACAGCCCCACCTCCTAAAATTACTTTTACATTTTTGTTATATTTTTGTGCTCTTTTTAGTCCCATCTTGACTAAAGAGGTATTTCTATATATTTCTCCATAATGTGATGCAATTAATTTTAATCCTCCCCAAGAACCTCTAATTTTTTTAAGAATATTTTTTGAGTAGAATACTTCAAAAGAGTTTTGCAGGGGATTTCCACTTCTGCCATCAACAGGTGCATAAATTTGTATGTCTCTCCATGAAAAAATGATTAGATGAGGTCTAAATTGATCAATTTTTCTTGTTAAGTATTTGGAAATTTTATTAGATGGAATTATTGCTAGATCAATAAATTGCTGCTCTATATCAGGAAAACATTTATGAATATGGTCTGCTAAATAAATCGGTCCTATTGGAAATATTGGATTACATGGCAGTCTTACAATTAGGATTTTTCCAAAATGCTTTCTAGGGGGATTTATTTTATTTAATTTTTCTAACTTCAAATTAAAATTCATGTCATGAAATTGAATGAACTTACTATCTTTAAGAATCTAACTACTTTATTACTAATTTGGAGAAATTAAAAATCCTAATAAAATACTAACTAAAATTTTATTTAATTCAGATATCAGAAATCATATAAATCCAACATACTTTAAAAAGTTTTAATCCATCTATCCATCTAGATATATTTGGTGCTCCAGATTTTCTAGCGTAATATCTAACAGGATAATTTAATATTTTAATATTATTGTTGGCAGCTTCAAATATTATTGTAAAGTCTCCAAATGGGTCAGACTTGGAATCCCAACTTCCATTTTGTTTCATAAAATTAAAGAATTTTCTTGAAAATACTTTTGTTCCACAGAGTGAATCTGATACAGGGACATTTATGAGAATTGATAGAAATATTGCGAAGAGCCTATTTCCTATGTAATTTGCCCATCTCATAGCATCTTTTTCCATTGGAAAAGTTGTGCGTGCGCAATTAATTAGGATATTTTTATTTTTGGTTGATTCCAGAATAGCAGCAATACTGTCATCAATATCTACAGTTAAATCACTATCAATTATGGCGAGGGTCTCACCTGAAGAAATATTAAATCCTTCTACGACTGCATTTTTTTTTCCTTTAGAAGTTTGTTTTAAAAGAAAAATCTTGAAGAAATTTGAGAAATCTTCTTTTAACTCTTTCAAAATTTCATATGTATTATCTTTGCTATTACCTTCAACAAATATAATTTCTAATTTATTGGGGATATTTTTAAATTTATTTAAAGCATTAATTAAAAGTTCTTTATTACCAGCTTCATTTCTTGCAGGAATTACTATTGATATTAAATGTTTAGAAATATTTTCACTATATTTATAAAAAACTACTTCGAGTTCAAAGGCAAATTGTTTTATGATTGGTATTTTACGAAAAATATTTTTTAAAGATTGTGGAATTACCTTAGTGGGCAGAGGAGTTAGTTTTTTTGCTTTCCATCTAATTGATCTGTAGTTATAAATCTCTGCTAGAGATTCAACATCGCATAAAGTTATTCTTGCTCTGCTAGTAGTATCTCTAAAAATTCTTGAATCAAATTTGAGCCATCTTGTAATTGGTTCCCAAGTATTACCACGGACTTTAATGGAAATAAATTCGTTATTATCTGTAAATAATTGATGAAGTTTTTTATTAGTTAAATTCCAACTATTTATTGATTTCATTATTAAAGATTACAACCGAAACCTTATTATATATAGAGTTATTTACTTTTTAAAATTAATTTCCATGATCTTAAAATTTCATTTTCATATATCACTTCAAGAGAATAATCATAGTTTTTCTCTTTAAGGTCATTTGTCTATACTAATTCTGATTTATTTAAATTTTGAAAGTCTAGTCAACATATTTAATTTAATTTGCTTTTGAAATGCCGATAATTGGAATTGAACCAATGACCTACTGTTTACGAGACAGTTGCTCTACCGCTGAGCTATATCGGCAATACTAAAATATTGATATTTTCATATAAAATTAATATTATAATTTAAATTATCGATGTCAAAAATAGATCCTGAATTAAAAAAGAAATTATTGAAAGAGTCCCAGTCTCCCTTCAAGGGGTTAAGGAGAATATTATGGATAGCTTTTAGTGGTTCAGCATTTTTAGGTCTTCTAATAATGCTCTCCAAAATTGCCAGCGGTGGTGAATTACAGCAAAATAATCTTTTTATACAATTAGTTGCTTGTATAATATTCCCCACTTTATTGTTCTTTGATAGGAATAAGGAGTGATAAGCTAAAAATTTTATTATTGAGTTAATGTCCTCTTTTTGGTGACAAATTTGAATGCTTCGATTATGTCTCCATCAATCCAAGAAGAAAATTTATCGCACCCAACTCCACATTCAAATCCTGTATTTACTTCTTTAACATCATCTTTAGACCTTTTCAGTGAGTCTAAATTACCTTCAAAAATTACTTTATCTGATCGTATAACTCTGAGCGAACAATTCCGTTGTAATTTACCAGTTTGTATATAACAGCCTGCAATAGCTCCTTTACCAACTGAGAATGTTGCTCTAACTTCAGCTTTTCCTAAAGATTCTTCAACAAGATCAGGTTCAAGTAATCCTTCCATTGCTAACTGAATATCTTCTAAAAGTTTATAGATTACTTCATATTCTCTTATATCAACGTCATTAGCATCAGCTGCTCTCTTTGCTCCAGATGCCAATGAGGTGTTAAACCCAATAACTACTGACCCAGATGCGGCGGCAAGATCTATATCTGTCTCAGTTATTTCTCCAGGAGCAGAAAGTAGAACTCTAACTTGAACTTCATTTTTTGGTAATTGTTCTAATGATCCTAATATAGCCTCAACACTACCTTGCACATCAGCTTTGAGGATTAAGTTTAACTCCTTAAGTTCTCCCTCATTTGCTTGAGTTGATAAGGATGATAAGCTGACTCTTCTGGAGGCCATTTGCTGAGCTAATTTTGTAGCTCTAGCATCTGTTGCCCTTTCTCCTACAATAGCTCGAGCAGTTTTCTCATCTGGGAAGACTTCGAATTCATCTCCTGCTGTAGGGACTTCACTAAATCCTAACGCTTCCACTGGGAAGGATGGCCCTGCTTCTTTGATTCTAATACCATGTTCATCAACCATTGCTCTAATTTTTCCGAGTACTGATCCCGCAGCTAAAACATCTCCGGATCTTAAGGTCCCATTTTGTACTAACAAAGTAGCCACAGGTCCTTTAGCTTTGTCTAGATGGGCTTCAATAACAGTACCTTTTGCAAATCTATCAGGGTTTGCTTGTAGGTCTTCTACTTCTGAAACTAATAAAATCATTTCGAGCAATCTATCAATGTTTTGTTTTTTGATAGCACTTACTGGAACCATAACTGTATCTCCTCCCCAATCTTCAGCAATTAAATCTTTTTCTGATAGTTCCTGCTTTACTTTGTCTGGAGAGGCCCCTTCTTTGTCAATTTTATTTATTGCAACAACAATTGGTACTTTTGCAGCTCTTGCATGACTAATAGCCTCAAGTGTTTGAGGTCTGCAACCATCATCAGCAGCAACCACAAGAACAGCTACATCTGTAACCTTTGTACCCCTTGCTCTCATTGCAGTAAAGGCTTCATGACCGGGGGTATCAAGAAAAGTTAATTTTTTCTTTTGAGATTCATGTTCAAATTCAACTTGATAAGCACCTATGTGTTGAGTGATGCCCCCTGCTTCCCCCGAAGCCACTCTTGATTCTCTGATTGAATCTAATAGACTTGTTTTCCCGTGATCTACATGCCCCATCACTGTAATAACAGGTGGTCTTCTTATTAGATTATCAATATCTTCAGATTCAATCATATCTACTGTTTTCTCAGCAGCTTCTTGGATGTCGTCTTGCAAAACAGGTACTCCAAATTCTTCTGCTACTGTCTCAATAGTTGCTAAGTCGAGTGATTGAGTGACAGTTGCAGTTATTCCTTTAAAAAAAAGAGATTTGATTATTTCAGAACTTTCAAGACTTAATTTATCAGCTAATTCTTGAACTGTTAAATTATCTTCGGGCACTATGATCATTTCAGGCCTAACTTGTTTAGCTTCTTTGGCAGCCTTTAATTCCATAGCTCTTCTTTTCTGCCTTTGCCTAGTAGTCTCTTTTTTCTTCTTTTTAAATTGTTTTATAGTTTTTTGAGAATTGGATTCGTCGGATTTTTCTTTCTTTGGACGCGCTAAACTAGCTGATAAGATTGAAATTTTTTCGCCTGAATACCCACTAGTTTCAGATGTTAATGAATCATCATTCTCGCCGATAATGTGAACTTTCTGTCTTTGTTTTTGGGGATTTTTGCTCCTTAATGCTTCAAGTTTTGCGCTATCGTCCCAGTCTGTCTTGCCAGGTTTTTTTGAATTGTTTGAAAATGCCCTATGGGCTGGTTTTTTTGAATTAGGAGAAGTATGTTGGCGATTATTTGGAGCTTTCGGTTTTTGCTTTGCGGTCTCAATAGTTTGTTTTTCATTGTTATTTATATTTTGTTTGCCATTCTCAGATTTATTAGTTTTTTGAAGTTGTAAGAGTTCATTAGGAGATACTGGCTTTCTAATTCCAGATGACTTTTGACCATTGAATCTAGACCCTGGCCTGTTCGGAATACCAGGTCTGTTGGGGGCAGCAGGCCTAATTGAATTGGCTTGTTTATTGAAGGACCCAGGTCTACCTTGATTTGATGACTTATTTCTTAATCCAGGCCTGTTCGGAATACCAGATCTGTTGGGAGACCCAGACCGACTCATATTGGCTTGTTTATTGAAGGAACCAGGTCTGCTTTGATCAGATGGTTTATTTCTTAATCCAGACCTATTGGGCATTCCAAGTCTGTTGGGATCAGTTTGTTTAAAAGAAATATTTTGTTTATTATTTTGCCGATTTGGTCCCTCTCTTCTTATGGGTGCTCCTACGAGCTCTGGGGGGGACATTCTGTTATTATTATTTTTTGTTTTAGATTGGTTAGAATTTTGGTGAGGTTTGTTTGATATTTGTCTTCTCCCCCCTGAACTGGAGATGCCCTGCGAAGATTCATTAGATTTCACATTATTATTAATATTTTTAGGCTTAGCAATTAGTTGAATAGCGGGTTTTGCAGGACTTTTTATAGGTGGGGTTGTATTATTTAGGAAAGTTTTTTTATCTTGGTTGAGACTTTGTGCACTGTTGGTATTTGTCGGTTTATTGAGATTTTTAGGTTGATTTGAAATTATTTTTGGACTCTCAGGTTTATTAAGAGGTTTTATCAACAATGGCTTTTTGTTTGAGTTATTTTTAAGAGGTTTCCCTTTCATAGGGGAGTTGACAGAAGATTCATCTTCTTTGTTTTGTTTGAAATTATCTTTTTTAATTAAAGGTTTCTTAATAGAAAATATTTTTGAATTTTTTTTATTAATTAGATTTTTTATTTTTTTTGCTTCCTCAACACTAATTGAACTACTATGACTTTTTACTGAAATTGAAAGTTTTTGAGCGGCGTCCAATATATCTTTATTGTCCAGATTTAAGTCTCTGGAAAGTTCGTAAATTCTGATTTTATCGCTGATAGTCATTTAATCTGATTCGGTCTCTTGTTGGAAATTAAAGAGGAGATAATTTAATTATATTCCCTTATTGGGATTGTCATTGTAGCTTGTAATTTCTTTTTCAAAAATATCAATAAATTCAGGATCTAAAAAAGTTTTTAAAGCTTTTTGAAGCTTTTTTTTAATCTTGGAATCTGAGTGACATTTTTTTGACTTGCAAATGTAGGCTGATCGCCCCATTCCATTTTGAAACATAATTCCTTGCTTATGATCTTTAGTAATCTTTATAAGATGTTTTCTGTCATATGTTTTTCTACATGAAATGCATATACGCATAACAGGGTTTTGTCGTATCACCGTTTTCTCTCCTCTTTGGCAGATATTTCACCATCTTGAACAGTTTCTAATTGATCACTATCTGAGAAGGTCTCTTCATTATATGTTTCTTGTCCATATTCATCATCGTCCTCAGGAAGCGGATAAAGCTCTCTTAATCTTGCATCTTCGGCAGCACGCTCAGCTTGTTCTGCTTCTAATCTAAGTTCAGCCTCACGCTGGAGATTCTCTTCATCTTCTCTTTGAATGATTAATTCAGATACTGCAGCATCTTCAGCTTCTTGATCGTATTCATGTGAGTTTTTAACATCAATCTTCCAACCTGTTAATCTTGCTGCAAGTCTTACATTTTGTCCTTCTCTACCAATAGCGAGACTCAATTGGTCAGGAGGAACTAGTACGTGCGCATGTTGACCTGCTGGGTCTACAAGTCTCACGAGATCGACTTTGGCAGGACTTAAAGAGTTTAAAATATATTGGATTGGATCAGATGACCATTTAATAACATCAATTTTTTCTCCTCTTAATTCATTTACTACTTGTTGTATTCTTGCTCCTCTAGCTCCAATACAAGCTCCTACAGGGTCAACTTCTTGTTCGACGCTATCAACAGCTACTTTTGTTCTTGGCCCAACAGCTCTTGAAGGAGGATTCGCTTCTCTTGAAACGGCAACAATTTTGACTGTACCCTCTTGGATTTCCGGTACTTCATTTTCAAATAAATAGACTACTAATCCAGCATTTGCTCTGCTTACAAAAAGTTGTGGTCCTTTTCTGGCTATTTCGCTAACTTCTTTCAAGAATACTTTGAAAGTTGCATTAGCTCTGTAATTATCATTTGGTAATTGATCTCTTTTTGGAAGTTCGGCTTCTACTTCAGGTCTACCAATTCCTGAACTAACTCCCATAATCACTGATTGTCTCTCAAATCTGATAACTCTTGCAGTTAAAACAGGATCCTCCAAATCTGCAAATTCTTCTTGGATCATTTTTCGTTGTTGATCCCTTAATTTTTGTGCTAAAACTTGCTTTGTTGTTGAAGCAGCCATTCTCCCAAAATCCTCTTTTTCAGGAGTGACGTCTAACACAACTGTGTCACCTATTTGAGCATCATCAGCAACTTGTTGAACTTCAACTAAAGATATTTGATGATCTTCGCTCTCAACTTCTTCAACGATTATTTTACTTGATAA
>CACGDL010000026.1 GCA_902571795.1 uncultured Prochlorococcus sp.
ATGAAAGCTAATAAGGTTAATCTTCCTTTAATTAAAAAGATGTTAGATGAAGTAGCAGATGACGCATCAGTTTTAGCTATGGACAAAGAAGAATTAATGGAAGAATTTATGATTGCTTATCAGGATACATTGATGGAGATAGGTCTAGATAACAGAGAAATTGCAAGAATGGCTATGGCAGCTATCGTCTAATTACATTTCTAATTAATTAAGGATTTTAATAATTAATCAATCCTATTTAAGTAGTTACCTCTGTGCTATTGTTCATAACATCGTATAGAAACCATTTATAAATTTTAAATGTTTGGGTTAATAGGCCACTCAACCAGTTTTGAAGATGCGAAAAGAAAAGCTTCGATGCTAGGCTTTGACCATATTGCTGATGGCGACTTGGATGTTTGGTGTACTGCGCCTCCTCAGCTTGTTGAAAATGTAGAAGTTAAGAGTGCTACTGGAATATCTATTGAAGGTTCTTATATAGATTCGTGCTTTGTTCCTGAAATGCTTTCTAGGTTTAAAACGGCAAGAAGAAAAGTACTAAATGCTATGGAACTAGCTCAGAAAAAAGGGATTAACATTACCGCTTTAGGAGGATTTACTTCTATTATTTTTGAGAATTTTAATCTTTTACAGCATAAACAAATTAGAAATACTTCATTAGAGTGGGAAAGGTTTACTACTGGCAATACTCATACCGCCTGGGTTATTTGTAAGCAACTAGAAATAAATGCGCCTCGCATTGGGATAGACCTTAAAAAAGCAACTGTTGCTGTTATTGGTGCTACAGGAGATATTGGTAGTGCTGTTTGTAGATGGCTTATCAATAAAACTGGGATTTCAGAACTTCTTATGGTAGCAAGACAACAAGAACCACTAGCGCTGTTACAAAAAGAATTAGATGGTGGCACCGTAACAAGCTTAAATGAAGCATTGCCTCAGGCGGATATTGTTGTATGGGTTGCAAGTATGCCTAAAACTATTGAAATTGATACAGATAACTTAAAAAAACCGTGTTTAATGATTGATGGCGGATACCCTAAAAATCTTGATGAGAAATTTCAAGGTGAAAATATTCATGTTTTAAAAGGAGGTATAGTAGAGTTTTTCAATGATATTGGTTGGAATATGATGGAACTTGCGGAAATGCAAAACCCTCAGCGAGAGATGTTTGCTTGCTTTGCAGAAGCTATGATTTTAGAATTTGAAAAGTGTCATACAAACTTTAGTTGGGGAAGAAATAATATTTCCCTTGAAAAGATGGAGTTTATTGGAGCAGCATCTTTAAAGCATGGTTTTTCTGCGATTGGACTTGATAAGCAGCCTAAAGTATTAACTGTTTAAATCATGGCTAAACGTTACCTCCTTGATTTTGAAAAGCCTCTTGTTGAACTTGAGAAGCAGATAGAGCAAATTAAAGAATTAGCTCGAGATTCAGAAGTAGATGTTAGTCAACAGCTTCTGCAACTTGAAACCTTAGCTGCTAGGAGAAGAGAAGAAATATTTAAATCTCTCACCCCTGCTCAAAAGATTCAAGTAGCTAGACATCCTCAAAGACCTAGTACTTTGGACTTTGTTCAAATGTTTTGTGATGACTGGATCGAATTACATGGAGACAGGAATGGTGGCGATGATATGGCACTAATTGGGGGGATAGGTTCGATAAATAATAGACCAGTTTTGATGTTAGGGCATCAGAAAGGAAGGGACACAAAAGAAAATGTAGTAAGAAACTTTGGGATGGCAAAACCAGGAGGTTATAGAAAAGCTCTGAGATTAATGCAGCATGCAAATAGATTTTCTTTGCCAATTCTTACATTTATTGATACTCCTGGAGCTTATGCTGGTTTAAAAGCTGAAGAACAAGGTCAAGGGGAGGCGATTGCAAGAAATCTTCGAGAGATGTTTGGATTGAAAGTTCCAATTGTGGCTACTGTCATTGGAGAAGGTGGTTCTGGAGGAGCACTTGGAATAGGTGTTGCCGATAGGTTACTAATGTTTGAACACAGTGTTTACACAGTTGCTAGTCCTGAAGCATGTGCATCAATTTTGTGGAGAGATGCTGCGAAGGCACCAGAAGCCGCATCAGCACTTAAAATCACAGGTAAAGATTTACTCAAATTAGGTATAATAGATGAGGTATTGCCAGAACCTTCTGGTGGGAATAATTGGGCTCCTTTAGATGCTGGTAACACACTAAAGGAGGCTATTGAGAAACACCTTGATTATTTACTGCAAATGCCTGAAGACCAACTAATTGAGGAAAGATACAAAAAGTTTAGGGTTTTAGGTAAATTTATCGAAGCAAATAATATTGAAGAGATTTATAGTGAAATCCCCCAAAAAACTGAATAACTTGAAACTAGCTTTTATAACGGGTGCTACGAAAGGTATTGGTAGATCTACCGTAATTACTTTTGCCAATGCTGGCTGGGATTTAATTTTACTTTCTAGGAATATGGATTTAATGGAGAAACTAAAGGCAGAACTGTTGACCACTAAATCAAAAATTAACTTAGTAAGATGTGATTTATCTAATCCTCTAGAAATAGAGCATTGTGTTAAAAAGGCAATTGAGAAGTATGGGTGCCCTTCAGTATTGATAAATAATGCCGGTTGCGCATTTAATGGCCCTTTAGTTGAAATGGAATTAGGTCAATGGGAACAAACTATGCAAATAAACCTCACAAGTGTTTTTCAAATTTGTAGTTCAATAATTCCTCAAATGAGAAAAAATGGTGGTTTAGTTATTAATGTTAGTAGTCATGCCTCTTATAATGCATTCCCCCAATGGGGAGCTTATTGTGTTTCAAAATCTGCACTAGCCATGTTTACTAAATGCTTGAGGGAGGAGGAGAGATCTAATTCAATAAGAGCGTGCACAATAACTCTTGGTTCAGTAGATACTCCTCTTTGGGACTCCGAATCAATCAATTCTGATTTTGATAGAACTTCTATGCTCTCCTCAAAAGAGGTATCAGAAACTATTCTCTACATGGCTCAAAAACCTCAATCACAAGTGATCGAAGACTTGACTTTGATGCCTTCTGGCGGAGTCTTTTAAACATTCTCTTTAATCTGATGAACTTTTAAAACAGTGATTTTTTTTAGTGCTATTTGAACCCGATTGAACAAGAGAATGTGATATAGTATATGAGCAATCAAGCTTTTGGAAGATACAGTTAATTAAGTTGCATACAATTTTCTGTTTAGAATTTTATGACCTCTACATTACCCAACGATAATATTAGAAACTTTGACGACCAGATTACTAACAAACTAATTTCTGAAATTATAAGAGACAGAATTAAGAATTCTGGAACAAGATTCAGTGCTAATGATAATATTTCTGATTTTATAAATCCTGGTGAATTAGAAATTTTAGAAAAAGAAGTAGCCTCAAGAGTCAAAGATTTACTAAAGTCTCTAGTAATAGATGTTGAGAACGATCATAATACTCAAGAAACTGCTGAAAGAGTTTCAAAAATGTATTTAAATGAAGTTTTCAAAGGCAGATATCATGAACAACCTAAAGTCACAAGTTTCCCTAATGACAAGAATCTTGATGAAATTTATACAGTTGGGCCAATCTCTGTCAGATCTGCATGCTCACATCACTTAGTTCCAATTCTAGGAGAGTGTTGGATAGGTATTAAACCTGGAAATAAAGTCATAGGACTTTCAAAATTTGCGAGAGTAGCTGATTGGGTTTTTTCAAGACCTCATATTCAGGAAGAAGCTGTAATGATCCTTGCAGATGAAATTGAAAAACTGTGCGAACCTAAGGGTTTAGGCATCATCGTAAAGGCCCAACATTATTGTATGAAGTGGAGGGGAGTCAAAGAACCAAATACAAGTATGATTAATTCTGTGGTAAGAGGAGATTTTAGACATGATTTAAGTTTAAAACAAGAATTTTTTGAGCTTGTAAAACAGCAGTCTGCTACTAATAATTACTAAATCATTTTAAAAAATTAAAAAGATCCTCTGTTTTTTTAATATCTTTGTAACCTGGAGATATTTCAATACTACTTGAAATATCTAGTCCATCTGGTTTGAAGTTAGTGAGTATTTCATCAATACATTCAATTGATATCCCACCTGCTAGCCACCATGGTTTGCTAAATTGCAAATTCTTTAGATAAATAGAATTTATTTTTTTCCCTGAACCTCCATAAGTATCTTTATTCCAAGAATCAAGTAGTATCGCATCTACAAAATCCTCAAAAGGTTTTATTTTATCAATGTCCTCTTCCGTTTTTATTCTGAAAGCCTTCCATAGGCCAATATAGGGAATTTTTTTCCTTATTTTTTTGCAATAATCAATATCTTCATCTCCATGTAATTGAATGATAGTTTCACTTGGGTTGCCTAAGAAGTTTTTAATAATTAAATCTATAGGACAATTTTGCACAACAGTTACTCTATCGATTTTTGGATAAAAATTTTCTAGGGTTTTAAATATTTTTTTCTTGATTTCAGCTGATACATACCTTGGAGACTCTTCAACCGAAATAATGCCAATAGCATTCGCTCCTAATTTAGCGACTTGAAGAGCTTGTTCTTCAGAAGTTAGTCCACAAATTTTAACTAAAGGATTAGTCTTGGGCATATCATTATCCTGCATGTAAGATTAATATTATTGCTAAATATAGCGGAGATTATTTTTGAGAAGTTGGCAAATTTTTAAAATATGGGGAATTCCCTTTAAAGTTCATCCATATTGGTTTGTTATTTTATTTTTATTCTCATGGAGTATAAGTAATCAGGTCAATTTATCTTCAGGCGATGTCTATAATAATAAAGAAGCTTGGATTATAGGGTTTTTAACTTCTTTTTTCTTGTTATCTTCAATTATTTTTCATGAGGTTTTTCATACTTTTGTTTCACTTAATCAGGGTGTAAAAATAAAAAAAATTACTTTTTATTTTTTAGGAGCTATTTTACAAATAGATAAGTATTGTCATACTGCGTTAGGTAATATAAAAATTGCAATTGTTAGACCTCTTTTATGTTTCGCTACAGCATCTATCCTACTTTTAATTAGTAATAACAGTGCATCTCAAGAACAAATAGCAGTTAATGTAATTTCAAGAGTAGGTATATTTAATTTATTTTTAGGCTTCTTAAATTTGATTCCAATTGGTTCTTTAGATGGAGGGAATTTATTAAAAAGTATTATTTGGCATTTCTCAGGTAGTAAAAATAAAGGAAGAAATTTCCTCAATAAAGTAAATTTATTATTATCTTTTTTTGTTTTATTTTTTGGGATAATTTGTTTATTTAGATTTAACTTTTACTTTGGTTTTATTCTTTCTTTTTTGGGCTTGTTTGGAGTTAATTCTTCAAAATCTGAAAGTCAATTTTTTAAAATTGAAAACATACTTAAATTTAGTAAAGTTTCTGAGATCAAATTAAAACCTTTGAGGAAAATTGAATACGATTCAAATTTTTCAGAATTTAATAAATTAACAAAAAATAAGAAGGATGCCTCGGATAAATATTTTTTTATTACGAATAATGGTAGATGGTCCGGTTTTGTTGATGAGAATATTTTAAAAACTGTTTCCTTAAAAAAATGGGAACAGAACTTTGTTGGAGATTTTAAGAAACCAATCGATAGTTTTGAAAGTGTATCTTATAACGATAAATTATGGAAAACTATAGAAAGACTTGAAGAAACAAATGAAGGAATTTTATTGGTTCTCAATTCTGCAGATATTCCTTTGGGGATAATTGATAGGTCAAAAATTGGAAACTTTGTATTGAATAAATTAGGTTTTAATTTGCCTTCAGATATTGTTAACAAATTAAACTTTAAAAATCATTATCCCCTAGGAATTGAATTGCCGAGAATAATTAATTCAATGAAGCAGAAAGGAGATCTTTAATAATTCTTGTCATTAAAATTTTCTATTTTTTATTATCTATGGCAATATTTTTGAAATTTATATTTGATTTATTTTTCAGGAATGAATTTCTCAAATGTTGAACTATTTCATCATTTGTTAGTTTTAAATTTACTTTTGGTGGAGCTTCTTCTTTGAATAACTTGAACCACAAATCTCTTGAAGGATTCGTTTGAATTTCTCCATGCTGAAGGAATGCACCCTTTTTACGAAATTGAGCACTACCTATTCTCTTAAACCCATCTTGATCAACCAAATCGGAAATTAATGAAGTCCCAAAACAATTTGTTTTAATTCTTGATTTTCGTAAATTACCATATTGTAAGTTTAGACCTAATTCTCTAAAACTTTTAATTAACCAACTATTAACCATTTCATAACTTAAGACTTTATAGTAAGCTTTTTTAAATGTTAATGCATATGTTATGCCTCCTGAATGCAGAACAGCTCCCCCTCCAGAGGGACGTCTAACAATATTAATTTCCCCATTTGATAATAAATTTTTCCAATGAAGAGGAATTTCCTTTTGGTGATAGCCAATTGAAATCCAATCCCCAGTCCAATAGTAGAACCTTAATGTGAGAATTATTTCGGGATTCGAAATTGTCTGATCTAAAGAATTTAAATCTAAAGCCATTTGATCTAATCCAGGTAAATTATTTGTTGAAAAAATTAAAGCTTGATTTTCAATTCCCAAAATTAACTTTGTAGGTTTATTTATGATAATTTTCAATAAATTTTTTCTTTCAATTTGTTAATTACGTAACATCATTTTGTAATAGTGTTTCAAATCTTCTCTTTTCGGTGGAGAATATAGAAAATAATTTTTTTACCATGGAGCCAACTCAAACAATAAACCTTATTGCATTAAGCCTCATAGTTGTCATGCATGCAGGAGTTTTAGCATTAAGACTAGGAATTAGTTTAGGTAGGAACTAAAGTCTATTAGAAAATTTAAAATTTATACGGTAATAATAAAGTAAGACTGAATTGATTTATTCAGTAAAAATATCAATTACTTAATTTGTCAAAAATTTTTTATAAAAATAGTATTTTCCACAAAAAATATTTAAGGTCTTTATTTATAAAAAGACAAAAGAAACAGGATAATTTTGTATCATTAACTTTTTTAATTATAAAAATTAGCTTTTCCCTTTTAGCAATAATAAGCTTGATTAAGCTTGGCTATAGTTCTAAAGTAAGGTTGACCAGATTAAGGGAAATTGAGGACTCATTTTTATACGAAAAATATAGATTTAATGTTTTAACAGATGAGTTTGATGATTTATTCTCTTCTGAAGGTGAGCAAAGATTTATGAAGGATCAGGATCAAATAATTTCTAGGGACATTATCAGAGTAATATGGCGTTGATAAGGATGATCTTGAATCATTTTACTTTTCATTTTTCAATTAACTTTTTCGCTAGTGAGTAAAAACATTAAAGGTTTAGTTCTAATAACAGGAACAACTTCAGGAGTTGGATTAAATACTCTAAAACCGTTATTAAGACTTGGATGGGAGGTGATAGCAGTTAATCGATCAAATAAAAGAGCTATAAAAATAGCTGAGGAATCCTTAACAAAAGAGGAAGTTGAAAATGTTCACTTTATAGAAATAGATCTTTCTAACTTGGATGATGTGAGAAAAGGTTGCGATGAGGTCTTAGAAAGATTTAAAAAGCCAATAAATTCTCTTATTTGTAATGCAGCAGTTTATAAACCTAGACTAAAGAGACCTGAAAGGTCTGCTCAGGGGTTTGAAAACTCCATGGCAGTAAATCATTTTGGGCATTTTCTTATGATAAACCTACTTATGGAAAATATCTTATCTTCTGAAAGAGAAATTATTTTAAATGGCAAATTAACTGTATTCAAGCCAAGAATTACAGTATTAGGGACTGTTACGGCTAATTATTCAGAACTTGGAGGAAGGATCCCCATTCCTGCCCCAGCGGATTTGGGAGACTTATCTGGATTCAAAAATGGTTTTTTATCGCCAATAAGTATGGCGAATGGGAAGAAATTTAAACCTGGTAAGGCTTATAAGGATAGTAAACTTTGCAATATGGTGACCGTTCAGGAATTGTCAAAAAGATATCCTGCAGAGAAGATTATTGTTAATTCTCTATATCCTGGATGTGTTGCTGATACAAAACTTTTTAGAGATACACCTTGGTTATTTAGATTCCTTTTCCCGATATTTCAAAAATTCATAACAAAAGGATATGTTTCACAAAGATTGGCAGGAGAAAGGGTCGCTCAAGTGGCAACTTATAAAGAATTTGCTAAACCATCAGTCCATTGGAGCTGGGGAAATCGTCAGAAAACTGGCAGAAAAGCTTTTTCTCAAAAGTTGTCAAAAAGAATAATTGATACGAAGACCTCTCAACAAACTTATGATTTAACAAGCCAACTGGTTGGGTTAGATTAATATAAACTAATCAAATCCTAATAAATCAAAAATTTCTCTATCTTTTAGTGGATTACCCTCTAGAGGTTCTACGTTTTCAAGCATATTTTTGGCAAGAGATAAATATTCATTTTGAACTTCAATAACATCTTCAGTTGGTTCCATTTCAAAAATGGTGCATTTTTTTAGTCTTGATCTTCTAATGGCGTCGACATCTTTAAAGTGTGCCATAGTTTTTAAACCTGTTCTTTCATTGAATTTATCAATTTGATCTGTGTCTTTTGATCTATTTGCAACTACACCACCTAATCTGACTTTATAATTTTTTGCTTTTGCTTTAATTGCAGAGACAATTCTATTCATAGCGAATATTGAATCGAAGTCATTGGCGGTAACAATTAGACAATAATTTGCATGTTGCAATGGAGCTGCAAATCCTCCGCAAACGACGTCTCCTAGGACATCAAAAATAACAACGTCAGTATCTTCTAATAAATGATGTTCTTTTAATAGTTTAACTGTCTGACCGGTTACATATCCCCCGCACCCTGTCCCAGCAGGAGGACCTCCACTTTCAACACACATTACGCCATTAAAACCTTCAAACATGAAATCGGTTGGCCTCAATTCTTCGCTATGAAAATCTACCTCTTCGAGAATATCAATAACTGTAGGAACCATTTTGTGAGTCAAAGTGAAAGTGCTATCGTGTTTTGGATCACATCCAATTTGTAGAACCTTTTTCCCTAATTTTGAGAATGCTGCAGAAAGGTTTGATGATGTAGTTGATTTTCCGATGCCACCCTTCCCATACACGGCAATAACTAAAGCCCCTTCCTCAATATTTATTTTTGGATCTTGCTTTACTTGAACACTTCCTTCTCCATCAAGGGGTCTATTTATAGTACTTGTCATTTAAAGCTTAAAACACATTATTATTTATATTCTTGCAGCGTAAATACACATGAAATATGTTTCTAAACAAATATGTATTTAATTGTATTAAAAGCGGGAAATATGTTCTTATAACTGAATTTTTAGGATGGAATCTATTGAATTATGAGTGAAAATACTCATGACTGAATTATAGTTTATTAGTAAAAAATTAATTAAAATATGCTTTGGCATCGTATAGGGTTTCATCGCTTATCTCTGGAATTCCCCTCAAGATTGCGTATTTTTCAGTATTTGTTTTAACTTTACCTCTTACAAAAAATGGAACTTTTGTTAATTCAGCTCTACCAGATTCAGTCCAGATAATTCCTTCTTTACTATTTTTTTCTTTTTTCTCGTCAGAATTTAAAATGTTATTTTTGTTTGTCGCTGTATGTCCTAAATGGCTTTGATGACCATCAACAAACTCAAAGTCATGTTTGAACATATCAATAAGATGCTCTTCTAAGCCCATCATTAGGGGATGTACCCAGTCATCAAAAATCACATTTGCTCCTTCCCATCCCATTTGAGGGCTATATCTTGCAGGAACATCTTGAACATGCATTGGGGTACTAATTACTGAGCATGGAATGCCGAGTCTTTTTGCACTATGCCTTTCCATTTGGGTCCCTAAAACTAGTTCAGGGGCAGCCTTTTTCATGGCATCTTCCACTTCTAGATAATTGTTAGTTATCAGAGCTTCTATATCAAGATCTTTTGCAGTAGCTCTTACTTGCCTGGCCATCTCCCTGCTGTACGTTCCAAGACCCACTACTTCAAAACCCAATTCTTCCTTGGCAATTTTGGCTGCTGCAATTGCATGTGTTCCATCACCAAAAATAAAAACTCTTTTACCAGTTAGATAATTAGAGTCAACTGATTTTGAGTACCAAGGAAGTTTTGATTTATTTTCTAATTCTTCTTTATTCGTTAAAGGAAGATCTAATTTCTCATGAACTTCATTTATAAATTCAATCGTATTTTTTATTCCAATAGGAATAGTATTCGTATATTCCATTCCAAAGTTCCGTTTGAGCCACTCACATGAAGCTTCAGCAATTTCTTGATAAAGACAGATATTTATTTCAGCATCAGTTAATCTTTCAATATCTTCTGGACTAGCGCCTAATGGAGCAACAACATTTGTATCAATTCCTTGTTCTGAGAGTATACGTTGGATTTCAATAACATCATCCCTGCATCTAAAACCCAGTAGTGAAGGACCCAGTATATTAACTTTTGGTCTGCGACCTAATTCCTTCCACCTTAGAGGACTTATTTTTTCTGAAGAACTTACTTTCTCTTTCAAAAGAGTTCTTGTTAATTGATAAAAAGTTTCTGAAGCTCCCCAATTTTCTTTCTTGCTATAAGCAGGTAATTCAAGATTAACAATTGGCATATCAAACCCCATACCTTTTGCAAGAGCACCAGGTTGGTCTTGGATAAGTTCTGCTGTACAACTTTCTCCAACTAAAAGAGTTTTGGGTTTAAATCGATCTACAGCTTCCTTAATATTTTTCTTAACTAATTCAGCTGTATCGCCTCCGAGGTCTCTAGCTTGGAATGTTGTATAAGTCACTGGAGGCCTTTGCCCTCTCCTCTCAATCATTGTAAAAAGAAGATCTGCATATGTATCTCCTTGAGGTGCATGAAGTACATAATGTATATCTTTCATTGAAGAGGCAATTCTCATCGCACCAACATGTGGTGGCCCTTCATATGTCCAAAGAGTTAATTCCATATTGTTTTAATGAGTTACTAAAGTTTTTGAAGATAGTATTTGATTCCTTCTTAAAGGTTTAGAGAAGAGACCTGCCAAATCTGCGGCTTGATCAATGCCATGAATTGGACTAAATACCATTTCTATTGACCACTTAGTACTAATTCCTTCTGCCTCGAGTGGGTTAGCTAAACCCATCCCACAAACTACTAAGTCTGGATTAGATTCCCTTACTCGATCTAATTGTTTTTCTACATGTTGCCCTTCGACAATTTTTGTATTATCAGGTAATAAATTAATTTCCTCTTTCATTAAATCCTTATTTAAGTAAGGAGTGCCTACCTCTATAAGATCCATTTCGCATTCATTATGCAAAAATCTTGCCAAAGATATCTCCAGTTGCGATTCAGGAAGAAGAAATAATCTTTTCCCCTTAAGTATTTCTTTGTGAGATTCAAGAGCAAGTTTTGATCTATTGATTAAAGGAGAAATAATTTCATGAACTTTGAGTTCACTAATATTGAAAGCTTTCGATGCAGCTAAAAACCATTTAGTACTTCCTTCGATACCAAGAGGAAATGGAGCTGAAATTATTTCACAACCCCGATGTTTGAGGTCTCGAACTGTATCACTTAAATAAGGCTGAGTTAATAATACTTTTGTATTTTTGCCAATCTTTGGTAAATCTGTTGATTGCCGTGGTGGAAAGCTCTCAATATTTGAAATTCCTAAATTTCTAAAAATCTTTTTAAACCTATCCTCTACATTATTTGCAAGAGTCCCAACTAATAATAATTTCTCCTCATTTGATGACTCCAATAATGGAATTAAAGCTTTTAAGGCGCCATCCTCTCCTTGGGTAAAAGTGGTTTCTATCCCACTGCCTGAGTAGTTAACAAATCTTACTTGACCTAAAAATCTTTTATTTAATTTTTCTGCGACAGTTGCAAGATCAAGTTTGATCACTTCACTTGGACAAGATCCAACTAGAAAAAGAGTTTTTATTTCTGGTCTTCTTGCAATAAGATCTTTAACCACTCGATCTAATTCTTCATGGGCGTCAGCAAGACCAGCAAGATCTTTTTCTTCAAGAATAGCCGTTCCAAATCTTGGCTCAGCAAAAATCATAACTCCAGCAGCGCTTTGAATTAAATGAGCACATGTCCTTGAGCCTACTACCAAAAAAAAAGCATCAGGCATTCTTCTGTGGAGCCAAACTATTGAAGTTAAACCACAAAAAACTTCCCTTGGTCCAGTTTCCTTATTAAATTCAACTTTACTCATTAAAAATTTTCAAGAGCTTATATTTCAAGCTTGCATAAACTTTTTAATTTAAGAAAGTAATTAATAAGTTCTCTTACAAAATGAAAACATTTAAAAAACTTATATGAATGTTTAAATACTTAAATCGCAATTATGAAAAAAACTTTTGGGGCGTATTTTAATTTCTATAGAAGGAATTTCCTTGACCTGTTTTTGAAAGCTTCCACACATTTCTAGATATTTTCGTTGCTAATAATCCTGCTCTTTCCAACTTAGATTTCCCGGGCTTTGCCCCAATTAAAGCTGTCACTTCTGAGGTGGTTAAAGGTGCTCCAGTATTTATAGCTAATTGCGTTAACTCCAATCTATCTCTGAGGTTCTTAAGATTTACTTTTTCAATTTTATCTTCTTCTAACCAACTAAAAGATGGGTCTTTTTGAGATAGTTTTTGCATCAAGCTTAGGCTAACTAATCCAAGAGTTTGATCAGGAGTTAATTCTTTTTGAGTACCAGAAACATTTGGTTCTTTTTTTTTAGAAGTTCCCATAAAAATGCATATCTTTTACTTGAAGTTATCGTTTTGTGGTAAGCATGCAAGTAAATTTAATAGAAAAAATGAACCATTATCCGTTATAGTCGCCTCAATGGAACCAACTTCTAGCTTAAACAGAGGGGAACGAAAAAAAGGGAGTTCTCTAGTCACAGGATCTGAGGTGCAATCTCAGGCCAGTGGTGCTAGCTGTTTTATTACTACTGATTCAGAAAAGTCCTTGGTATCCAGACAAGCTAGTCAAGTTGAGCAAATTGAGTTAAGAACTTATGTTTTTTTAGATTCTCTGCAACCTCAATTAGCCGCATATATGGGAACTGTTAGTAGAGGTTTTTTACCTATTCCTGGTGATTCATGTCTTTGGATGGAAGTCTCACCAGGGATGGCTGTTCATAGAGTTACTGACATTGCCCTAAAAGCAAGTAATGTAAGACTTGGTCAGATGATTGTTGAAAGAGCATTTGGATCTCTTGCTCTTTACCATAAAGATCAAAGCACGGTTTTACATTCTGGAGATGTTGTTCTAGATGCTATTGGGAGTGAAGTTAGAAAAAGAACAAAACCTGCTACGAGTTGGACTGAAGTTATTCGAGCAATTACTCCAGATCATGCAGTTTTAATAAATAGACAAAACAGAAGTGGATCAATGATTCAATCTGGAATGAGCATGTTTATATTAGAAACTGAACCAGCTGGTTATGTTTTGAAAGCAGCTAATGAAGCTGAAAAGGCATCTAATATAACTGTCGTTGATGTTAAAGCAGTTGGAGCTTTTGGTAGATTAACTCTAGCCGGGAAAGAAGGAGATGTAGAAGAGGCAGCAGCTGCTGCTATAAGAGCAATTGAAGAAATTTCAAATTATTGAGAAATTTTTATTTAAACATTTTTTTAACTTAAACCTATCTCTTTTTTTAAAAAAGGTGACATAATTTTTGCAGCTTTACCTCTACTACCTAATTTATTTAGTTGTGATTGTGAGAGCTCACCGTAAACACAATTAGCTTCTTTAACCCAAAAAATAGATTCGAACTCCCCATTAGGATATTTGGGGTTCTTAAGAATTTCTCCCCAACATATTCCTGTTGTATCTTTAACTAGGTTTCCTGAGGGATCGCACAAAACCATACAACTTATAAATCTTGCGCTCCTATAAGGACTATCAGAAAGTTCATTAATTAATTTTTTAATTTTCTCACCATTATTTTGGGCATATCGAGCAGAATAAATTCCTGGTCGACCATCTAAAACATCTACTTCAAGACCTGAGTCATCAGCTAATGACCAAGTTTTTGTCTCTAGAGAAGCTGCCTTGGCTTTAAGTAGTGCATTCTCAAAATATGTTTTCCCAGTTTCTTCGACATTTAAATATTCTGGTTGCTTCTCAACCTTTAAAGACAAAACATCCAGCATCTCTGAGATTTCAGATACTTTTCTTTGATTGCCACTCGCAATAGTTAAAACTGGAAGGTTCAAAATAATATAAAAATTTCTTGTGAATATTATCTTACTTCAAAGCTTGATACGGAGACAGGAAAGGTTGAACATTCCACACCTGTGTAGACAGGGCCTGCCTCGTACGGAAATAACATAATGTAAATTTTTTCTTAACACAACAGTATGTTTTGATGCACTAACTAATTTGCATAAGTATTGACATATCAATAGTACCAAGGGTGATAAGTTTAACTTATGAATGATAGAAAAAACATTAATGGAGATTTTGTCGAAAACGCTTGACTTATAAGTACTTAATGAAGCATTCTTCGAATTGAACATTCCACATTTAGTATTTAGTAGACAATGGCTACAGAAACAATGGGTATCGCTCTCGGCATGATCGAGACACGCGGACTTGTACCTGCAATCGAAGCAGCAGACGCAATGACAAAGGCAGCAGAAGTTCGCCTTATTGGTCGTGAATTCGTTGGTGGCGGTTATGTCACAGTATTAGTTAGAGGTGAAACAGGCGCAGTTAACGCAGCTGTAAGAGCTGGTGCTGATGCTTGTGAAAGAGTTGGTGACGGTTTAGTTGCAGCTCACATTATTGCTCGTCCTCATAGAGAAGTTGAACCTGCTCTAGGTAATGGTGAATTTCTTGGTCAAAAGGACTAATTAAATAAAGCAAGATTTATAAATTTTGCAAAATAATTATTTTCCCTACACAGACCTAAATTTATCCTTATGAGTAAGAAGTATGACGCAGGGGTAAAGGAGTACAGAGATACCTACTGGACTCCAGAATATGTACCCCTAGACACCGATTTACTAGCCTGTTTCAAATGTACAGGTCAGGAAGGTGTTCCAAGAGAAGAAGTTGCAGCAGCTGTTGCCGCTGAATCTTCAACAGGTACTTGGTCAACAGTTTGGTCCGAGTTACTTACAGACTTAGAATTTTATAAAGGACGTTGTTATCGAATCGAAGACGTTCCTGGAGATCCTGAAGCTTTCTATGCTTTTATTGCATATCCTTTAGATCTTTTTGAAGAAGGCTCAATTACAAACGTATTAACATCTCTTGTAGGAAACGTTTTTGGATTTAAAGCTCTAAGACATCTACGTCTAGAAGATATTAGATTCCCAATTGCTTTCATTAAAACTTGCGGTGGTCCACCAAACGGAATCGTAGTTGAAAGAGATCGACTTAACAAATACGGAAGACCTCTACTTGGTTGTACCATCAAACCTAAATTAGGATTATCTGGTAAAAACTATGGTCGAGTTGTATATGAATGTCTTAGAGGCGGTCTTGATTTAACGAAGGATGATGAGAATATTAATTCTCAACCATTCCAACGTTGGAGAGAAAGATTTGAATTTGTTGCAGAAGCAGTTAAGCTTGCTCAGCGAGAAACTGGAGAAGTTAAAGGTCACTATCTAAATTGTACTGCGAACACTCCTGAAGAACTCTATGAACGAGCTGAATTTGCAAAAGAGCTAGATATGCCAATCATCATGCATGATTATATAACTGGTGGTTTTACTGCAAATACTGGATTAGCTAATTGGTGTCGTAAAAATGGCATGCTTCTGCATATTCACAGAGCTATGCATGCTGTTATTGATAGACATCCAAAGCATGGTATTCACTTCAGAGTTCTTGCAAAATGTTTGAGACTATCTGGAGGAGACCAACTACATACTGGAACCGTGGTTGGAAAACTAGAAGGTGATCGTCAAACAACTCTTGGTTATATTGACAACTTAAGAGAGTCATTTGTTCCTGAAGATAGATCAAGAGGAAACTTCTTTGATCAAGATTGGGGTTCAATGCCTGGAGTATTTGCAGTCGCATCAGGTGGTATCCATGTTTGGCATATGCCTGCACTTCTTGCGATCTTTGGGGATGATTCCTGTCTTCAGTTCGGTGGAGGAACACATGGTCATCCATGGGGTTCAGCTGCTGGAGCTGCAGCTAACAGAGTTGCTTTAGAAGCTTGTGTAAAAGCCCGTAATGCTGGTCGCGAAATCGAAAAAGAGAGTAGAGACATTCTTATGGAAGCTGCTAAGCATAGTCCTGAATTAGCTATTGCTCTAGAAACTTGGAAGGAAATTAAGTTCGAGTTTGACACTGTCGACAAGCTTGACGTTCAGGGTTAACTCAAGTTTCGAAATTGAGGAGATTAATTCTCCTCAAACTTATTAAAATCTCGTTTTTACGAGTAATTACATTCACATTTTGATTAATTATGCCTTTCCAGAGCACAGTAAGCGACTATCAAACAGTTGCAACCCTGGAAACATTCGGTTTCTTACCACCGATGACCCAGGAAGAAATATATGACCAAATTGCGTACATAATTGCTCAAGGTTGGAGTCCAGTTATTGAGCATGTTCATCCAAGTGGATGTATGCAAACTTATTGGTCTTATTGGAAACTCCCATTTTTTGGGGAAAAAGATCTTAACTTGATCGTGAGCGAATTAGAGGCATGTCATAGAGCATACCCTGATCATCATGTAAGAATCATCGGATACGATGCTTACACTCAAAGTCAAGGAACAGCTTTTGTAGTTTTCCAAGGACGTTAAAGCTACTTATCGTAGTTAATATCTTTCTCCAAAAAAAATTTTTTGGAGAAAGTTTTTCAAAAAAGTTTTTAAAGAATTTCAAACTTGAAGATTATGTCAAAAAAAACTAGCAGAGAGATTGCACTTGAAAGAAGAAAGGCGATGAGTGATAGCGGTAAAAAAGCTGCTGCTTATTCTTCAACTACCAAAGATAGAGTTCGATCTTCTCAAGATATACATATTTCTGGGACTCAGTCTTCTCCTAATAATCAGAATATTTCAAAACCAGCTACAAAACATATTCCAAAAACTCAAGTAAACAGAAATTCTTCAACAACTTTATCTAGTAAAGAGTTAGTAATAGAGAGAAGAAAAGCAATGTCTACCCATGGAAAATCAGCTATAACTTCATCCGATAGAACACGAACTGAGG
>CACGDL010000027.1 GCA_902571795.1 uncultured Prochlorococcus sp.
AAACTTCAATTTTATTATTTGTACTATTAATTGAATCTAGATCACCAAATAATTCTGAAAATTTTTCTAAGCTCATATTTATTCACCGAATAAAAGGACATTTATTGATTCCTTTTCAACTAAATATTTACTTAAGGCTTCACTATCTCCATGATGAAAAAATACATTTTTTGCTTCAGACTTTTTTACTACTTCCAGAATTCCATCCCAATCCGCATGATCAGAGATTGCGAATCCTTTATCATATCCTGATCTTTTTCTTAGAGCTCTTATTGACATCCATCCACTCGCGAAAGCTGTTTGGATGTTTTTGAAATTTTTTAAATAAGAACCCTTACTTAAAGATGGCGGTAATAATATTAGACTTCCTTTAAGTTCATCTATCTTTTTTTTATTTTCAATTTTTATAGTATCTTTAATATCAATTCCAAGTTCCTTATAACAATTGTTAATTTTATAAATACTGCCATGGGAATAAATATTACCTTTAAAATTTGTTTGACTAATTTCGTTTAACAATCTCTGAGCTTTTCCAAGTGAATAGCAGAAAAGTAAAGAAGTTTTTTCTGGAGAATTTGTTATCCATTTTGAAATATCATTTGCTATTTTATTACTCTGATCCCACTTAAATATTGGTAAACCAAAAGTACATTCGCTTATTAAATAATCAGTTTTTACTATTTCATATTGTTTGCAAGTCTCGTCTTTTTGAATCTTAAAGTCACCTGAAATTAACCATTTTTCTTCAGCAAAAATAAACTTTATTTGACTAGATCCAAGGATGTGACCGGATGGATGAAAAGAAATATTAATACCATTTATCTTGAATTCTTCTCCATATTCAAAAGTCTTGATATTGATATTATCTCCAACTCTTTCTTTAAGAAGTATCGCAGTCTCTTTAGTAGAAATGTATTCTTCACAGCCAAATGTAAAGTGATCAAAATGCGCATGTGTTATTAATGCCTTTTTTACTGGCTTGCTTGGGTCAATCCAAATATCAGCAAGTTCACAATAAAGATTTCCATCTTTATATCTAATTAAATATTCTTGTTTAGTTCTCAAAACTACATCTCTTGCAATGAAGTTAATTTAGCTAATTATGCCCAAGCTTGTTTTGATAAAGCTATGGCTGAAATGGTTAGTAAAGCAATAACTACAAATTTGTTACTCCAATTAATCATGAATGAACTAATTTTGTTGAAAGAAACTCTATTAGATGGCACAATCTTTTTTTTATACATAATGTTATGATTTTCATTATTTTCTAAGTAATTTAAATTTTTAATCTCATTTATTAATTTAGATTCGCAAGTTGAGAGTTTTTCTACTTGATTTAATAATTCAATATCTTCTGGTCTTAATAAAGAATTTAATTCTTTAATTTGCCTTTCGTTTTTCATAAGAAATTCATTAACTATCTCATCTGTCTCTAACCCATTCTTTATATTTAAAAGAATATAATCTCTTTCCCAGGATTTTTCGAGAGAATTTAAAATTTTGCTTATGCTCATTTTAAGTATTTTTACTTATGATAAATTATTATTTTTTTCTTCTGTGGCTTATTCCTTTAAGTAATTAAAAAAATTATTTTTATTTAAGATTTACGAATAAGTCTGTTAGCAAAATATTTTATCTTTACCTTTTCTACAATTTTTTTAGAACTATTTTTAGTTTTGACTTTATTTAAATTGATCACTTCATCTGTCACATTTTTGCCCGTTTCAAAATAACTTTTAATTTTTTCTAATTCTTCTTTATTTAATCTTTTTGTTGCACCTTTTGCATTGATTCCAAGTTTCTTGCAGGCTAATAATATTCTATTACTTTCGACATTAAGATCTTTGGCAATACTGAAAATAGGGGTGTTGATAGACATTATTTTCTTTACTATGAAATTTATTATTTATAGTATATTTATAAATTAGAAATTAAATATATTTTTAATTATTATTAATTTTAAAGAATTTTCTAATTAGGCTACTTCATCTTCAAAATTATTTAAATCATTAAACTTCTTCTTCATGGTCGGATTATTTCTAGTTAATTTCTTTACTGTCAAATCTTGAGATTTGCTGTCAGCAGATAAAAGATGTTTTTTTGAGAGAACTAAAGCCTCTTTTGTTTTTTGTAAATGGGTTATTGATTTATCAATTTCTGAAATTGCATCATTAAATCTATCCTGGGCAAGTGAAACATTTTTACCAACTGCATTTTTGAATTGCTCAAGAGTACTTTCAAAATTAGTTATGTCAAAATTTTCACGTTTCATTAAATCAATTTCTGATTTGTATTTTAAAGTTTCCATAGATGCATTTCTTAGCAGAGAAATAATGGGCAAGAAAAATTGAGGTCTTATGACATACATTTTTGGAAATCTATGAGAAACATCTACTATACCAGCATTATAAAGTTCACTATCTGGTTCTAGAAGGGATACGAGAACTGCATATTCACAAGATTTTTGTCTTCTATCTTTATCTAATTCTTTTAAAAAATCTTCGTTTTTTCTTTTATTAATTCCATTTAAACTTTCATTCTTCATCTCAAACATTATGGATACGACTTCGGTTTTATTTTCATCAAATTCTCTAAATATATAGTCACCTTTACTTCCTGAAGTGGCATCATTATCCTTTTCGAAATATGAGTTTTTAAATGCAGAGGCACGATTCAGATTAAATTGAGTTTCGCAATGGATTTCTAATGTTTCTCCTATCATCTTTGTAGATAATCTAGATTTCATTTCTCTTAACTCCTGAATAGTCAAGTCCCTTTCACTAATTTTGCTCTTAAACTTTTCTTCAATTAATTTTTCATTAATTGAATGTTCAAGCTTCATCTTTTCAATTGAATTTGTTAAAGATGAGTTTTCTTTTTCTAAATTAGTAACAGCTTCACTAATTTTGTTTTTTAAAGATAATTCTGAAATTATAGACTGGTTTTTAATTTCGTCTTTCAACTTCATTAATTCATTATTCAATGAATTAATTTTATTTGTTGCTTGATTTTTTAAATCATTAAGGACATTTGTTTTCTTTTCTTCAGCTATTTTTAATTTAGATTCAAGAGTTTGGATCTCAGACTCTTTAATCCGATTCTGCTCTATTAACTGTATTTTTAACTCACTTTTTAAAATTTCCAAAGCTTTTTTATTATCTTCTTCAGCCAAGATAAGTCTTTCTTTTATTTGTTTATTAAATTCTTCGTCTTTTATCTGAAGAAGTATTTCTTCAAAGCTGCTGGGATCAATTCGGAAAGTTTTGCCGCATGAAGGACATTTAATATCTTTCATTTTTTAATTACAAAATTAATATTAGAAAGGATTTAATATTCGAATTATGTAAAAAGAATATTATTCTTGACTAAGAATAAACAATGAACCAATATTATGCATTAAAAAATAAAGTAATTACTCAATAAAAGTTATATTAATCCTGATTCCTTAAGAATATTTATTTTATTTGCTAATTCTATATCTGCAGAAGATATTGAGCGGTCTAAAGTTTTGTGAGATGAAACTGTGTAACCACTGTCATCAACAAATTCGTCTTCACCATCTTTTAAGTGGGCATTTTCATTTTGGAGATCTTTGAAATTATCCGACTTGAATATATTTGACTTGCTGATATTACTATATCCAAAATTCGCAATTCCTCTGGCATCTAATGCTTCCTCAACTAATATTCCAACTACTTTAGATCTACTTATAGATTCGCTCTTGGATATTTCATCAATAATTTCAAGTACTCTTTTTCTAGGAAGATATCCTATCCTTTTAACTTTATTTTCCATAAGTCTTTACATATGCCAATATTGTAACACTTCTGTCAAATTAACTCAGATTTTGATTAATAGCACCTATGTATAAATTTGAATAGTAGGATTAAAGTATAATTTTCAAAGAATACCCATTCAAAGTTATTTCTCAAATACTCATGGGGATAGTTTTAAATGCTCTTTTAATTACTTTTTCAGTTTGGTTCTGATTTTTGAAATTTTCTAAATTAAAATTATGAAGGATAAACTATATGATAATGCTGATAGCTTTGCAATGTCATTTGATGAGGAATGGGAAAATGTTGATTGTGATGATATACGATTAAAGATAGATAAGGTATTAGAACTTTTATCAGATCATCCTTTTTTGATATCTAATCCTAAAAATGCAAGAAAAATGGCAGAATTTAGGGTATTTTCATTAAAAAAATTTCAATAATTATTTTTTAAATTTTTTAAAATTAATTATTTTAAAATTAATTTTAATTACTTAAGATTTAAATAGTTGGTGAATTAAAAAAATCCCTTACTGTATAAAAATATTATTATGCCAATAATTGGACCTATCCCAAAAACAAAAAGTACTAATTTCGCAGAATTTTTTGTTTGACCTAATTTTTGATCTTTTAAATTTAAATTAGTTTGTTTTTTTTTAGATTTTTTCTTTTTCATGAAGGATATATTACTACAATTCGACTTTAAAAGATTTTGATACGTTATCGGGTTTGAAAAAATTTTTCAAATTGACAAAACTTATATGGGAGTTAAAAAAGATCGTATTGTATAATGTAAAGAATATAAAGGAAATATGAGTGCAACTAAGAGAGAGGAAGTTTGTTCTCACCTTAGATATATAAGGTTAGAGCTTAGAGAGATGCATCAAATGCTTATAAAAGAAGATTTGTTGCCAGATCTTAATGAAGCAAAGGAAGTACATGCTCAGCTTGATGCTTTATTGGATTTGTTATCAGAAAAAAAAGTAACCAAGATAAAAAGTCAATTTTGAGAGCTTTTAGTTAAATTGATTGTATTAAAGATAATTTGTAGCTGATTCTATTTTTTTTCTATTGTCGTGCATCTGTTCTAATTCATTGTAAATTTCTTTAATTTGGATTTGTATTAGATCGGTCGAATTTATGTTACCTAACGCATCTAATGCTGATAGAAGGCTTTCTTTGGCTTCAATTAAATGTCTACATTCTTTACTGCCTGCTTCGTAGGACATAGGATTATTATAAAGATGATAATTATCCTAAATATATTGAAGATTCTTCCGTATTGCTTGATACTCTTATTAAATCAACGCTTATTATTGTAATTTTCAATACAGAATAAGAAATTATTTTTACTAAAATTCAGTTAAAACAAATGCAAGAAAACTCCAAAGATTATAAATTTTGTATTAATTTGGCACTAGATAATGCAAAAAAAAGAATTAATTTATTAGATAATTTTGATAAAAAGTGTGTTCTAGAAGAATATAAAGAATGGATTAATGATGGTTTAAATAAGCATACGGTTTTACTACTAAGAGATGATCCGATCATCTAGGAAAGATGTGAAAATATTTTTTAATTCTTTGTACTAGAAGTAACCTTAAATAAAAAATAAAGACTTACTATAAAAATTACTGACAGAATAAAAGTTAATGATGAAAAACTATCCATATCTATATTAATTAAAAAATTTATTTAACTATAGCAGTTTAGTTAAATAAGTCCTGCATTCAGTTTTCTTTAAAAAGTGAAAGAATAAATTTATTCAAAGTTTCTTTTTCTAAAAATATTTTTTTATTCTTATAGGTTTTTAATTTTTTAAAAATTAAGTCAATTAATTGTTCTGATTTTGGAGTCATATATAAAATTTATTTTTCCAATAAATAAATTTTCTCTTCACCTATTTTATCTGGCTGTGTTATCTTGCATCCTTTATCTTTTTCCATATTACAATCTTTTGTGGCAGGAAGAGATTTCCATGTGCAAATTTTTTCTTGGGAATCTTCTTTTAAAATTTTCCATCCATCATCTAAGTATTCTGAAATACCATCCTCTCCACAAGAAAACTTTATTTCCATTCTTTTCTTTTCTGAATTAGGCTTCTCTTCAATATTTTTTTCCAAATTATTTATGGGATACTCTTTATTAGTTGATGTCTTACAAGAAATTAAGAAAATTGCCATTATAATTATCGATGGAAATTGTTTTATTATTTTCATTTTTTTTTACTCTTGATGATTCTAAATTATTTAAATTATAGTTTATTTTGATTCTATTAATTTTAATAGTTTATCCATTTTATTCATTAAGTCTTTTACATCACATGGCTTAGGTAATATTAATTCTTCTGTAACTTCTAAATGCATTTTCTTTAAGTTTTGCCTCAAATCTTTTAAATGCATTTTTACGTTTTCTTTCTTTTGTTTTATATCAGTCATAGGAATAGAACTTAAATTTTATTAAATTAAAGTTATTATCATAATATTGAGATGCTTATTTGTAGGGAATAATTTAAAATTTAATTTTTTAAATTTTCTAGTTCATAAATTTCTTCGCCACCATAACAAAAATTTGTAGATATCATTTTTATTTCCCTATTATTGATTCCGATTATATTTTTATTTTTAATTATATAATTTTTTGCAATCGCTTCACAATCTAATTTATTTTTTGCATGTTTAATAACTGGATAAAAATATGCCAATGTAGTAATCACAAATAAAAATATCATTATCGATTTTTTTTCATTTTTAATAAATTCTTTGGATGTTTTTTGGGCTTTTAATATTTTTATTAGTAATTTATCTGGTAACCCTATTTGAACAAATAATAACTCTACCCACCATGGAAGATCCTTATCTTTCTTTTTCTTAAGGTTTTCGGAAGTATTCATTTTCTTGGCTTCATAGTTTTGGTTTCTAACCTCTTTAGGATTAGTTGTTTCTTTTTTACTCATATCATCGAATGATTTATTGGAATGTAGAGGTTTTATTTTGATTTGGAAACTATATTTTTATTTTATAAGTTTTAATTTAATTTATCTATGAATTTGAGTATTGTTAATTTGTATTTTAGAAATTTTAAATGGCAAAAAAAAGAAGGAAGCTAAATAAGGATTTTGAGAAAAAAATATATTCATCAAAAAAAAATGTCGAATTAGTACTGGCAAAAATCTATGATATCGATGATGAAGACATTCAAAAAGAATATATGAGCGCTTTTAACAAAGTGGTTTACTTATATGATGAATTAAAAGAAGATTACGAACGACAAGGATTTTCTGATAATTCTGAAGAACTTCTCACAAGCTACAAAAATGCTTTTAATCTTTTCGAATCAGAATTTGAAATTTAAATTCTATTTCTAATTACCCTTTGTAAGGTGTTATGGGTATTTCAATTGGCTTTCCTTCTTGGAGATCAGATCTTTTCTCTTGTAATTTTTTGATGCATAAAGATACCCTTTTCTCCTTTTTGCAAAATCTTTCTATTTGGTAGTCAGTAAGTGAGAATGATTCATTACTAAATGAAAAAAAGGCCAATAAAAATATAGAAAAATTTAATACCAATTTCATTTGTTCTCTCCAGACTATTTTCTAATTATGTTTAATTTAATTACTTTCTATTATAAATATCTATAATATTTTTCAATTCATCTTTACTTAAGTCTGTTGAAATAAAAACTTCTTGAGCTGTTTTACCCTTTCTTGCTATTGCTTTATATCCGTTTATAGTTTTCACTGACAATCTAATTATCAATTTAGAAGATCTACCCCTTGCTCTTGAAATAGCAGCTGGAGTAATCGTCTTGATATTAGTGTCCAGTGCAAGCTTTTGGAGTATTGGAATTAGACCTTCTATATTTGTACTATGATTTAAAACTAATCTTCCCAATTTAGGTTTTTTTTAATTCTATTGAGAAAATTTTGTTTCTGAGAAGTTAACTTTAGCTTTAAAATGATTAAAAATTTTGAAGTTCTGTTATATTTATATTAATGATTTAAATTTAATGATCTTTCAAATAGGCTGGGCAGCATTGGCTGCTATTTTTACTTTTTCAATTGCCATGGTTGTTTGGGGAAGAAATGGGGACGGATCAATTGACATATGATTTCATTTTTAACTTATGAAGTCTATTTAAGTAAATTTCTTATATTAACATCATTTGTTTTACTCATATTCATAACATTAGCTGTAATTTATATATCCTACGTCTCTTGGAAAGATAAAAAAAGATTAAAAAAATAGATATTATTATTTTTGGTCTTTTTTCTTATCCTTAATTCTGAGCTCTTCAATTAATTCTTTTGCTTGTTCCATTTTTGATATGCTGCTTTTGTAGATTCCAATATCTTTTTCTGCTTTATTAGCAGATAAGCTTAACTTCTCAAAAATATCATAGGTTATCTTAGTTTTATCTGATTCATTTTTCTCTTTGAAATCTTTGGAGTTTGAAATTAATAAATATATTCCTAAGTTCAAAATCCTTGAAGGATAAAGTTTAGAATTACTTTTTTCTTTTAATAATTCTAAAATATCTTTAGATGTTTTATCCTTGAATTCTTTTTGAGACTTTTTAGATATTTCATTAATTTCCTTCGCCTCAAAATTTGTAGAACTGCATAAAGATTCAAAAAGTAGATCCAAGTGTTTTTCAGGATGATATCCTTTCATTAATTCTTTGAACGTTTCGGTTAGACCGACGCAAAAGAGATAATCTTGCGTAAATTCATTTTGATGGTTTAAAAGATTAAGTTCGACAAGCATTTCATCAACTATTCTTTTATATAAACCTGGAATGACGTAAGGAAATTTTTCATGAAATAACTTTTTGCTATCTGAAACAGTCAATTTTTCTTTCAATTTTTTATATGTAAACCTTAATAAGGTTAGCGTATGTTGACTCAATATCGTTAATATCTAATAAACAGATAAATATTATTATGATCCCTTTAGTTTTAGAAGAATCAGGCGGTAGTGAAAGAGTCTTTGATATTTATTCGAGACTATTAAGAGAGAGAATAATCTTTTTGGGAGAACAAGTTACTAGTGAAACTGCTAATAGAATTGTTGCTCAATTATTGTTCCTCGAGGCAGAGGATCCAGATAAGGACATTTATATGTACATAAATTCACCTGGCGGATCAGTATATGACGGATTGGGTATCTTTGACACAATGCAACATGTAAAGCCTGACATACATACAGTTTGTGTTGGCTTAGCAGCTAGTATGGGTGCATTTTTGCTCGCCGCAGGTACTAAAGGTAAAAGAAGCAGCCTTAGACATTCAAGAATAATGATTCATCAACCACTTGGAGGTGCTAGAGGACAAGCCAGTGATATAAGAATTCAAGCAGATGAAATTTTGTTCTTAAAAGAACGACTTAATACTGAATTATCAGAAAGAACTGGAAAGGATTATGAAACTATTAAAGAAGATACGGATAGAGATTTTTATATGTCCCCAAACGAAGCAGTTGAATACGGTTTAATTGATCTAGTGCTGGATAAGAAACCAATAAAAGTTTAACTTAATAATTGAGGTGTTCTCTCTTTCTCAGGAATTTTGGTGAATTTGGAAAGAATACTTACAAATTCATCACCATCTAATGTTTCTTTTTCGATTAATAGATCAACTATCTTATCCATAGCTTCTCTATTTTTGAATACTATATCGTAGGTTTCTTTATAACATTCCTTGACCATTACCCTTACACTTTCATCGATCTGTTTAGAAATTGAATCAGAAACTTCACTTCTAGTCATTAAATCTCTACCAACAAATACTTCTTGATTACCACTTTCTAAAGCTATTGGACCTAAATTACTCATTCCAAATCTAGTAACCATTTGGCGAGCCATTGAAGCAACTTGTTGAAAATCACCTCCCGCTCCTGTTGTTATCTCACCTTCTCCAAAAACTACATCTTCAGCAGCTCTTCCTCCTAAAGCGCCCATTATCCTCGCTTTTAATTGCGCCCTGCTAACGAGGGTTTGTTCATCATCTGGGGTAAACCAAGTCAATCCTTTGGCTTGACCTCTTGGAATGACGGTCACTTTTTGAACAGGATCATGTGCTTTTACAAGTGAACCTATTAGAGCATGGCCAACTTCATGATAAGCAATTAATCTCTTGCTTCTACCATCTGTTAATGGAGAACCTTCCATACCTGCCACAATTCTATCTACAGAATCATCGATTTCTGAAATACTGATAGAATCTTTTCTTCTCCTGGCTGTTAATATGGCAGCCTCATTTAATAAATTTGCTAAATCTGCCCCAGTAAAACCTGGTGTTCTTCTAGCAATGCTTTCGAGTGTTAAATCCTCTTGAAGTTTCTTATTTCTAGCATGAACTTCCAATATTGATAATCTGCCCTTAATATCAGGTGCGTCTACAGTCACCTGTCTATCAAATCTACCAGGTCTCATTAGAGCCGAGTCTAAAACATCAGGCCTGTTTGTGGCTGCAATTATTATTATGCCGCTATTGCCTTCAAATCCATCCATTTCAGTAAGTAACTGGTTGAGTGTTTGTTCTCTTTCATCATTACCTCCACCAATACCCGCACCTCTTTGTCTTCCGACAGCATCGATTTCATCAATAAAAATTAAACAAGGACTATTTTCTTTAGCTCTTTTGAAAAGATCTCTGACTCTACTAGCACCAACACCCACAAACATTTCAACAAATTCAGAACCTGATAATGAGAAAAATGGTACACCAGCTTCTCCTGCAATTGCTTTAGCTAAAAGGGTTTTACCAGTTCCAGGAGGTCCTACCAATAGAACCCCTTTGGGAATCCTTGCTCCTACAGAAGTAAATTTTTCTGGTTTTTTCAGAAAAGTGACAACTTCTTGCAAATCCTGTTTAGCTTCATTAACACCTGCAACATCATCGAATACAACTCCTGTTTCAGCTTCCATTGCAAATCTCGCTTTTGTTTTTCCAAACTGCATAGCTTGACCAGGACCTCCAGGCATACCATTCGACCTCCTCGCTAACAAAATTAAACCTCCAATTAAGATAGCTGGGAAAAGTAAATTACCTAAAATTCCTAATGCGGGAGGAGCTGTTTTTACCGGATGAACATCAAAACTGATTCCCTCATTTTTTAGGATATTTATGAGTTCTGGTGTTAAGCCTGGAAGATCTACACGTAACCTTTGAACTTTATTATCTAAATCCGAATCTATTGTCTCTATAACTGCATTTCTGCCTCCTTCAAAAATATCAACAGATGTAATCCTTCCTGAATTAATGTAATCTAAAAATCTGCCGTAACTAACTCTTGCTACCGCTGAATTCCTTGGAGCAACAGTAGTCCCATTAGATTTAAGAGAATCAACATTTCTTGAAGATAAAAATTGATAGGAAAGCGCTATTACTAAAAGTATAGGTAAAGCCCATAAAATTAATGTTTTAAATTTCTGATTCATTAATTTGTATAAAGTCAATTCTAGGATTCTAGAATGAATCAGTGCATTTCGTTGATATTTTCTCTAACTTTATGCTTATACTACTTTTTAATGTATCTAATTTATAAATGAAATTTGAGATCAACGATAAAGTTAAGTTGATTGCGCCAGTCTCTTACTTGAAGACTTCAGATAATATGCCGATGTTAAGACCACCTGATCTAGTGGCAATTGATGAAATTGGGGAAATTCTTTCAATTAAATCTCCAGATACTGTTGAAGTAAAGTTTAGAAGAGGTTCGTTTTTAATCGATATTGATAAGATTGAGAAAAACTAACTTAAAAGTTTTTCTTCCATCGATTAGAAATATCTAAACATATATTTTTATTTCCAGAAATACTCAGAAAAGGTTTTGAAAAATACTTATTTGTTAATTTAAAAATATCTAACGAAGAAATTCCATCTATTTTTGAATTTAAATCGTTTTCAGAAATTGGTGAAATACCATAACTAATTAATTGAATGTTTCTCTGTAAAATTTCATCAAGTGATTGATTCCCCAATAGAAAAGAACCTTTTAGTTTTTCTTTTGCTAAAAATATTTCAGAATTAGTCAACGGATTAAAAAGTAAATTTTTCCATAGTGTTGATAAAAGTTCAAAAGCAAAAAGGGCTTGTTTATTAGATACTGATAAATAAATTAAAAATGGGGCATTCCCACTCCTGATAGGATAATAAACACCTAAATCGTAAGTGATACCATGTTTCTCTCTAAAAAGTTTAAATAAAGCAGCGCTCATCCCATAAGATAAATATGACTCCAAAACCTTAAGTGGCAAATATTCACTACTTCTTCGCGAGCAAGTTTGGTCCCCCATTATTATTATTGTTTGATTTGAATCATTATTAATGTAATCAAATCTATTCGTAGCACTTAAATTATTATTTACTCTTCCAGTTTTTTCTTTTAGGATTTTTTTTTCATATGTTCCAAAATTTTCTCCATTTATTTCAGGATTATTTGAAATTAAATACTTTTCTCTACTTTTAAAATTTTTAAACTCAAGCAAAACATCTTCATAGGTAATTTTTGAGACATCATTATTATTGCCAATTGTGTTAAAAGCATAAGGATGATTTGAGTAAACAATTTTTCTCCATTTTTCAAAACAGATATTGAATGGATTCTCTTTATCTTTTTTAATTTGATCAATAGAAGATTTTTTTACTTTTTTAAATTCGGTTTCCGAGAGGATTGGCTTATTGATTATTAAATCTAATAAAGGAAATAATTTGGTGAAATGTTCATTTAGGGATTTAATGCTTATTGAAATACCATCTTCAAATATTTCTTGATTTAATTCTGCGCCATGGGACTCAATATACTCCGAAAGAGTGAAATTATTGAAACCCTCACATCCTCTGGTAAGTAATGAACAAAGGATCTTGTTTATACCTTTTTTGCCAGTACTATCCATATCACTCCCCCCTTTAATCCAAATTGAAGCAGTTGAAAAATTTCTTTTTTTATTATTTAAAAAATATTTTTTTAACATTTACTAGGTGATGCAACTAAAGTGTATTTTTCGCCACGGATATATTCTGTTATCTCTTTGAAGTTATCCAAGTCATTCCAATATTTTAAATGACTCTCTAACTCATTTATTGTAGACTTTCTCCCCCAAAGAAGTTCATTTCCAAAGAACGAAGAGAGTTGAGTAGATGTCTCTAAATTAAAGATATAATTACTTTTCACAATATTTATCGCTTTTTTTATTTCATCCAAACTCAGGGCTTTACAATTTGAGATCTCATCTATTGTTTTATTAATTTGCTTTTCTACTAAATAAATATCTTTGGACTCACAACTTGCTTCCATTATAAATAATCCTCCTAATTCTCCAGTATTTACATCTACATATATCGATTCAACCAGATTACTATCTTCTTTTAAAATTTTAACTAATCTACTGTTTCTTCCTACAGCGAGAATTGACGCTAATATCTCAAGCCCAATAATATTTTTTTGATCATTTAGGTTTGGGATAAACCAAGCCATAAATATTCTTGAAAACTCTAAATTATCAAACTTAACTGACTCTCTACCATGCCTAATTTTTAAAGAAGGTATATTTTTTAGATTTATTAATTTTGGGCTTTCTTTTATGCCAGATAAATCACTTTTTTCAAAAATTTTATAAATTTCTTCAGAGAGATTACCAGCTATTGCTATACAAATTTTTTCAGTAGTGTAATGTTTGCTGTGAAATTTCACAAGGTCATTTATCTCTAAGTTTTTAATACTATGTTCAGTTCCCAGAATCGAATTGGCATAATTCGCATTTAACCAAACCCTTCTCAAAAAATAATTAAATAGCCTTTCTTCAGGCTGATCATTTTGTTGTTTTATTTCATCAATAACTACCCCTTTTTCTTTTATAAATTCATCAGGATTAAAAACTGGAGCAACGACAATATTTGTCAAAAGAGCAAGTGATTCTTTAAAGTTACTGGGTGGAACTAATACATGGTAATGTACATCATCATAACCAGTTGAAGCGTTACTTATTCCGCCTAGTGATTCAATTTTATGGTCAAACTCACCTGGCATTATTTTGTTAGATCCTTTAAAAATCATATGTTCTAGAAAATGAGCGGTGCCGTTTTTATCAACATCCTCAAATGAAGAACCTGCTTTGCACCAAATATCAATGCTTATAAGCGGCAATTCTTTATTATCCACAAACACACATCTAGTTTTGCTTGAATGGGTGTAGTAATTAACATCTCCTACATTCATTTCGGTTCTCTCTTTAAATTCTATTTTGGTACTTTTTAGCCTTGTTGTCTGAATCTTTAACTAAAACAAAATTAACTGACCCTCTTATTTTGGATTTATTACGAAATATTAGAGAGCATAGATCCATGCTTGAGGACCTTAAGAGTATAAAAATTGATCCAAAACTAACTAACGTAATATCACAAGAAATAGGCAAAGAATTTTATATTGAAAATGAATTTCATAAAGCAAGAGGTTTTAGAAAGTTACATATTGAAGTAGCAGAATTTTCAAAGAATCTTAAAATACTACACTGCGTTTTTTTCCCTGATCCAAAGTTTGACATCCCAATTTTTGGGATGGATTTGGTAAAAATAAATGATATTGTTTCTGCTGCCATTGTTGATTTATCCCCGTCATCACAAAACCAAGGTTTGAAATACGAAAAATTACTTTCTGAAGTTGATAAAAGTTCTTTTACCTCTTTGAGAGAGATTCCTAAATGGGGGGGGCATTTTTTCTAATAATGTATTTTTTGCTTCCTTAAAAAGTAAATCTGAAAGAAATGATTTTTGTAGAGTTGTAGATCAATACCTCTCTATTTTGATCAAATTAAGTAAGAAAGCTAAACCGGAAGTTGATGAGGAAGTTATCCAAGAGAGAATAGATTTTCAAAAAAATTATTGTGTTCAACAAATGAAAAATGAGAAGACTAGCATGGTTCTTCTAAAATATTTTGATGAAAAATGGGTCAATAACTATATAAAAACAATACTCTTCGATTTTTAATGAAATTAAAAATATTAAAAAATTTATTTATTTATTTTTTATTATTTACACCAATATCTATTGGTGTTATTTCCTGTTCTGGAAATAATAAATCTAGTTCAAAATCTATAGAGGAAAAAACTTCAGATTTCATACCTTCTATTTCAGCTGTTGCCGCACTTGGTCAACTATCTCCTTCGGGAGAGATTAGACAATTGGCAGCTCCATTAAGTCAGTTTGGCTCTTCCCCCCGAATTGTCGAAATTTTAGTAAATGAAGGAGATTTCGTAAAAAAAGGTGATATCCTTGCAATCTTTGAAAATGGAGAAAAATTAATTGCTGATCTTGAAAGAAACGAAAATCTAATTAATACTATTAACAAAGAAATTACCCTAAAGAAAGATCAAATTCAGAGGTATGAGTTAGCTTTGAGCAAAGATGTATATTCTTTTGTAGAGTTTTCACAGAGAAAAGATGAATTATTAAAATTGCAAAAACAGAAAATAAACCTTATAGGAGATCAAAAAAATATCAAGATAGATCTATTTAATTCAAAACTAAGGAGTCCAATCGATGGTTTTATCCTTGGAATAAATACGAGAGTTGGTGAAAGGCCTCAAAATGAAGGGATTTTGGATATTGGTTCTAGTCAAAAAATGGAAGCTTTGATAGAGGTTTATGAATCTGACATCGATAGAGTTTTTATCTCTCAGAATGTTGAATTGAGCAGTGAAAATGGAGGTTTCCAAAAAAAACTTAAGGGAAAGGTGATTAGGATTAGTCCTCAGGTAAAACAAAGAAAAGTTCTATCGACTGATCCAACAGGTGATGCTGATTCACGAATTATCGAGGTACTAGTAAAACTAGATCAAGATTCTATAGATATCGTTCAAAACTATGCAGGAATGAAAGTGATTGCAAAATTTATTCCCTAATGAGTTTTTCTTTTTTAAAATTTAGAAAAATACCATTAGCTTGGTTGTTATTAACTAGACAACCATTAAGGCTAGTAGTTGCCATTGCTGGGATCAGTTTTGCAGGGATTTTGATGTTTATGCAATTAGGTTTTAGAGATGGTTTATTTGACACGAGTGTAACTATTCATAAACTTCTAGATGCCGATCTTGTATTGATAAGTCCTAGATCAAAAAGTTCTATAAGCATGAGTGGATTCCCAAAAAGAAGATTAATTCAAACTCTCGCAGTAGAAGATGTCAAAAAAACTGCTCCCGTTAATCTAAATTATTTACTTTGGAGAAATCCCGAAAATCTTAAAACTAGATCAATACTTGCATTAGGTTTTAATCCCTCCGATTCACTTCTTTTAGATGAGGGATTCTCAAAGAAAGCTTACAAATTGAGAAATCCATCAAGAGTTCTTTTTGACAAACTTTCTAGACCTGAATTTGGACCGATTGAAGAATGGTTCCTATCTGAAAAAAAAGTTGAAACTGAGGTTGCTGGAAAAAGAGTAATTGTTGAAGGCCTTGTGGAGTTGGGACCATCTTTTGGTGCAGATGGTAATTTGATAACTAGTCGAGAAACCTTCTTAAGACTCTTCCCTGCTAATCCTCCTGGCAGTATAGAAATTGGCTTGGTAAAGCTAAAAAAAGGATCTGATCCTGAATTAATTTCAAGGATATTAAATAACTCACTCCCAAATGATGTTAGGGTTCTTACAAAAAATCAATTTATAGAATTTGAGAAGAATTATTGGAAAAATAGTACTGCAATAGGTTTTATATTTAGTTTGGGTGCATTGATGGGTTTCGTTGTAGGTTGTGTGGTTGTTTATCAAATTCTTTATAGTGACGTTACAGATCACCTCCCAGAGTACGCCACCTTATTGGCAATGGGATATAGACTTAAGTCCCTTTTCTTTGTTGTAGCTAGAGAGGGGTT
>CACGDL010000028.1 GCA_902571795.1 uncultured Prochlorococcus sp.
TTATTCAATATATAGCAAAACATTTAAAACTAGATTTGAATCCCTGGACAAATCAATATGATCAAATGTTAAGTGAAAAGGATAAAAAAATATTATTGACTTTTTCCAACAAAAACATTTTAAACTTTAGAATGGCTATTGATTTTTTGGAACAACAAGCAAAGTATTTAATATATTTGTTTTTTTACCAAAATAATACCAATATAAAAGATCTAGAAAAATATAAAAATCAGAAAATAATAGACTATTTCTTTAATGAAAAAAAACATAATAAGTATTTTTTATTATTAAAAAAAGAGATTCTAATTCCAATCATTAATTCTTCATATAATGAGAAATTATCATTTATTAATTCATTAAAGGGACAATATGTAAAAAGCGGTCCATCTGGAGCTCCTACGAGAGGTAAAACTGAAACTTTACCAACTGGTAAAAATTTCTTTTCAGTTGATTCGAGAGGACTGCCAACTGAATCAGCATGGATTGTTGGTTGTCAGTCTGCTTCACAAATACTTGATTTATACAAACAAGACAATGGAGAAGATTTAAAAAATATAGCAATATCTGTATGGGCAACATCCACAATGAGAAATGGTGGTGAAGACATTTGTCAAATACTATATTTATTAGGAGTACAGCCTATTTGGGATGGGCCTTCCAGAAGAGTAGTTGATTTAGAAATCATTCCTTTATCTGTTCTCGAAAGACCAAGGGTTGATGTTACTTTAAGGATTTCGGGAATGTTTAGAGATGCATTTCCACAGTTAGTTAAATTAACTTCTAAAGCAATAAATCTTGTTTCTAATCTTAATGAGGATGATAAATTTAACCCTCTTGCTGGGGCATCAAGGCATGGTGATTCAATTAATCGTATATTTGGGTCAGCGCCAGGTTCATATGGAGCTGGTCTGCAAGAACTAATTTCTAATTCTAATTGGGAAAATATTGATGATTTTGGAGAATCTTTTCTTAATTGGAGTAAGTGGATTTACAGTGATAATCTTGAACCTATAGAGGATAAAAAATCATTAGAAAATGCTCTTAAGAATGTGCAGTTAGTTGTTCATAACCAAGATAATAAGGAACATGATATTTTAGATTCTGATGATTATTATCAGTTTCAGGGTGGATTATCTTCAGCAGTAAAAAAATTGAGCGGTAAATTTCCTGAAATGTATCATGGTGATTTATCAAAATTTGGATTATCCAAAATTTCAAAATTACAAGATGAAATTAATAAAGTTGTTATATCAAGAATACTTAACCCTAAATGGATAAATGGAATGAAGGATAATGGTTATAAAGGAGCGTTTGAATTCTCAGCTACACTAGATTACTTATATGCTTTTGATGCTTCTACTGAAGTAGTCTCAGATTGGTGTTATGAGGAAGTTTATAAATCATGGTTATGTGATATGGATCTTAGGAATTTCTTTCTAGAGAATAATCCATGGGCTTTAAGAGATATTGCACAAAGATTTCTTGAAATTGTCAATAGAAAAATGTGGAATAATTGTTCATCAGATGTTACTGAAAATTTAAAGAACATAATTATTAATACTGACTCAATAATTGAAAAAAACGAATTCTGAATTATCTACCTAATAGCGAAAGTCCATGACTATCTGTTCCGCATGTTTTTAGCATTGAATATTTATCTGCTAATTTATCTATTTCTGAACATACAAATAAACTAGGATTCCATACTTCATTAAGTTCATAATCGTACCAAACTTCTATTCCATCAATACCTTGTATTTTGGCCTCTGGAATTAATTTATAAAAGGGAATCCTGTATCTCGCTGGATGAGCAAGAAATGATAAACCACCAGCAAAATTTATTGCTTTTATAACTGATTTAATATTTAAATCATTACCTATTGGAGACTCTCCAAGGATGTAGGGATTTAGGTATTTACTTTTTATATCTATTCCCAATCCAATTACATGTACTAAACATCCTAAAATCAAACAATTAATTTCTATTCCCGAAATTAATGTAAAAGAATCTTTAGGATAATTTTTGAGTATATTATTTTTTTTTATATATTCATGAGCTTTAATTGTATGATGATCGGTTATAGATAAAAATTTCAAGTTATTTTTATAAGCTTGTTCTAAAAGTTCATATGGCTCTAAACTTCCATCACTAAATTTTGTATGACAGTGAAAATTAATATTTTTGGGACAACTATTTTTATTAATATTGGAAGTTAATTTTACTAAGTCTTCCCTATTCATTACTTAATGAATTCTCATTGTTCTTTCTAATCTTTGCATATAATTGTATTGAAGCCAACATGAAAATAATTAGTCCAACTACGCTCCATGTAGCAACACTAGTTGGAAAATTATTTTTAAAAATAACTAAAAGTACAATTATAAATAATAATAAAGTAGGCAATTCATTTAATAATCTAAGGTTTTTTGCTGAAATTGTTGAAGTACCATTTTGTAATGAATACATTATTTTATAACAAAAAGAATGATAGATTACTAATCCCAAAACAAAAGAAATTTTAATTTGCAACCACTTCTCACTTAACCAACTTGGTTGCATAATAACCATGCAAATAGCCATACTTAAAGCTAATATCATCCCAGGTGTTGTGATTATATTCGCCAGCCTTTTTTCCATCAAGGTGTATTGTTTATTAAAGGCAATTTTTAATTCATTATCCATATTTTTAGATTCTTCATGATATATAAAAAGTCTTACTAAATAAAAAAGTCCCGCAAACCAAACAATTACACCAATAATGTGAAGTGATTTAAACCAGAGATATGCTTCAGCTGCCAAATTACTAGATTAATTTAAAAATATATATTTTTAATATAGTTATATTTAACAATATCAAGAAATCTATTTTTCAAAAATTAATTAATATTTATAACTCGTTAAAATATTCATATATATCATTTACTGAATTTTTTCCAAGTCCTTTAACTTTTGATAAATCCTCTTTACTAGCTATTCTTATCGCGTCTATTGATTTAAAATGCTCAAGCAATTCTCTTATTCTTGATGGTCCTAATCCACTGATTTGGGACAATTGAGATCTATTCATTCTTTTAGATCTTTTGTCTCTATGAAAAGATAATGCAAATCTATGTGCTTCATCTCTTACCCTTCTTAATAGAAGAACTCCTTTTTGATTTTCATCAGTATCAAGAGACTTAGTAAATCCTGGAATAAATATTTCTTCATTTTTTTTTGCCAATGAACATATAGTTACTTCTTCCTCAAGATTTAATTCTTTTAATGCTTTAATAGCTGCATTTAACTGTCCTTTTCCTCCATCAATCATTATTAAATCAGGCCAATCTGATAGAAGTTCATTGTCTAATTTACTATTCGTTTTATCATTTAATATTGAAAAATCCCCTCCGCCTTTTTTAAATCTTGACCATTTTTTAAACCTTCTATGTATTACTTCATATATCGAAGCAAAATCATCACTATGTCCTATAAAAACGTTTGGATCTTTAATTTTATATTTCCTATAATGCTGTTTAGAAGGAATCCCATCAATAAAAACTACTTGTGATGCTACAGGGTCACTACCTTGAATATGGCTTATATCATAACCTTCAATTCTTTTAGGTTGTTCGCTTAATTCAAGTATTTGGGCAAGATCCTCAATTGATGATTCATTATCTTGTATCCCATTTAATATTCTATCTAATTCCAATTTCGCATTTTTTAAAACCATTTCTACAGTTTCATGTTTTTTATTTCTTTTTGGGATTAGGATTTTTACTTTATTTTTTCTTAGCTCCGTTAACCAATCCTCTATGGTTGCTTGTTTTGGAAGGTTATATTGAATAAGAATTTCTGATGGTATTTCTACAGGTTCAACATTCATATAATGCTCTTCTAATATCTTTTGTAAAATAAGATTTTCATCTTCATTATTTAATTTTTGACTATAGCCAATTCTCCCAATGAGCTTACCAGATCTCATTTGGAAAATTTGTATACTAGCTACATTTTTTTCTGAAACTATTCCAAAGATATCTCTATTAATTGAAGAATCTGGTATTGATATTTTTTGTGATTCAGTTAATAATTTTAAACCTGAAATTTGGTCCCTTATTTTTGCTGCATTCTCATAATCTAAATCATTTGAAAATTGCAGCATTTTTTTTTGTAAAAATATTTCTAAGTCATCATTTCTTCCCTGAAATATCATAGATACTTGTTTCATTATTTTTTTATAATCGTCAGATGATATAACTTCTTGGCAAACACCTGGACATCTTCCTATTGAATAATTCAAACAAGTTCTATCTTTATAGACTGGCCTTGGTCTTTGTCTAAGTGGAAATATTTTTTTTATCGTAAATAATGTTCTCCTTAATAATCCGACATCAACATAAGGTCCATAATATCTATCTAAATTATTTCTATTTCTTCTTCTTCTTGTAATAAATATTCGAGGATATTTTTCACTCCAAGTTATACAAAGATATGGATATTTCTTATCATCCTTTAAAAGAATATTAAAATATGGTTTGTTTGTTTTAATTAAATTTGACTCTAAATTTAATGCTTCATATTCGCTATCTGTGACTATTATTTCTATTTCAGTTATTTGACGAACCATCAAACTTAATCGGGGAGTTAAATCTGAATAATTATTGAAATAACTACTTACTCTACTGCGTAGTTTTTTAGATTTACCAATATAAAGTAAGTTATTATCAATATCTTTAAAAAGATAACAACCAGATGACTTTGGAATTTGGGATAATCTTGATTTTAATAACTCCTTATTATTAATTAATTTATATTCAATTTTAAAATTATATTTGTTATTTATTTTTTCAATAGAGGAATTACTCATTTATAAAGATTAACCTCCATAATTCCAGCCAGTTGAAGATAAATTTAGTGAGTCAACATCATTATTCAGATAAGCAGATTGAACCTCTCCTACAAAAACGGTATGGTCTCCATGCATAACACTCCCAACAACATTACATTCAACACCACCAACACTATCAACTAAAATAGGCAATCCAAGCTCACCTAAATTAAATTCAACAGATTCAAATCTACCTCCTAATGCTTTTTGAGGTTTAAAGAAAACAGCTGCTAGATCCTTTTGATCACTTTTGAGCACATTTAATGAGAACTTATTGGTTGACTTTATTATTTCATGACTAGAACCCTCTGCTCTAACAGCCATTACAACTAATGGTGGGGTGAAAGAACCTTGAGTTACCCAACTTGCAGTAAAACCATTCACTTCATTTTTATCCTCGTCTCTAACGCCACAAATAAATAATCCGTGAGGTATTTTTCTTAATAAGATTTTTTTTGCTTCTAGATTTAATGTCATAATTGATTTAACTAATAATCTTATTTTAACTAAATTTCTTATTCGATCATAATAAATTCATGAAAATTCTTTATCCAGGTACATTTGATCCTTTAACAAATGGGCATCTTGATTTAATAGAAAGGGCTGAAAAAATATTTGGCAATCTAATAGTTGCTGTTTTAGAAAATACCTCTAAAACACCAACATTTAATCTTGAAAGAAGAATAATACAAATAAAAAATTCACTTTCTCATTTACCTAATATTGAAGTTATTTCTTATTCTGGTCTAACTGTTGATTGTGCAAATGATCTAAAAGCTAATCTTATTCTTAGAGGCTTAAGAGCAATGAGTGATTTTGAGTATGAACTTCAGATTGCTCATACAAATAAATCTCTTAATAATGATATTGAAACTATATTTTTATCGACAAATACAAATTATAGTTTTCTTAGTAGTTCTTTAGTAAAAGAAGTTGCAAAATTTGGTGGTGAAATTAATCACATGGTACCCCCCTCTGTTGAGAAGGATTTAAAAGAATATTTTAAATAATATTTTTTTAACAGGATTTCAAGTAATAAAGATCACGTAATAATTTAAAAACTTTTTCTTTATCAATTTTATTAGAATTTTGGATAATGCTTATAATTATTGGCTTGTCATTTTTATATAAAAAGCCAGATAATGCAAAGACATTTGAAAGTGTCCCAGTTTTGCCAAAAAACTTTCCAGACAATTCACTATTTACAAATCTTTTAGCTAATGTTCCTCTCACTCCCGTAATTGAAAGTGTAGATTGATAAGCTTTAAAATCATTAAAATATCTCATTTTATCTAAAAACAATACAACTAACTTTGTTGTAATTTTATTTTTTCGTGACAATCCACTAGCATCTGCAAAGTATGAATTAGTTGTAGGGAGGCCTTTATTTTCAAGCCATCTTTTCAATTTTATATAGTTATTATCGTTCCATGTATTTGAGGCATTTTTAAAAAGAGATTCAGCCGTAAAATTATGGCTTTCAGAATTTGTTAGAGTTAATAATGAAAGAATTGGAGTTGAATATACTTTATTTATTTCTTTAATATTTTTTAAATAAAAAGTTTTTTCTGAATCAAATAAATCTATATTTATTTTTGAATTTGGAAATTTATTTTTTAAATAATTTTTAATAAAATTTTTTAATGCATAAATATCATCATATTTATTGTTATTACTTTCTATTGCAAGAGATGTAATTGGAGATCCATATTCGTAAAGTTTATCAGTATTTGTCCAACCATTAGGCCAATATAATTTTGAATCAATTTCTACAATATTAAAGTTAATAATTTTATTTTCTTTAACATTTGAAATTAGTTCGATTATATGTTCATAATTAAGATCTGGATCACCTTGACCGTGTAAATAATAATCGTTTTTATTTTTAAATAAGGAAGTATTTAAATTATTATTTAATTTATATTTACTTAAAACATAAGCTGATGAGAATAATTTTTGGTTAGATGCTGGCAACCTTGGAACATCCTCATTGTAGGAACTTATTATTTCCCCTTTATTATTAATAATTGATACACTAAAAGATTCATCAAGCGTTTGATTCAATAAAGCATCATAAGTAGGACATATTTTGTTTTTAGTAATTATTCCTGGGAAATTAAAATAAATACTATTTAAAATAGTTATTTTCTGTTTTGCTAGTAAATATCTTATTAAGAAAGGTGATGTTACTAATACAAGAACAATAAAGAAAAATGAATATATTTTTTTTATCACATTCAATCTATAAATTTACAAAAATAGATTCATTGTCGGGTTTAATTTCAAATTCTTTTTTAAAAAAATATCTTTTATTTTCTTCTTTGAAAAGCAACCAGTTATTTGGATAAATATGCATAAGAGCAGCTTTATTTAAAGGCTGCAGAAAATAAATATTTTTCCATGTTTTGACAAAGTTTTTACGTCGCTCTCTAATAACACTTCCTATACCAATATTGGCATCTTCAAATTTTGGATTTAACGAATAATGCGTACCTTGATAATTATCAGACATTGGTTCAAATGAATCGAAATCATATGGCTGAGGTAGTATCGATATCATTGCACTATCAATATTATTTATATTATTTGATTCATTAAATGATTTAAAAGTAAAGATTTTATCTTTGATATCTGGATAGTCTCTTTGAGCCAAAGCCACAGCACCTTGATCAGCAAATGTTATGTATACATTATTATTTTTGGACAATATCTTGTAGATAGTTATTCCAATTCTGGTAAACTTCAACCCTTCAAAATTAAATTCTATAGTAAATCTTTTATTTGAATCTAATAAACTTGGAATAATTGCATTCTCCATATTCTTAAGAGATTCATTTAAATCTTTAGGTAGTCTATAATTGGTTTCCATTAAAATTTGTCAATACATATTTGAATAAGTTCTAAAAATTTATCTATTTCTGACTTATTGTTTATTGAACCTAAAGTAACACGAATATTTGAATATAGTTCATCATCTTTTAAACCAATATTTTTAAGTGTTGAGCTAGGTTTCCCAGTTGAGCTTGAACAAGCACTTCCACTACTTATGGCTATTTTATTTTCTGACATGAAATTAACAATCTTATAGGCCCTTATAGGCTCAAATAGTTTATTTAATAGTAGAAAAGAAATATGACTGGGAAGTCTATGGTTAATACTACCCGTAATCTTTATATGATTATTATCTTTAATTTTTTGAAAAAAATAATTTTTGAGTTTATTAATACTATTAGAGGGAAATTCGGTTATGTAATCATATAATTTTATTTTTCCTTCAATATTCTTTAATGATTCATACATTCCAGCGATTAATGGCAAAGCTTGTGTACCTTGTCTAATTGAAAATTCCTGAGTAAGTGATATATCATTATTTTTTAAAATTTGTCTAGACTTTTCATTTGTTAAAAGAATACCGATCCCTTTTGGACCTCCAAATTTATGAGCGGATAAGCTTAAAAAATCACATTTAAGATCTTTCCAACTAAATATTCCATTACTTAATATTTGAGTTCCATCTAAATGAAACATTATATTTAATTCTTCACATTTGGAACCAATAAATTGGACAGGTTGTATTGTCCCAATTTCACTTTGTCCCCAAATAATTGATACAAGCTTAGTATCATTGTTTAAAAATTTTTCGATATTAGTTATATTTAAAATTCCATCATTATTTACCGTCCATTCGTAAATATCCCAATTTTGTTTTCTTAGTTTATTAGCACAAATAGTTGTTGCTTGATGTTCAACATTTGAAATAACAACCCTACCATTTTTAAATTTCTCATAAATATTATTAAATACAATATTTGTCGATTCCGAAGAACCAGATGTAAAAATTATATCCTCTGGATCTGCTTCAAATATATAAGCAATTTTAGATCTAATTTTTTCAAGATATGTAGAGCATTTTATCCCTAGCTCATATGTAGATGAAGGGTTATGCCAATAATTCCTATAAGTTGAATTAATTATATTTAAAACATTCTCAGATAACGGAGTGGTGGATGCATTATCTAAATAGATAAAATTATTTTCCATTAATTTACTAACATTGATCCTGAGAAAACTTTTTTAGCATTACCGGTCATCATTACTTCACAATCGTCTTTAGACCAATCAATTTTAAGATCACCTCCTGGTAAGGTTACTATGGTTTGTGAATTACAAAGTCCTAATTTATAAGCTGCCACATGGATAGCACAAGCACCTGTTCCACAAGCTAAGGTTGGTCCTGCACCCCTTTCCCACACTTTTACTTTGATATTATCTCTATTTAAAATTTGAGAAAAATGCACATTAGTTTTTTCAGGAAATAATTCATTTTTTTCAAATATAGGGCCAAGTCTGGAAAGAACAATTGACTCTATGTCTTTTACAAAGAATATTAAATGAGGATTTCCCATTCCTACGGCATAACCCATATTATTAAAATCTTTCTCAATAAATTCGTGTGAAGGAATTGAATTTATTTTTTTTTCAATTGTTGTTGGAATATTTTGACATTCTAAAATTGGAACTCCCATTTTTACTGTAATTTCATCATTTATATATTTTGCAATTTTTAAACCTGCTTTAGTCTCAATTTTATATTCTATATTTTTATTATTCATTGAATCATTTACGTGTAGATACTCAACTAAACACCTAATTCCGTTTCCACACATTTGTGCTTCAGAACCATCAGAATTAAAAATTATCATTTTTGCATAATTATCTTCATTAGGTTCTTCTATAAAAATCACACCATCTGCTCCAACACCAAATTGCCTGTTGCAAATTTTTTTTATATCAAATATTTTATTTGTCTTGTAATTTTTATATAATTCACTTCCTCTAGAATCTATTATTACGAAATCATTTCCGTTACCTTGATATTTTTCAAAAGTTATATTTTTCATTTGTAATTCATATATCTTAAATTTTAATTATAAATTATTCCTTTTAACAATCTATTTCTATTTTATACAATGGATATTAAAATAATAATTTAACAAATAAAAATTAAGTGATTTCTCCCGATAAACAATATGAGGCTGATACCAATTTATATAATCCATCTGAAATAGAAAAAAAATGGCAGTCAATATGGACAGAAAACAATTTATACAAAACCGATGAATTAACTGAGAATAGCAATAAATTTTATGCCTTATCAATGTTTCCCTACCCTTCAGGTAATCTTCATATGGGACATGTTAGGAATTATGTTATTACAGACTTAATAGCGCGATTCCAAAGATTTAAGGGTAAATCTGTCTTACATCCAATGGGTTGGGACGCTTTTGGTTTGCCTGCTGAAAATGCAGCGATTGAAAGAGGAATTAGTCCAAGTGTCTGGACTAAAAAAAATATTTCACATATGAAGTCACAATTAAAGCTTTTGGGACTATCAGTTGATTGGGATAGGGAATTTGCAACATGTGATGAAAATTATTATATTTGGACTCAATATCTATTTTTAGAGTTATACAAGGCAGGTCTTGTATATCAAAAGGAATCAGAAGTTAATTGGGATCCTATAGATAATACAGTCCTAGCGAATGAACAAGTTGACTCAGAGGGTAAATCTTGGAGATCTGGGGCAGTAGTTGAAAAAAAATTATTAAAGCAATGGTTTTTAAGAATTACTAATTATGCGGATGAGTTATTGAAGGATTTAGAAAAATTAGATAACTGGCCAGAAAGAGTAAAAATAATGCAAGATAATTGGATTGGAAAGTCAATTGGTGCAAATATTAATTTCAATATCAATACCAATCCAGAAAGGAAAATAACTGTATTTACAACAAGGCCAGATACTTTATTTGGAGTTACTTATTTAGCAATTTCTGTTAATCATTCATTAATTAAAAACATTACTGATCAAGAAACCATACAAGATATAAAAAATCTTAAACAATATTTGAAAAATAATAAAAATAATGAACTTGAAAAAATTGGAATAAAAACTAGCTTAATAGCAATAAATCCAGTTAATTCTGAACCTATACCTATTTGGGTGGCAAGTTATGTTCTTGATGAATACGGTACAGGCGCTGTTATGGGCGTGCCTGCTCATGATCAAAGAGATTTTGAATTTGCTAAGAAAAATAATATTGATATTAAAAAGGTAATATTAAAGGATAAAGGTGAACAAACTAAAGAGTTTGACGAAGCTTATGTGGAAAATGGATATCTAATTAATTCAAATAAATTCAATGGCATAGCAAATACTATTGCTAAATTAAAAATTTCAGAGGAGGGCGTAAATAATGGATGGGCCGAAAATAAGATTCAATATCGTTTAAGAGATTGGTTAATATCTAGACAAAGATATTGGGGATGTCCGATTCCCATAGTTAATTGCAAAAAATGTGGATCTGTTCCTTTAAACCAATCAGAATTACCTGTTGCATTACCAAAAGATATAGATATCTCAGCTAATAAGATTAATGCTTTAGGTGATAATAATAATTGGATAAATACAACATGTCCAAAATGTGGAATTGCGGCAAAAAAAGAAACTGATACTATGGACACTTTTATGTGTTCATCATGGTATTTTTTAAGATATCCATCGTCAAAATGTACAAATAAGCCATTTGAAAAGGATGAAATTAATAAGTGGTTGCCTGTAGATCAGTATGTTGGAGGAGTAGAGCATGCAATATTGCATTTGTTATATGCAAGATTTTTCACTAAAGCTTTGCGAGATAATGAACTATTTGAAATTGATGAACCATTTAATAAATTATTAACACAAGGAATGGTTCAGGCCGCAGCCTATAAAAACAATAAAACGGGTAAATATGTTTCTCCTTCAGATATTAATGACCTATCAAATCCTACAGATCCAATTGACAATACCAAACTCGAAGTTCTTTTCGAGAAGATGTCTAAGTCAAAATATAATGGAATCGACCCTGAATCAGTAATTAAAAAATATGGAGCAGATACAGCAAGAATGTTTATATTATTTAAAGCACCTCCAGAAAAAGATTTGGAATGGGGTGATACAGATGTTGAAGGGCAATTTAGATTTTTAAGCAGGATTTGGAAGCTTTATATAAATTATGCAAAAAATATAAATAGTAAATCTACTTCCTATCCAGATATAGAAAAAAAATTACTAAAGTCAATAAATATAGCTATAAAAGAAATTTCGAATGACATATTAAATAACCAATTTAATACTGCGATTTCAGAACTAATGAAGTTTTATAATTCATTATCAAATTCCATTAATGACGTAAACAATAATTTAAAAATTGATGCTTTAAAAACATTTTGTATTTTGTTGGCTCCATTTGCACCTCATATTGCAGAAGAAATATGGCATCTTATAGGATTTAAAAAATCTGTGCATTTAGAACAATGGCCTTCATTTAATGCCGAGGCTCTAAAGGAAGATTCATATGAACTAGTAATACAAGTAAATGGAAAAGTTAGAGACAAAGTAAATATTAATAATGATATGAGTGAAGATCAAATTAAAGAATTGACTCTTAAAAGACCTAACATATTAAAATGGACTCAAGATAAGGAAATAAGAAAAATAATTATTGTTAAAGGAAAAATTATGAATATTGTTGTTTAAAAATTTATTTTTTTAATAACTAATGAATTTGGATTTGACCAATCGCCCTTAACTAAATAATTATCATTACCGAAACACATTTCACGGAGTATGAAAAATACAGCTTCACTCACTGAGTTATCAAATAATGATGTTATGTCATTTATAGAATATTCTCCACCTTCATCTAATAAACTACTTACTTTTTGTTGATACTCAATAATATTTGCGGCTGCTTTCTTCCCAGCTTCAACTCCAGGTTGATCATATGCATTTATATTTACCAATTCAGCGTAGAAGGATACAGCCCTCTCAAATAAAGCGATTAAGGCACCTAGTGAAAAACAATTTAACTTTTCTAACGTAATAGTGATACTTTGTCTGTTTTCACTAGAGAGTGCTGATCTGGTTCCTTGCAAAAAACCAGAAAGATATTCTTTAGGATTCTCTTTTTCATCGAAAATATTAGTAGATGGAGAATCTAATAATTCAATAAAAATACAAAAGAAATTATCAATACCATCTCTCAGTTGCTGAACATAAGCATGTTGATCTGTAGATCCTTTATTACCAAAAACGGAAATACCTTGATTAACTACTTCACCATCCCTATTAAATTTCTTTCCTAATGATTCCATTACTAATTGCTGGAGATATTTACTAAATACCTGTAATCTATCTCTGTAAGGTAATACGACCATATCTCTCTTTCCAATACCATCCCCAGTTAAATACCATGCGGATGATAATAGTGCTGCTGGATTATTTTTAAAATTACTTATACGTGTGGCTTCATCCATTAATGATGCACCTCTAATAAATTCAGATATATTTTCATTAATAAGAGCTAATGGAAGTAATCCCACAGAGCTTGTAATACTAGTTCTTCCTCCCACCCAATCTGGCAAATTAAATATTTTTAACCAATTTTCAGAAGTGGCTTTTTTAAATAACTTACTATCTTTCATTGTTATAGCTATAGCATTAGAATTCCATTCAAGAGAATTGTTTTCACAGTGACTTTTAATAATTTCCATAGCAATTCTAGGTTCAGGCGTACCACCTGATTTGCTTACTACTACAAATAATGTTGTTGATAATTTTTCAGATAACTCTTCTAACTTTTCGCTAATTAAAAAAGGATCAACATTATCGATATAAGAAAAATTTAAGCCTCTAGAACACTTCTGCAGTGACTCTGTAATAAGTAATGGTCCTAACCCACTTCCACCAATTCCTATCCATAGAACATCAGTATAGTGCTGATTATCCTTATTCGTAATATCTCCATTTAAAATTTCTTTTCCAAATTCAGAGATTGTATTAATATCTGCTCTAATTTCCTCTCCTATTTTTGAACATGGTGAAATTGATGGATTTCTAAGCCAATAATGTCCAACTTGTCTATTTTCATCAATATTTGAGATGGCACCATTTTCTAATTCTTTTATTGATGAAAAAACATCTATAAATTTATCTTCTAAATTTTTTATCTCTTTATTTGTGAAATTAATTTTGCTTATGTCTAACCAAATATTTAATTTTTTATCAAACCAAAGATAATTACAAAATTTATCCCATGAGTTTAAATCTCCATTCATTTTATATATTTGTTTCTTTTATTTATTATTCAATTATATCTATACGAATAGTACATAGATTTGAATCATTTAAATTTGTTTAAATTATTATCTTCAAATAAATATGTTTTTGAATATAAACAATTAAAATTGAGGGTTTTTTTTATTTCATATGAATTTATCATTGGATAAAATAAAAAAACTTTGGATAGATCATTTAATTACATAATTTCGCCTGAGATATCTGAATTTAGAAGATTTTCCCCAAAATTAAAAATAGGTGTACTTGCTTCTGGTAAAGGAACAAACTTTCAGGAATTAATTAATCTCTCAGAAAAAGGAGAATTAGATATAGATATAAAAGTTCTAATAACTAACAAAGATGATGCAGGTTGTATAAAGAGAGCAGAAAGTAAAAAAATACCTCACAAAATTATAAGAGGAAAAGACTTTCTGCAAAAAGAGGCATTTGAATTAAAAATTATAAATACTTTAATTCATTACGATGTTGAACTTGTGGTTATGGCTGGCTGGATGAAAATTGTTACTCCATTTTTTATTAATAAATTTAAGAATAAGATAATAAATATTCACCCTTCATTACTTCCAGCGTATAAAGGAGGTTCTGCGATAAAGGACTCTATATTAAATGGTTCAAAAATAACTGGTTGTTCCGTACATTTTGTTGAAGAGGAGGTAGATAGTGGATCATTGATAATGCAAGCTGCATTGTCAATTAGAAATGATGATGATATTGAATCACTTTCCAAAAGAATACAAATGCTTGAACATAAAATTTTACCTCACTCAATCTCTATTGCTGGTTTTTTGATAAGAAGTAATTTTATGGAAAATTATTAGTTAAATCAAGACCTTCATCCATTGAAAATCCACTCATAATATTTAAATTTTGAATTGCTTGCCCAGTCTGACCTTTTAACAAATTATCAATTACAGATAATATAATTATTCTTCCATTTCGATTATCAACTTTAACAGAAAGTAAAATTTGGTTTGTATTTTTAACCCATTTTGTTGATGGGAATGTATCTACAGGTAAGACTTTAATATTTTTAAAATTTCTATAATAGTTATCCAGAAGAATTCTGCAGTCATCAGAAGTTAATCCTGGATCTCTTAATCTCCCATATATAGTCGAATGCATGCCCCTTGAGATTGGGACTAAATGAGGTGTAAAAAGCAGTTCAATTTTATTTCCAGAAATTAAGGATGCCACTTGCTCGATCTCTGAGGTATGTCTATGGTTTATCAATCCATATGCTGAAAGACCTTCTCCACATTCTGATAATAGTAGCTTTTGGTTTGGTTCTCGACCACCTCCAGAGGTTCCGCTTTTAGAGTCAACTACTATACCTTCATTTTCAATAATTCCTTGAGAGAGATAAGGAGCTAATGGAATAAGAGCAGATGTTGGATAACATCCTGGACAGGCAATTAATCTTCCTTTTGAAATGGCTTCTTTATTTATTTCAGGAAGACCGTAAACTGCCTCTTTACATAAATCGTCATCATTCCTTTTATAAATAGAAGCTTCTTTGGAATATACTTTTTTCCATTCATCTAAAGACTTATATCTATAATCAGCAGATAAATCAATAACTTTAAGTCCTCTTTCTAATAATTTCCTTGTCATTGTTGAAGATAAGCCATTTGGTAAGCAAAGCAAAGCAACATCTGCATTTT
>CACGDL010000029.1 GCA_902571795.1 uncultured Prochlorococcus sp.
TGAGGAGAGTAAACAATACACAATGCCAAAGCCGCGTTAAGGATACCCTTACCCAATACAAAAGCCACAACAACTGAAAGTAAAATTACAGGTATTGAAAAAATAGTATCCATTATTAGTGATAAGCATTTATCAAAAAAACCACCAAAATATCCACTTAATAATCCCAATGGCAAACCCAAACTTAATGAAAAAAGAATAGCTAAGAATACAACTTCTATCGCTAATGATGATCCTTGCAAAGTTCTTAAGCAAACATCTCTTCCTAATCTATCTGTTCCACAAAAATGATTAAGAGAAGGAGGGGCAAAGATATCATTGCTTAACATTGAAAATGAATAGCCAAAGAAATTATTGGCCTCAAAAAATTTCATTATTAAAACAACAAGAAGATAAAAAAGTACAATTAAAAATCCAGCTTTTCTGATATTTGCGCCGACACGATTAAATGAGTTAGAATCCAAAATCTTTTTTTAAAGATATAAATGAAATATACCCAATTCTTTTAAAAATAAATAGCTATAAATTTTAAATTAAAAGAAATTACTGGTTTAATTTCAAGACTGCCATAAAAGCTTCTTGAGGGACTTCAACTTTACCCATTGCCTTCATCCTCTTTTTACCTTTGGCTTGTTTCTTTAAAAGTTTCTTTTTCCTAGAAATATCCCCGCCATAACATTTAGATAAAACATCTTTTCGCAAAGCACTTATGCTTTCACTTGCAATAATCCTGCTACCAATTGATGCTTGAATAGGTATTTTAAATTGTTGTTTTGGAATAAGTTCTTTTAATTTTTCAACTAAACTTCTGCCAATTCCATAAGCCTTATCTTTATGAACAATAGAAGTTAATGGATCTGCTCTTTCTGAATTTATTAGAACATCTAATCTAACAAGGTCATTTTTTCTATAGCCAATCAAATGATATTCCATTGATGCATACCCTTGGGTTCTACTTTTCATTTGATCAAAGAAATCTGTAACAACTTCTGCTAATGGAATTTCATAAATCAAGGTAACTCGATCTGTTGTTATGTATTTCATATCTATAAATACTCCCCTTCTTTCCTGACATAAACCCATTAATGTTCCATTAAATTCATTGGGAGCATAAATTTCCATTTTCACATAAGGCTCTTCTATTGATTCTCTAAGTTGTGGATCAGGAATTGTAGAAGGATTATCAATAAAGATATGTTCCTGCTGATTTAAATTAACTTTATAAATAACTGATGGTGCCGTTACGATTAGATCCAAGTCATATTCTCTTTCTAATCTTTCTTGAACAATCTCCATATGAAGAAGTCCTAGGAATCCGCACCTAAATCCGAATCCCATTGCGCTACTGGTTTCGGGCTCATATTTTAAAGCCGCATCAGATAATTGTAATTTTTCTAGTGATACCCTTAAATCTGGAAATTGATCAGCATCAGTCGGGAATAAGCCACAAAAAACCATAGGATTTGCTGTCTTATATCCAGGCAAAGGATCATTGGCAGGTGAATTTAAAAGAGTAATCGTATCTCCCACTCTCGCATCAGCAACTGATTTTATAGAAGCAGCTAAATAACCAACTTCTCCTGCATGTAATTCATCAACTTGCTGCTGATCAGGCGCCATTATTCCTATCTCATCCAGTTCATAATTTTTCTTACTAGCCATTAATAATATTTTTTCTCTCTTATTTAGAGACCCAGATATCACCCTGAAATAAACAATAACTCCCCTGTACGGATCATAATAAGAATCAAAGATCAGTGCCTTTGTAGGTAGTTTAATTTCATCTTGAGGAGGAGGAACTCTTCTTACGATTGCTTCCAAAATATCTTTAATACCAACTCCAGTTTTTGCTGAACAATTTATTGCATTAGATGTATCAAGTCCAATAATTTCTTCTATTTCTTGTTTTATTTTTTCAGCATCAGCCCCTGGCAAATCAACTTTATTTAAAACAGGAATTATTTCAAGATTATTTTCTAAGGCAAGATAAACATTAGCTAATGTTTGAGCTTCTACTCCTTGACTTGCATCAACAACAAGTAAGGCACCTTCACAAGCTTGAAGAGATCTACTAACCTCATAAGAGAAATCAACATGCCCTGGAGTATCTATTAAGTTCAAAACATATTCTTGGGAATCGTCAGCTTTATATTTCATCCTAGCGGCCTGTAACTTGATAGTAATTCCTCTCTCTCTTTCAAGATCCATACTGTCCAAAAATTGTTCTTGCATATCCCTTTGCTGCACAGTACCAGTATCTTGAAGTAACCTATCTGCAAGGGTAGATTTACCATGGTCAATATGAGCGATTATGCAGAAATTTCTAATTTTTGAAACAGCTATATCAGTCATATAGAAAGAAAAAATCTCCTCTTATTACATCTTGATTAATATTAGCTAATTAGAATTATGGATGGAAACCAAAAATGGAATTATTTCTTTTTTTAATTTCATTTATGAAGGTACTGTAATTTTCAGAGACTGATAGTTCTGGATAAATTAAGTCATTTATCTTTTTCTGAAGATTATGCTTATCGTTTAAAAATAAAACAGATTTTTCTAGAACCTCAACCATAATTGAAACCGCAGTACTTGCTCCCGGAGAGGCTCCCAACAAAGCAGATAATGATCCATCAGATGAATTTACAATCTCAGTTCCAAATTTCAAAGAACCACCACCTTCAGTTTTTTTAATTATTTGGACTCTTTGACCAGCATTCTTTAAATACCAATCAGAAGGATTAGCTGATGGCATAATATTCTTTAAATTCTCAACTCTTGAGTTATGGTTCTTTAATGATTGTGATATTAGGTAATTAATTAAATCGTTGTTCTTGAAACCAACGTCTAACATAGAAAAAATATTATTCTTTTTAATTGAACTAAATAAGTCAAAGTATGAACTTTGTTTTAAAAATTTCGTTGTAAATCCAGCAAAAGGTCCATATAAAAGAAGTTTTTTATTATCAATCCATCTGGTGTCTAAATGAGGCACAGACATTGGTGGCGATCCAATATCAGCTTTACCATAAACTTTTGAGTTATGTTTTTCTGTTAGATCTTTTTTCTCGCAAATAAGCCATTTCCCACTAACAGGAAATCCACCATAACTTTTTGCTTCTGGAATTTTTGATTTTTGTAAATAATTAATTGTTTTTCCACCAGCACCAAGAAAAACGTAGCCAGTTCTAATTGAAGTTTTTCTACCTTCAGTACTGATTTCTAGTTCCCATTGTTTTTTATCAATTTTCTTTAAATCTACTAATTCTGTTTTGTATCTAACTTCAACATTTTTGTTTAAAGAAACTAATGACAAATACTCTTTAGTTAAAGCCTCAAAATTGATATCAGTTCCCCTACCTATTCTGGTAGCAGCAATTTGAGTAGATGGATTTCTATCTTTTGTTATTAGAGGAGCCCATGATGAAATTTCATCAAAAGATGTAGAAAATTCCATATCGATAAATTCAGGATTTTCGGACATTTTCTGAAATCTTTTTTTTAAAAAAGAAATATTATCCTGACCAGAAACAAAGCTAATATGAGGAATAAATTTTAGAAACTTCTTAATATCAATCTTCCCTGCTTCATATAATGAGGCCCATAAAGACATGGATGTTTCAAAAGAACGATTTATTGAGAGCGCTTTATCTATTTTTAGATTTCCTTTTTCATCTAAAGGGGTATAGTTTAATTCGCAATTAGCCGCATGTCCTGTACCTGCATTATTAAAAGCACCAGTACTTTCACTTCCTGGAGCATTTAATTTTTCTATAATAAGAAATTTTATATCTGGTAAAACTTCTGAAATTAGGAGGGCTAAAGTACTACTCATTATCCCTGCTCCTACTAAGACTGCATCAAAGTAGCTATTGTCATTAGTGGGATTTTTAGATGAAGTCACAACAGAAAATTATCTTTTTTGCAATTAATCAGATTTCTTTCTAGGCTTATTATAAAGTTAACCCAAAATTATGAGTACTGAAACACTCTCTCTGACAAACGAAAATGTAGAAAAAGTCCTTGACGAGCTAAGACCTTTTTTAATTTCTGATGGAGGTAATGTTGAGATTGCAGAAATAGATGGTCCAATTGTCAAAGTCAGACTTCAAGGAGCATGTGGTAGTTGCCCAAGTAGCACTATGACTCTCAAAATGGGTATTGAAAGAAAGTTAAAAGAAATGATTCCTGAAATAAGCGAAGTTGTCCAGGTTTTATAAAAATTTTTAACTGAAATATATATTATTTAGTTTTTAATTCCTTCAACAACGATGATTCCATATCAAGGCAATCAATTGGAAGTCCTTGACCAATAGCGATTAAAAGAGGTGCAAGAATTCCTAAAGTAAAAACTAAATTTGATTGGCTTACATCATATTTACTCAAAGTAAAAGTTATCAAATAAATAATTGAAAAATAAGCATGTAGTGAAAAAAATTCTTTTGGCTTTAACACTGGCCACCTTAAAGTATTTCCCAAGAAATATAAAAAACCTGTCATAAATAAATAGTTACATGAAGATTAAACCAAATATAAACATAAACCTTTTTAGAGACTATTTATAAAAAAATTTACCTAAGATAATAATTAAAAAAACATTAAATCTTCGTTTCTATTTGTAAAAGCTAGACATGCAGTTAAAAATACGCTTATAATTATTTGGTAGCAATCGCTACTTTTTCGTTCACCCTCATTTGAGGGCGCAGTTCGAGTCATACCATGGAACGGGGGATGGCCGTGTTGTCACATCGAAACATGACTACTTTAACTTACAGAGGTAAAAACTACGTTCAAAACAAAGAAGCTGCTAAAAAGCAACTTGTTGAACTTACCTACAGAAGAAACGTATACACCAATAGAATGGATGACGCTTCTTCAAGTAATGAAAAAGCAGAATTAAATTATAGAGGTGTTAATTACACTAAATAATTTAATTAAACAAATTAAAAGCCCCTTTTCAGGGGCTTTTTTTTTGGGCTATATTTATCAAGAGTCCTTTAAAAAATATGTCTGAAAGTTGCTGTAATACAACCACATCTAATAAAGCATCTAATCAATTCGATCATAAAGATGCGATTCAAGAAAGATATGGTTCAGCCGCACTAGAAAAAGAAAGTTGTCTTTGTACACCAGTTAGGTTTAATCACCTTTTACTTGAAGCAATTCCTCAAGAGGTTATAGAAAGAGACTATGGATGTGGGGATCCAACTAAATATGTTCAAAAAAATGATATAGTCTTAGATCTTGGAAGTGGTAGCGGCAAAAATGCTTTTATTTGTGCCCAAATTGTTGGGAAAGAAGGGAAAGTTATTGGAGTTGATCAGAATCCTGATATGCTTTCTTTATCTAGATCAGCCTCTAAAGAAGTTTCAAAAAATATAGGTTTCAACAATACAGAATTTCTAGAAGGTTCAATTGAAAAACTTGATGAATTAGATAAAGATTTAAGTCCATTAATCGCCGACAAATCAGTTGATATTATTTTAAGTAATTGCGTTTTAAACTTGGTAAGTCCAGAATCTAGAAATAACCTTCTAAGAAATATAAAAAGAGTTTTAAAAGATAATGGAAGAATTGCAATTAGCGATATTGTCTCTAACAAAAAAGTTCCTTTAAGATTGCAAAATGATCATGATCTATGGACAGGATGTATTAGTGGAGCATGGTATGAACCAGACTTTATAAGTGACTTTAAAGAACTAGGATTTAAAAATTTAGAATTTGCAGAAAGGAGTGCTGAACCTTGGAAAGTAATTGAGGATATAGAATTTAGAACAGTAACTTTAGTAGGCAATATTTAAAAAATTCAAGAGTTTAAAAATATAACTTAAATTTCCATGAGAAATAGTCTAAGAGATCAAATACCAGCATTAAAAAATAAGTATTATTTCAACTATGGAGGTCAAGGACCATTACCAAAATCTTCTTTAAAAGCCATAGTTAAAACGTGGGAAATTATCCAAGATTTAGGACCATTTACTAAAAATATGTGGCCTTTTATTTACAAAGAAATATTGACCACAAAAAGGCTCATTGCACAAAAATTAGGTGTAAATTCAAAGAATGTAGCTTTAACCGAGAATATCTCTTCCGGTATGATTTTGCCCTTGTGGGGAATAAAAGTAGAAGAGGGAGAAGAGCTTTTAATAAGTGACTGTGAACATCCTGGAGTAGTGGCTGCAAGTCGAGAATTTTGCAGAAGAAATAAATTAGTATTCAAAATTTTGCCGATCCAAAAATTTAAAAATCTAAACGACGAAAATATAATTTTAGAGATTTTGAAAAATCTAAATAGTAAGACTAAGATACTAATTATTTCTCATATCTTATGGAACTTTGGATATAAAATTCCTTTAAAACAAATTTCTATCGAATTAAAAAATAACCGAGCAGATTCTTATTTACTTGTTGATGGTGCTCAAACCTTTGGGCACATAAATATTGAAAAAGAAGTTTTTTATTCTGATTTATATTCAATAACTTCTCATAAATGGGCATGTGGACCAGAAGGACTTGGAGCCATTTATGTCTCAGATAGATTTATTCATGAAACAGATCCAACAATAATTGGTTGGAAATCATTAAAAAAAGAACAAGGCATTTATGAGCCTTCAGATAATCTTTTTCATGATGATGCAAGGAAGTTTGAAGTAGCTACATCTTGCATTCCTTTACTTGCAGGGCTTCGTAATTCTATAGATCTTTTGGATGAAGACTGCCATGAAAAAGAAAAAAGCGAAAATATCAAAAGATTAAGTGAGAAACTTTGGGATGAATTAAATCAATTAAAGGGTGTTGAATTAGTTTTAGAAAAAAAGTACTTAAATGGGATAGTTAGTTTTAATATCGAAAATATTAAAGATAAGGATAAATTTGTAAATAAACTTGGAGAAAAGAAAATTTGGATTAGAGTTTTAGAAGATCCAAAATGGTTTAGAGCATGCGTACATCAAATGACTACAGAAGCTGAGATTAATTTACTTTCTGAAGAAATTAAAAAATTACCAGGGTATTTCTGAGCTATCCCAAGCAATAAATTTTCCAGTACATTCCGGGGATTGATTTTTAATAATATTGATCAAAAGTTGGGAGGATTTTTCTTTACTAAATAATTTATGTTCTGGAACAAATTTATGAAAAGGTCTAGATAAATCAGTATCTACTGTTCCTGGATGAAGCAATGTGATAGTAGCCTTTGGGAAACGTCTAGCCCATTCAATACTTAAGGATTTAAAAAACTGATTTTGCGCAGATTTTGCAGCTCTATATGAATACCAACCTCCAGTTTGATTATCTTCAATGCTACCAACTCTTGCACTTATACTTGCAAAATTAAAATCCAAATCTTTTGGTATAAATTCTTCAATCGCTTTAGCTAATAAAATAGGAGAAAAGGCGTTTATTGAAAAACTTTCCATCATATTTTTTTTATCAAGATGTTGTAATCTTTTTTCTGGTTGAAGAGAATCACTATGAAGTCTACCTGTAGCATTAACAACTAGCCTTAATTTTGAAGACTGATTTGATATTTTATTTTTCAACTGCAAAAGGGATTGAGAATCCTCTATATCTAATTCCCAAAAAGAATTAAATTCACTTTTTCTTCCGCACAAAACAACTTCTAAAGCTTTTTCACTTTCACTCAGATCTTTAGCTATTTGGGTTCCAATTCCACCTGCGCCTACAACTAAGGCTAAGCCCTTCATTTTATTAAAAATAACTCAATCAATTCTAAGAAACTTTTCCTGTGATTTGCGTAAAGAACTTTCTTATTTGATTAGGAAATTTTATTGAGATTTTCTTTTTTCTTTTAATAATTTATAAGCTATTTTTCTATCATCAAAATTAATAACTTTATCATTGAGAATTTGGTAGTCTTCATGTCCTTTTCCTGCAATTAAAACAATATCTTCTTTATTGGCAAATTTAATAGATTCATTTATTGCTTTAAATCTATCAATCTCAATTGTTATTTTTTCTCTTTTTTTTATACCCATCAAAATATCATTTACTATCTTTTGGGGTTCTTCTGATCTTGGATTATCTGAAGTTATAAAAAGTTGATCAGAAAACTCTTCAGCTATTGATCCCATTAAAGGCCTTTTACCAAGATCTCGATCTCCTCCACAGCCAAAAACAGTAATGAGTTTTCCCTTACAAAGTTTTTTAATTGATTGCAAAACTTTTTTTAATCCATCAGGAGTGTGGGCATAATCAACAATTACTGTTGGAAGTGATCTTGAAACGTCATCATTATCAATTTCTATTTTCTCCATTCGCCCAGGAGCGCCAGGGAAAGATCGTATTAACTTTGATAGATCTTTTAAAGAAAAATTAAGTTTATACAAAATTGTTATTGCTTGAATCGCATTCATTAAATTAAATTCTCCAACAAGTGGAACAAAAAGTTGAATTTTTTCCTTGGGTGTATGAAAAATGCAGGTTGAGCCATTTTCAGTAAATTTTTTATCTGTTACGAAAAAAAAATCATGATTTTTAAATTCACTTTCAGTAACCTTTGTAGACACTAATAAAGACCTTTTTTCAAGATCAGATGATAATTTAGATATCCAAGGGTCATCATGATTTAATACAGAAATTCCATCCTTTTCTATTAAATAAGGTGGTAAAAACAATTTTCTTTTTGTTTGAAAATAAGATTCCATATCTGAGTGATAATCAAGATGATCTTGAGTTAAATTAGTAAAAATAGCCGCCTCAAATTCGCATCCTGATATCCTCTTTTGAGCAATAGAATGAGAACTTACTTCTAATATCGCGAATTCAGATTCTGCCTCAACAGCAGCATTTAATTTCTTTTGAAGTTTGTCGGCGAAATCAGTTGTATGAGAAGCAACTTCTGAGAAGCCAGGCCATCTATTAAACAAGGTCCCAAATAATGCAGTCTTTTTCCCTAATTTTTTTAAAAGATATTCCAATAAGAAAGTAATTGTCGTTTTTCCATTTGTACCAGTAACACCAATAAGTTTAAGTTTTCTTGAAGGCCTATTCCAAAACTCAGCGACTATTTGACCAAAAATATAATCTAAATTATCCTCTATAACCAAAATCCTTTTTCGATCAATAGATCCAATTTTCTGTTTTGCAGCAGGGCCAATAATGGCAGCCTCTGCGCCATTTTCAATTGCCTCAATACAAAATTTTCCTCCATCAACATTTAAACCAGGCATTCCTAAAAATAAAGTTCCTTTTTGTACTTCATTAGAATTAAAAGAAATATTATTGATATCTTGATCGATAAGATTTGATGAAGGAATAATTCCTACCAAATCTAAAAGTTTATGTAATTTTATAGATCTCATATAAAAAAATTATTTCTCCAGAATGGTACTAATATTTTTTTGAAACCAATTCTTTAATTGATCATCTTTTAATCTTGGAGAAATGCGAGGCAATTCTATGATCTTCTCGGACCTAATTCTTTCAACAGCAATAACAGGTACTTCATAATCATATTTTTTATATTTATCTTTATATAAATCGACCCTATCAATATCAATTTCTTTAAGCTCCTCTAGATTAGGGAATAACTCATTAAGATTTATTTTTGCCAGTTTGTTTTTTAATGAATCACAAAGGCAACATCCCTGCCTAACAAAAATAAATATTTTCATTCATTTAGTCAGGCACAGGGTCACATCCACAGGGAGTTAAAGGATGACATCTGCTTAATCTTTTTAAAGTTAACCACACTCCCTTCCAAGGACCATGTCTAGTAATTGCCTCATATCCATAAGAGCTGCAACTTGGAATAAATCTGCATCTTGGTCCAAAAAAAGGAGAAAACCACTTTTGATAAAACGAAATCATAAAAAGAAGTATAGAAGTAATTGATTTATTAATAGTTTTGAACACTTTAATGATGTAAAATAATATTTCCAGTAGTAATTAGTTTAATTGAATTTACTCAATTATCCAATTTATTGCAATTTTCTATTTAATTTAAAATTATGTCAAGATACCGCGGCCCCAGATTAAGGGTTACGCGTCGCTTGGGAGAACTACCAGGTCTCACCAGGAAAGCTTCAAAGAAGTCTAATCCTCCAGGTCAGCACGGCCAAGCCCGTCGCAAGCGATCAGAATATGCAATTCGTCTAGAAGAAAAGCAGAAACTTAGGTTTAATTATGGAGTTTCTGAAAAACAACTAGTACGTTATGTGAAAAAAGCTAGAGCTCAAGAAGGATCTACAGGTACTAACCTACTAAGACTTTTAGAAAACAGACTTGATAATGTTTGTTTTAGATTGGGTTTTGGAGGTACCATTCCAGGCTCAAGACAATTAGTAAATCATGGCCATGTAACCGTTAATGGAAAGGTTCTTGATATTGCTGGTTATCAATGCAAATCAGGCGATGTAATCGGAATTAAAGAAAACAAAGCAAGCAAAAAACTTGTAGAAGGTAATATAGAATTCCCTGGCTTAGCAAATGTCCCACCTCATCTTGATTTAGACAAGCCTAAATTAACGGGAAAAATAAATGGGAAATGCGATAGAGAGTGGGTGGCTCTTGAAATAAACGAACTACTAGTTGTTGAATATTATTCAAGAAAAGTTTAATACTACTTTTTTTTGGATTATTAAATCTCTCTTTTAAAAAATGAGAGATTTAATTTAATTCTTATTTTTAAAAAATAATGGGAAATAAGGAAAATAATATAAAAAAGCCAGGTTTTAAGACCTTATCTATTCACCATGGGGAAACATTTGCTGAAGAAACTGGATGCGTTATGCCTCCTATTTTTTCTACATCTACTTTCAAACATGGAAATAAAGATAATTTCGACTACACCAGATCAGGCAATCCCAACTTTAGAATTCTAGAAAACATCCTTAAATCAATAGAAGATTCTAAATACTGTACAGTTTTTGGATCTGGAATTAGCGCGGTAACTGCAATTTCATCAACACTGAAATCAGGTGACAAGATACTCTGCGAGTCAAATCTCTATGGTTGTACAGTGAGGATGTTCGAAAAAGTTTTCAAGAAATTTGGACTAGAAGTTTTATACACAGATTTTACAAACGAAAATAATGTCAAAAAGATTTCAAACTTCGAGCCAACCTTGATATGGCTAGAAAGTCCAACTAATCCACTTTTGAAGGTACTCGATATTAAGGCGATTTGTGATGAAGCGAATAAACTCGAAATACCAGTAGTTGTAGACAATACCTTCTCTACTGCACTTATTCAAAAACCATTGGACCTTGGTGCAACACTATCGCTTGTAAGCACCACAAAATTCATTAATGGACATAGTGACGCACTTGGCGGAGCAGTACTTACAAATAATGAGGAATGGAATAGTAAGATGCTTTTCTCTCAAAAAGCTCTCGGGCTTCAACCATCTCCTTTTGATAGTTGGCTCATTACGAGAGGAGTAAAAACTCTTCCTTTAAGAATCGAACAACAAACTAAAAGTGCAGAATTTATTTCTGAAGAATTAGGTAATCATAAAATTATTAGTAAAGTAATTTACCCTTTTAATCAAGAACATCCGCAATTTAATTTAGCAAAATCGCAAATGAAATCTGGAGGTTCAATGATCACCCTAAAATTAAATCTAAATAAAGAGGATACTTTTAGATTTTGCAAATCTCTCAAATATTTCTCTCTAGCAGAAAGCCTTGGAGGAGTTGAAAGTTTAATTTGTCACCCTGCAACGATGACTCATGCTTCTGTTGATGACAAAACAAAAAATTTACTAGGGATAGATGATGCTCTTGTCAGATTATCAATTGGATGTGAAGATACAAACGATTTAATCTCGGACATTTTATTTGCTTTAAATAAATTCTGAAAATTGAGAGATTTACTTAAAAAACCTATATGGAAAAATTTAGAGTTGGGATATGCAATTCCTGATAGTATTCATGCTGTTTCTGTAGCATTACCAACTTGGAATGATGTAATAAATTACGAGGAAAAAGATCAAGAATGCATGAATTTATTGAAGTCCATTTACCCACGATTCGGGCTAAACCCCATAGTGAAAAGATTATGCGAAAAAGTAAAAAAACAAAATTACTACAACAATAAAAGTATCTGGCCATATCCGAATGAAAGAATAGCTTTTAAAGCTAAAAAATACATTGATAGAAATACTTCTGAACAATTCTCGTTAATAGAAAAAAGAAATAATTTAGCTTTCTTAATAACTGAAAAAGAAGGAAGTATTTATGCAAAATATTTTTGGCAACATACTGGTCTTGGTCTATCTTCAAGAGCTGCCGCTATAGAACTAGGTCTTGAAGATTGCCCTCCAAAATCTTACGTAAATGAATGTTCTCAAAGAATAAAAAATAGAATTTCTAAATCTACAAAAATTGACTCTAATGATATTCACTTAACTTCATCTGGAATGTCTGCATTGCATACATCATTAGAAATCATATATAAATTATTTCCAGCTAAACCAACACTCCAAGTTGGTTTTCCATATGTAGATGTACTTAAATTACCAATGAAAATCTTTCACGGAGCAAAGTTAATTACAGAAGAAAATTGCGCGGATATTGAATTAGAAATCAAAAGAATAAATCCATCAGCATTAATTATTGAACTTCCAAGTAATCCAATGCTCAAATGTGTAAACATTAAAAAAATTTCAAAAATTGCAAAAAAGCTAAATATTCCGTTAATTGTTGACGATACAATTGGTTCGAATTTAAATATAAATTCCATAGAACATGCAGATATAGTTTTTACTTCACTTACAAAAATTTTTTCAGGTAGTGGTGATATTCTTGCCGGATCATTAATACTAAATCCAAAAAGCAAATGGATTGATCAGTTTAGAAATGCATTAAACGAGATTAATATTCCTATACTTTCCGATGGAGATATAGTTTATCTTGAGAAAGTTAGTAGAGATGTAAATCAAAGAGTTTTTGAACAAAATAAAGCATGTTTAGAATTAAAAAAAAGATTAGAGATTCATAGTGAGATTAAGAATATTTTCCATCCTGAAAATTGTCCAAATTTTAATTCTTTACTTACTTCTGATGGAGGATACGGCTGCTTATTATCATTTGAATTAAATGGAGGATTGAAAAAAGCCAAGAAATTTTATGATTCTCTACAAGTATCTAAAGGACCTAGTTTAGGCACAAAATTTACTCTAGTTTGTCCTTATGTTTTACTAGCTCATTATGACGAGTTGGATTGGGCTGAAAGTTTTGGTATACCATCGCACCTTATTAGAGTATCAGTTGGATTAGAAGACCAAGATCAATTATGGAAAAGCTTTTCTGAAGCACTAAATAATTTCTAAATTCCTAGTATTTACCGTATAGAAACTTATATACTCTTTTTCTAAATAATAGTTAGTATTAATATATATTTTCTCAATATATAAATGGCAAAAATTTATGAGGACAACAGTTTTGCTATTGGAAACACTCCATTAGTAAAATTAAAATCAGTTACTAAAAACGCGAAAGCTACAGTACTTGCAAAAATTGAAGGTAGAAACCCCGCCTATAGTGTCAAATGTAGGATTGGCGCAAACATGATTTGGGATGCAGAGAAAAGTGGGAAACTTACAAAAGACAAAACTATTGTTGAGCCAACTTCTGGAAATACAGGAATTGCTTTAGCTTTTACTGCTTCAGCAAGAGGTTATAAACTGATCCTTACAATGCCAGAATCCATGTCAATTGAAAGAAGAAGGGTTATGGCAGTGTTGGGTGCTGAAATTGTTTTAACAGAGGCATCTAAAGGTATGCCTGGAGCAATAGCTAAGGCTAAAGAAATTGCAGAAAGTAATCCTTCTCAATATTTCATGCCAGGTCAATTTGATAACCCAGCGAACCCTGAAATTCATTTCAAAACTACTGGACCAGAAATCTGGGATGATTGTGATGGCGAAATTGATGTCCTAGTTGCAGGGGTTGGAACTGGCGGCACAATTACAGGAGTTTCAAGATATATTAAGCAAGAGAAGGGCAAGAATATCACTTCTGTAGCTGTTGAACCATCACATAGTCCTGTTATTACACAGACAATGAATGGAGAAGAGGTTAAATCCGGACCACATAAAATCCAAGGAATTGGAGCAGGATTTATTCCTAAGAACCTTGACTTATCAATTGTTGACAAGGTTGAACAAGTAACAAATGACGAATCAATAGAGATGGCTCTTAGATTAGCCAAAGAGGAAGGTCTATTAGTAGGAATATCTTGTGGAGCCGCTGCTGCAGCTGCGGTTAGATTAGCTGAACAAGATGAATATGCTGGAAAGACAATTGTAGTTGTTCTACCTGATCTAGCAGAGAGGTATTTATCATCAATTATGTTTACTGAAGTTCCAAGCGGAATCATTCAAGAACCAGTCAAAGCCTAAATCTATTTTTTCTCCAGTAGTGAATCTGGTGAAATATACATCGCATCGCCATAAGAGAAGAATCTAAATTTTTCTTTTATGGCTTTTTTATATAGATCTAATAATCTTTCTCTACCAATCATTGCACTTACTAAAAGTAATAATGAACTTTTAGGGAGATGAAAATTAGTTAATAATCCATCAACTACCTTAAATTTATAACCTGGCTTAATTACTAAATCTACGTATTTAGCTATGGGAATAAAGTCATTAATTTCGTGAGAATAACAACTTTCAAGAGCTCTTACGCTAGTTGTACCAATAGCAATTATTTTTCTATCTGTTTTCTTTATTCTTTTTATTTCCTCCACTACTTCCTTATTAACACTTACCCATTCTTTGTGAAGTTTTAAGTTACTTAAATCTTCTTGATCAATTGGTTTGAATGTTCCATAACCCACGTGCAAAGTTATCGGTAAGATTATTACGCCTTTTTTTTTTAGATTGGAAATAAGACTTTTGCTTAAGTGTAAACCAGCTGTTGGTGCAGCAACTGCCCCCGGATTTGTTGCATACTCAGTTTGATAACTTTTCTCATGAAAAGATTCTTCTTCGGAATTTTTTATATAAGGAGGAAGAGGGATTTCCCCGTATTTATCAAGAAGTTCATTCATTGAATTGAGACAAGTTATATTTTCCGGAAATTTAATAAATCTCCCTCCAGTTTCTTCATCAACTCCATCAACAATCAAATTAATATCTTGTGCTAATGGAGATTTTAATTTTAATTTTCTATTTATTTTTAACTTTTTTGCTGGCTTTGCCAAACATAACCAAACACATTCATGGGATCTTTCTAAAACTAATAATTCTACTAATGTCTTATTTTCTAATTCAACCTTTAACCTAGCTTTCATAACTTTAGTATTATTTACAATTACAAGATCCCCTTCTCTAAATTCATCTAAAAGATTCTTGGTAAATTTATTAGTTAAACAGTCTTCTTCTAAAAAACTATTTCTAACTATCATCAATCTTGATTTATGCCTAATTGCAGAAGGTTTACTAGCAATTAATGAAGGATCAAGTAAATAATCATAAGCTTCAAGCTTATAATCTCTTTCTTCATTATTAATTTGAGAAATCAATTAAATTTAGGAGACAAGAGTCTCTGGC
>CACGDL010000030.1 GCA_902571795.1 uncultured Prochlorococcus sp.
TAATTAAAAATTATTTGACTATCTTTAATCTATAAGTATTTAATATTGAATTAAGCAATTGGACAATAAAAAACTAATTTTAAAACCAGGATTAGAGGGTGTCCCAGTTACTAATTCATCTATATGTGATATTGACGGCAACAAAGGTAAATTATTGTACAGAGGCTACTCCATTGAGGAACTATCCAAAAAAAGCAGTTTTTTAGAAACTGCATACCTATTGATTTGGGGTGAATTGCCCACAGCTATTCAACTTAGAGATTTTGAACAAGAAGTTCAGATGCATCGAAGGTTAAGTTTTAGAGTCAGAGATATGATGAAATGTTTCCCTGCGTCAGGTCATCCTATGGATGCTCTTCAATCTAGCGCGGCTTCTTTGGGGCTCTTCTATTCGCGCAGGGCAATAGATGATCCTAATTACATCTACAACGCAGTCATAAGGCTAATAGCAAAAATACCCACCATGATTGCTGCGTTTCAACTTATTAGAAAAGGACAAGACCCAATTCAACCAAGAGATGATTTAACTTACTCATCAAATTTTCTTTACATGCTGACTGAAAAAGAACAAGATCCTATAGCTGCAAAAGTTTTTGATAGGTGTTTAATTCTACATTCCGAACATAGTTTAAATGCCAGTACATTTAGCGCGAGAGTTACTGCAAGCACTCTTACAGACCCATATGCTGTAATCGCCTCTGCAGTAGGAACCCTTGCTGGCCCATTGCATGGAGGAGCTAATGAGGATGTGATTGCAATGTTAGAAGAGATTAAAACCCCAGAAAACGCTGGATCTTTTTTAGATAACGCAATAAAAAATAAAAGTAAGATAATGGGCTTCGGCCACAGAGAATATAAAGTCAAAGATCCAAGAGCAATAATTCTTCAAAAACTGGCAGAAGAGCTTTTCATTAGATTTGGAGCAGATGAAATGTATGAAGTTGCTAAATCTCTTGAGGCAGAGGCAATACCAAGACTAGGTCCTAAGGGTATATTCCCTAATGTGGACTTTTATTCTGGTCTTGTTTATAGAAAACTTGGTATTCCTCGTGATTTATTTACTCCAATTTTTGCCATATCTAGAGTGGCTGGTTGGTTAGCTCATTGGAGAGAGCAACTTGGAGCAAATAGAATTTTCAGACCATCGCAAATCTACACAGGTTCAGCACCCAGAGAGTGGATCAGCCTAGAAAATAGAGAATAATATTTGCAGCTTTTCATAAAAAACACACATATTGTTTGTGAAGAGTTAATCTATTAAGTAAATAACTTTAAAATTTTGGAATACGGATTAGATCTCGAATATAGTTTTAATGAATTCTTAAAGGGTTTTGGCCTTTCCAGTGAAATCGCTCATATAATTTGGCTCCCTCTCCCTATGCTTTTGGTTTTGGTAGCGGCAGTAGTTGGAGTATTAGTAACAGTTTGGCTTGAAAGAAAAATATCTGCTGCTGCTCAACAAAGAATAGGTCCCGAATATGCAGGAGCACTTGGCGTCCTTCAACCAATTGCAGATGGTCTTAAGTTACTTGTAAAAGAGGATATTATTCCTGCTAAAGCAGATGGAATTCTCTTCACTGCAGGACCTATTTTAGTTCTTGTTCCAGTTATTTTGTCCTGGCTAATTGTTCCTTTTGGACAAAACCTTTTAATAAGTAACGTTGGCATTGGAATTTTCCTATGGATCGCTTTAAGCAGTATCCAGCCAATTGGACTTCTCATGAGCGGATATGCATCAAATAATAAGTATTCTTTATTAGGAGGTTTAAGAGCAGCAGCTCAATCAATAAGTTATGAAATTCCTTTAGCTTTATCTGTACTGGCTATCGTACTAATGACAAATTCTCTAAGCACTATTGACATTGTCAACCAACAAAGTGGTGCTGGAATCCTAAGTTGGAATATATGGCGACAACCAGTTGGTTTTATAGTCTTTTGGATTTGTGCTCTTGCAGAATGTGAGAGACTTCCATTTGACTTGCCTGAAGCTGAAGAAGAATTAGTTGCAGGATATCAAACTGAATATGCAGGAATGAAATTTGCATTGTTTTACCTTGGTAGTTACATTAATTTAATCCTTTCAGCTTTATTGGTATCAATACTTTACTTAGGAGGATGGGGTTTTCCCATACCAGTTGAAATAATAGCTAAGTTTCTAAATTTGCCAATTAATTCACCCTTTATACAAGTCTTCACCGCATCAATAGGAATTGTAATGACTGTATTGAAAGCATATCTTTTAGTTTTCATTGCAATATTATTGCGTTGGACAACTCCTAGAGTAAGAATAGATCAACTACTAGATCTAGGATGGAAGTTTCTTCTTCCAATTTCTCTTGCTAATCTTTTGATAACTGCAGGATTAAAACTTGCTTTTCCGCAATTCTTTGGTGGCTAAACTTAAGTAAAAATACTTAAATTTAAAATTAATCCACTAAAATAAAATAACAAAGTAAATTCTTCAAAATGAAAAATTTCCTTCAACAAATAAACAGCTATATAAAGGAAGCATTTAATGCTGGAAAATATTTATATAATGGCTTATCAGTTACTTTTGATCATCTTCGAAGAAGACCTGTTACTGTCCAATATCCATATGAAAAATTAATACCCTCTGAAAGATACAGAGGAAGAATTCATTATGAATTTGATAAATGTATTGCTTGTGAAGTTTGCGTGAGGGTATGCCCCATCAATCTACCAGTAGTTGATTGGGTAATGAATAAAGAAACCAAAAAAAAGGAACTTAGAAATTACTCTATAGACTTTGGAGTTTGTATATTTTGCGGAAATTGTGTTGAATATTGTCCAACCAATTGCCTTTCAATGACCGAAGAATATGAATTAGCTACTTTTGACAGACACAATCTAAATTTTGATAATGTTGCACTTGGTAGGTTACCTACGAACGTCACAACAGATCCTTCAGTTAAACCTCTAAGAGAACTCGCCTATCTTCCTAAAGGTGTCATGGATCCTCATGATATCCCAGCTTCAGATACTAGAGTTGGTAATTTACCTGAAGAAGTTTATGATTGGATGAAACCAGAATCCAATGAAAATAAAGATAAAGTTTCTAATCCAAACAATTAATTTCCATTAATTTATGTCTATTGCAATAACAACTCAAATTATTTGTTTTACAATTTTATCTTTAGTTATTCTTATTGGAGCACTTGGTGTTGTATTGCTTGAAAGTATTGTCTATTCAGCCTTTCTTCTTGGAGGAGTTTTTATGAGTGTAGCAGGATTATATCTTCTTTTAAATGCAAGTTTTGTTGCTGCAGCACAAGTTTTAGTTTATGTGGGTGCGGTTAATGTATTAATAATCTTTGCAATAATGTTAGTTAATAAAAAAGAAGATTTAAAGCCCATCAATGACATTAAATCGAGAAGAATTATATCAACATCAATATGTTTAACCCTTCTAAGTCTTCTAATAAGAGTGGACTTGACTAATGTATGGAGCCTCTCAAATCCCCAAAACTCTATTGGAGAAGAATCAACAATCAGAATTGGTGAACATCTATTTAGTGATTACTTACTCCCATTTGAAGTAGCCTCAGTTTTACTTTTAATGGCAATGATTGGAGCTATTGTTTTAGCTAGAAGAGATGTAATGAGCAAGGATATTTCCACGGGATTACCTGTTGATCAAGAGTTAATTGAAAAATCATCAGAACCATTACTTACAAATAAAAATTAACCTTTCACCTTTCCTATGATGAGTTTAGAGTCAATTCCTATTCAAGCATTTTTAATAGTGTCTTCAGCATTATTCTGTATTGGGATTTGGGGATTATTAAATAGCAGAAATGCAGTAAGAGTTCTTATGAGCATTGAGTTAATGCTCAATGCAGTAAATATAAACTTAATGGCGTTTTCTTCTTATGTTGATAATAATCTAATTCAAGGACAAGTTTTTACAATTTTTGTGATTACTGTTGCTGCCGCAGAAGCAGCAGTTGGATTAGCTATTTTATTATCTCTTTATAGGAACAGGGTGACTGTAGATATGGAAAGTTTTAATTTATTAAAATGGTAAAAACACTAAATGAAACTTTCATTAGTGCTGATTGTATATCGTTCAGATAGTCCTATAGCTCAAGAGGCTTCTAAATTCTGTGAAGAAGTCCTCAAATCTAAAAATATAAAATCAAACAGAATTGAAAGTGATTTTTATAAAGATGAAATTGAAAAATATTTTTGTAATCTTGAATTCCAACCAAATATTGGCATAGTTCTTGGTGGAGATGGAACCTTCCTAAAATGTGCAAATGCTTTAGCTGATTATGATATTCCTTTGTTGAGCATTAATATTGGTGGTAATCTGGGTTTCCTTACTCAAGAAAAAGATTTTTTGTTTGACAAATCTTTTATTGAAATCCTCGAAAACGAAGAATATAAAATTGACTTTCGTAATAGATTAAATTGTAATGTTTGTATTAATGGGACAAGTTCTGAGAAAAAGATTATAAAAAGCTATGATGCCTTAAATGATTTTTATTTTAAATCTGTTGAAGAAGACATTTCTCCAACCAACCAAATACAAATTGAAATAGATAACGAGAAGGTTAATGAATACAAAGGTGATGGATTAATCATATCTACATCTACTGGTTCAACAGCCTACTCAATGGCTGCAGGGGGGCCTATAGTACACCCTAGTATTGATGCGATGATAATCAACCCTATATGCCCAATGAGCTTGGCTAGTAGACCAATAGTTATACCTAATACAAGTAAGGTAATCATTAAACCTGTAAAAAAAAGTAAAGGGGAAATTAAATTATGGAGAGACGGATCAAAATGTATGACCATTAAAGAAAATTATTATTGTGAGATCAAAAAAGGGCAATCACCCTGCAAAATAATAAAGTTTAAAAAAAGCATGAGTTACTATAATACCCTAACAAAAAAACTAGATTGGAAAGGTGATTTATCTCAAAAAAATTTCAAAAATTAAATGGCCTTAGAGATAGAAAGAAGATTTCTTATAAAAAATGATAATTGGAAAGAATTCATAAATAAAAAAATTTATATTGAACAAGGATATTTATCCAACACTTTAGATGGTTGGATTATTAGGGTAAGGCTTACAGGCACAAACTCTAAAATTGCACTTAAAAAACATATCAAGGGCTTTACCAACTTTGAATTTGAATACTCCATTCCAAGAAGCGATGCTGAAACATTAATGTCAAGTCTTTCAAATACAATTAAAAAAGATAGATTCTTTTTAGAAATTGAAAAAAAGTCTTGGATTATAGATTGCTTTAAAGAAAATAACTATCCACTTAAAATTGCAGAAATTGAACTTTCTCATGAAGAAGAAGATTTATTTCTTCCATCTTTCATTTCAAAAGAAATTACTGGGCTGACCCATTACTCTAATTTCAGTCTAGCTAACAATCCTTTTTCAGAATGGGAAAAAGACTAATTAACAACTTTCATAAGTAACTAGTCAAAAGATTCACTCATCCTTTATATTTTCTTTATATTTAAGTATAGTAATTTTTTATTTTCTTCAGATGTATGGCCTTTACGACAAAGAAGGAATATTGAGATTTGTTGATTCAGACAAGGATGCATGTATTGCATATGCTGAACTCTTCGAATTAGGTTCCACATACTATTGTCTAATGGATTTGGCTAATGATACAAAAAAAGTAAAGGGTAATACTAATCTTGATCAGAGTCTGGGAGTGTACAACAATTAAATCCATCTCTACAAATCTTACCGTTGTCCATTGCCCAATTCAACAGTGCTACTCTGTTTTTAGAACCAGTTTTTGTAAACATATTACTTACATGATTATCAACAGTTCTTTTACTAATAGTGAGTTTTACCGCAATTTCTTGATTAGTAAGCCCATCAGCTACGAGATCAATGATTTCCATCTCTCTTGCTGAGAGACCCATCATATCAATGTTGTTTACTTCTTCTTCAACCATTTGCATTTAAGCAGTTCCTTTTTTATATTAATTAAGTTTAGCAATCTCAGTACACTTGTTAACCAACTAGGAAACAAAAGCAATTGAAATCAAAACTTCAGCAGACTTTAGAAAAAAAATCTAAGGTAATAACGGCAGAGTTAATGCCGCCAAGAGGTGGAAGCCCCATAAGATCTCTTAAGATAGCACAACTTTTGAAAGATAAGGTACATGCTGTTAACATTACCGATGGAAGCAGAGCTGTAATGAGAATGTGCAGCTTGGCAATGTCCAAACTATTACTGGAAAATGGGATTGAACCAGTAATGCAAATTTCTTGCAGAGATCGTAATAAAATTGCTTTACAATCAGACATTCTGGGAGCAAATGCTTTAGGAATTAAAAACATCTTATGCATTACCGGTGATTCAGTAAAAGCTGGGGATCAACAAGATGCCAAGGCCGTTCACGAGTATGAGTCAGTTAGATTGCTTCAACAAATTCAGGATTTCAATAAAGGAATTGATCCTACTCTAGGAGAACTTTCCGATAAAAAAACATTTATTTTTGCAGGTGCTGCTGCTGATCCAAGTTGCAGAAATAAAAGAAGTTTAGAAAATAGAATGAGAAAAAAAAAAGAGGCTGGAGCTGGATTTATACAAACTCAAATGATTATGGAAAAAGAAAATTTGATAGATTTTTGTGAAAAAATTAGCAATCCTCTTAAAATTCCCGTAATTGCAGGTGTATTCCTATTAAAGTCTTACAAAAATGCTCTGTTTATAAACAAATACGTTCCAGGAGCAAACATCCCTGAAAATATCTTAAATCGTCTTAAAGATGCTAAAGACCCATTACATGAAGGTATTAAAATTGCAGCTGAACAAGCTCATGATTTTTATAATATCGCAAATGGTGTTCATCTTATGGCCGTAAAAGCAGAGCATTTAATTCCTGAAATTATTGAAAAGGCTGATCTTAGTCTGGAATATTAATCAAATCAGTACCTAATAATTCTGCCATAGCTTTCTGCTGAGGCGATGGCTCAGTCAAATCTGATCTTCTAGAATCTGTTATTAACCAATCTAAAGATGCATCTTGCAAATCAAAATGATCTCCATTTTTTCCAACACAATATTTACCAAAAACTAACTTATCCATAAGTCTTACACCTTTACCAATTTTAGAATAATCAAAAATAATTGAGTTATCTATAGTTGCTCCCTCACAAATGCAACAACTTGGTCCAATCATGGAAGGGCCAATAATAGTTGCTCCATCCTCGATTCTAGTCATGCCTCCTATATAAACCGGCCCTGCAATATTAATCTTTTCCCAGTTAGCCGCTACATTCAAACCGGTAAAAACTCCTGGTTTTATTTCCTTACCAGGTATTTGTACTTGTCTTACCTTGCCTTGCAATACATTTCTAATAGCACTCCAATAATCCGGAACTTTTCCAATATCTACCCATTCAAAATCCATTGGTAATGCAAAAAATGGTAAATCCATTTCAACAAGTTTAGGGAAAAGATCAGCTCCAATGTCAAATTTCTCTGCTGAAGGTATGTAATTAAAAATTTCGGGTTCGAAAAGATAAATTCCTGTATTTATAGAGTCACTTAAAGCTTGATCTACTGTTGGCTTTTCCTGAAAAGCCTTTATTCGACCATTTTCATCAGAAACTACAACACCGTAACTTGATACTTGATCTTTAGTTACCTTCTTTGTTATTAAGCTCGCAATAGCTCCTTTCTGCTTATGTTTTTTAACAGCTTGAGTTAAATCTAAATCAACTAAAGCATCACCACATAAAACAACAAAAGTTTCATCAAAGAAATTTTGAAAATCCTGAATTTTTTTTAATCCTCCTGCGGATCCCAAAGCATCACCTATTAATTCTCCATCTTCAATTCTTCCCTCAAAACTATAAGCGATTTCTACTCCAAATCTTTGCCCATCCCTAAAATAATTTTCAATTTCTTCAGCCAGATGAGAAACATTTACCATTATTTCCTTAAAGTTATGTTCTCTTAAAAGTTCTAAGAGAAACTCCATAACAGGTTTTTGCAAAATTGGGATCATCGGTTTCGGAATAACATGCGTAATAGGCTGAACACGTGTCCCTTTACCTGCCGCAAGTATCATTGCCTTCATAAATTCAAAACCATTTTTTAAATTATACGTTATGACTATGAAGCTTCTAAGCAGCCGATGAAGAGGTATTACTTATCTCTAGATTTTCTATAGGCAATTGAGCTAAAGCACCATCAGGTATTATTCTTTTAATTTGAATTGGACCATATAAAGAATTAATTTGTTTAATTTCAATTTTATTTTCAGATGATAAAAATAACAAAGCCCAAAAAACTCCTAAACGATCTTTATCTAAATCATTTTTTACAACTGTTTGCCATTTATTGACTAAATATTCAAAATCTGTCCATTGTAATGCTTTTTCCCATCCTTCAATAAATTTGCCTAATGCTTTAGTGGTTTCTGGAAGTTTTTCGCGATGGGCTAATGAGTTTACTTGAGAAATCAAAGCCTTATCAGAATATTTTTTATTTCTTTTTCTCTTCATCAGTAGAAGATCTTGGGTTTCTAAAACCTCTGCTATGGACTCTAACTGACTTACAAGTTCTCCCAATGTTGTTGTACGTTTAAGAATTGGTTGTGGAATTGATCTTCTCCTTAGATATTTTTCAGGATGTTTTGGAATATCAAATTCTTTATCAATCCAATCTTGATCATCCAAATCAAATTCATCTTCAAAATTGGAAGAATTTTCTTTGAAAACGTCAGACTCTAAAACCTGAGCCTTAAGATTAACAAGTACGGAAGCAGCAAAAAATGCTTCGCTGGTCTCAGCTAAATCTTTATGATATGAAATTTGACTATTTGAAGATTGATTAAAAATATGTGAGTATTGCTCTAAAAAACTATCAATTACACTTATTACATCAATATCCCATGGATCAAGATCACCTTTACCTGCGGCGTCTTGAAGAAACTTGATCAATAATCTAGGGCCTAATTGTTGCCTATCAATAGGATTGAAATAAGATATTTTTAAATAGATAAAATCTATTTACAAGATATCTTTTAATTTATTTAATGCCAAACAATATTGCATTAATTTAAAAATTATATTGTTGGAGCTTTTAGGATGTCATTTGTTTTAGTTCCTGAAAAAATATTTGTTTTGACAGCACCTTTAACTGCAGTTAAATCTCGATCGACCAAATTATTGATAGATGCAATATAACTTTCAGTAACTAATCTTGGGTACAAACCTATTCCAATAATAGGTAAAAGTAAACAAGCAATTATGTAAACTTCCCTTGGCTCCGCATCTATAAGTTTTCGTTCTTCGATTAATTTAGGATTTTCTTTACCAAAGAAAATTTCTCGTAACATTGAAAGTAGATAAATAGGAGTAAGTATTACACCGATAGCAGCTAAAGAGGCCATCACCACCCTAAAGGGAAGTGTATATACTTCATCAGTAACAAATCCTGTAAATACCATCAATTCGGATACAAATCCGCTCATACCTGGCAAAGCAAGAGAAGCCAGAGAGCAAGCAGTCCATAGGGCAAACATAATTCTCATTTTTTGTCCTACACCACTCATTTCGTCAAGTTTAAGAGTCTTTGTTCTGTCATAGGTGGCACCAACAAGAAAGAATAAACTTGCACCTATTAATCCATGACTAACCATTTGAAGCATAGCTCCGCTTGTTCCAAGGCTACTAAAACTCCCTATGCCTATAAGAACAAAACCCATATGACTTATCGAACTGTATGCGATTTTTCTTTTCAGATTTCTTTGAGCAAAAGAAGTTAATGCAGCATAAATTATATTTACAACCCCTAGAACTATTAATAATGGGGCAAATTGAGCATGAGCAATGGGTAATAATTGTGCATTAAATCTTAAAAGAGCATATCCTCCCATCTTTAATAAAATTCCTGCTAAAAGCATATGAACAGGAGCTGTAGCCTCACCATGAGCATCTGGTAACCAAGTATGAAGAGGTACTATTGGTAGTTTCACACCAAATGCAATCAAAAGCCCTACATAACATAATATTTGGAATTTTTGACTAAAATCTTGAGCTGCTAAGTGAGAAAAGTCAAAGTTAGGAATTTCTGTACCATAGAAACCCATTGCTAACGCTGCAATAAGAATAAAGATAGAACTGCCAGCTGTATAAATAATAAATTTTGTTGCTGCATATTGTCGATTTTTGCCGCCCCATATAGCCAGTAATAAATAAACGGGAATTAACTCAAGTTCCCAAGTTAGAAAGAATAAAAGCATATCTTGTACAGCAAACACAGCGATTTGCCCACCATCCATGACCAATATCAAAAAGAAAAATAACTTTGGCTTGAACTTGACTGGCCATGCTGCAAGAACTGCTAAAGCAGTTATAAAACTAGTCAATAATATTAACGGCATAGAAATGCCATCAGCACCAACGGACCAAGTAAGACCTAAATCAGGGAGCCAACTAATATTTTCTTTAAGTTGAACATTTTCATTACTAATATCAAAGCCATTTATATATGAACCTACAGTTATTAAAAAAGTTATTAATGCAATAGACAATGCAAACCATCTCACCTCTTTGCCATCCCCTTTATCTGGGAAAAAAGGTATTACAAATGCACTACCAATTGGGAATAAAATTGAAGCAGATAACCAAGGAAAATTGGACAATCCAGCTCCCAAAGTTCCCAACATTTGTGTCGAAAAATATGTATACAAATAAGTACTCAATTTAATAAGAAATTTATATTAAATAAATTCTAGAAATTTTCTGTATTTTTTCATCCCAATGGACAGTGAAGACACACAATTGTAATTAAGATACTGGTGGCGATTGAAAACCAAATATAGCAACTAGTAAAATTACACCTCCAAAAACAATAAGCGCATAAAATTGAGCCCTACCAGTCTCAAAATATTTTAAACCTTCTCCACTACCTAAAGTTACAAGTCCAGTAAGATTTACAACACCATCAACAACCTTAGAATCAACCTCTAAAACTTCTTTAGCAAGTTTTCTACTACCCTTAACAAATAGTTTTTCATTAATATCATCTAAATACCATTTATTGGATAAAAAGCGATTGATGCTAGGAAACTTTTCGGCAAATAAAACTGATAAATTAATTTTTTTCACAAAATATGCCTGATAAGCAATAATGATTCCAGCTGATGCAATAAGTACTGAAGCAAGTGCTAATGGCAAAAATTCTTTTAATTCAAAAGCTTTTGCGGCAGTCTCTGCTTCTTCAGGATCTAGTAAATTTGAAATTTTGCTATCCCATGGTAGTCCCATAAAACCGATAATTACAGAAGGTACAGCTAGAAATACCAAGGGAAATGTCATTGACCATGGTGACTCATGAATAGAGCCATGTTCTTGATGCTCTTCTACATTTTCTTCATCTAGGTTTGTTTCAGAGGCTATTAGAAGCTCTTTTTGCAATTCTTTATTCTCCCCTCTGAAATCTCCTTCAAATGTCAAGAAATAAAGCCTAAACATATAAAAAGCAGTCATTCCAGCTGTTAAAAGTCCTACGAACCAAAAAGCTGGAAAAGATATAAAAGCATTTCCTAGTATCTCGTCTTTACTCCAAAAACCTGCCAATGGAGGAATTCCACTTATTGCTACACAACCTATTAAAAATGTTGCTGATGTATACGGCATTTTTTTTCTTAAACCGCCCATCAATCTCATATCTTGAGCTAATACAGGCTGATGTCCCACTACTTCTTCCATAGCATGTATTACTGAACCAGATCCCAAAAATAGCATTGCTTTGAAGCAAGCATGAGTCACTAAATGAAAAATTCCTGCTACTGGTGCTCCACAACCCATTGCGAGCATCATATACCCAAGCTGAGAAACTGTGCTATATGCTAAACCTTTTTTCAAATCCATTTGGGTCAAAGCTATAGTGGCTCCTAAAAAACAAGTAATGGTGCCAACTAAAGCAATAATGAACTGAATAGAGGGAAATATTGAGTACAAAGGTTGAAGTCTTGCTACAAGAAATATGCCTGCAGCAACCATTGTTGCAGCATGGATAAGTGCAGAAATAGGTGTTGGGCCTTCCATCGCATCAGGTAACCACACATGAAGAGGAAACTGAGCAGATTTAGCCATTGGCCCTAAAAAAACTAAAAAACAAAGTAACAAAGCAGCCCAAATAGGTATCGAATTGTCAGATATGGATTGAGAAATTCCAATAGCTATTTCATTAAAATCAAAACTATTTGTTGCCCAAAATAGGCCAAGAATTCCTAGTAATAAACCAAAATCTCCCACTCTATTAACAACAAATGCTTTTTGTGCAGCGTGTGCAGCGCCATCCCTGTCATACCAAAAACCAACCAATAAATAAGAACACATCCCAACTAATTCCCAAAAAACATAAATTTCTAATAAATTCGGACTAACTATTAATCCCATCATTGAACTACTAAATAATGCTAAATATGTAAAAAATCTGACATAACCTTTGTCATGCGCCATGTAACCATGAGAGTAAATCATTACCAGCAAAGTGATTGTAGTTACTAACGCAAGCATTACACTCCCCAAGGGATCAAGGACAAATCCCATTGGTATTGTGAAATCCCCAGCATTGGCCCATACAAATAATTTCTCTACTGATTGATAACCATTAACTTGTTCAATTAAAGCTTTATAACTAATTACCGCAGAAATTCCAACAAAAGAAATCAGACCTACAGAAACAATTTCTCTTGAATTATTAATTTTCTTATTGATGCTTATTAGTCCTAAGCCAGAAAGCACTGCTCCAATAAGTGGAAAAACGGGAATTAACCAGGCAATTTCTGAAGCTTGTGGCATTTTTTAAAGAACTTATATTTTGATTTTAAACTGTCAATTGAAAAATTCAGACAAAAATGATGAATTAAATGTTTTAACAGCAATATTTATATATTGATGAGACCACCAAAGTACGCCTATTGCAATTAAAATACCAAACTGAGATAACTTAAAAAATTCTTTAATCTTAAATTCTTGCCTCCCCTCAAGTATTGCCATGAAGGGAATTATGGAAGTATTTTTTTTTAAAATTTTCAAATTCTTCTCCAAATCTATTTGATAATCTCTTGTCGCCATGCCAAATTGCAAAAAGATGATGCAAAACTAAGCCAATAGAAGTTACTAATGTGAATGATGTACCAATCCATAAAGTATGAGCAAAACACCAAATTATCTGACCAAATGCTTGTGGATGTCTTGTGATTCGCATTATCCCAGTTCCATAGATTCGTACTTTAGGTTTTAAGACCGATGGAATTTCTAGCAAATTGTAAGTAGCAGGATATAAAAATAAAAAACTTATTGCAGTTAAGAACCAAACGACCATAAAAACAATATTATTGCCCTGTAAATTCCATAATCTAATTCCGTCATATCTATGGGCCAAAAAATAACTAATCAAGATAATTGCAGATGGCAAACTTAAAAAAACAAAACATAACCGCCATAATCTTGGCCCCATTATAGATTCTGCTTTAATTCTTAAAGCAGCTCCCCCACTATGTATTACAGCAAAAATCAAAATCAAGAGTAAGATAATTAGGGAAGTTTTATGAGTCTCCATATATTTAAGTTGTTCAAATAATTTTTTTTCTTAACAAGAATGCTTCTAAGCATTAGAATTATAAGTAAATTGTAGGCATAATGGATGCCAGAATTACCATTTACACTCGACCAATTAAGAATACTAAAAGCTATAGCAGCTCAAGGAAGTTTTAAAAAAGCTGCAGATATCCTATATGTAACCCAACCTGCCGTAAGTTTACAAATACAAAATCTAGAAAAACAACTTGAAATTACAATCTTCGACAGAGGTGGTCGGAAGGCTCTATTGACTGAAGCAGGAAGACTCTTGCTTGATTATTGCGAACGAATTTTGAATCAATGCGACGAAGCTTGTAAAGCTATTGAAGATTTAAATAGCTTAAAAGGAGGAACTCTTATCATTGGAGCCAGCCAAACAACTGGTACTTATCTAATGCCAAGAATGATAGGACTTTTCAGACAAAAATACCCTGATGTATCTGTTCAACTTCAAGTTCATAGTACTAGAAGAACTGGTTGGAGTGTCGCCAATGGACAAATTGACTTAGCCATTATTGGTGGACAATTGCCTGGAGATTTAGAAAATTTGCTACAAGTAATTCCTTATGCAACAGATGAATTGGCCTTAGTTTTACCCTCAAAACACCCACTTTCGATCAAAAAAGAGCTTTTAAAAGAGGATTTATACAAATTAAATTTTGTAACATTGGACTCTCAATCTACAACGAGAAAAGTTGTTGATAAACTTCTTCAAGATTCTGGGCTTGATATTCAAAGATTAAAAATTGAGATGGAACTTAACTCACTTGAAGCAATCAAAAATGCAGTTCAATCAGGTTTAGGAGCTTCCTTTTTGCCTGTTGTTTCTATTGAAAGAGAACTATCGGCTGGAACAATCCATAAAGCATTTGTTGCTGACTTAGAGGTTAAAAGAGAACTTAAATTAATTACTAATCCATCAAGATATACATCCAGAGCTTCAGAAGTTTTTAAGAAAAA
>CACGDL010000031.1 GCA_902571795.1 uncultured Prochlorococcus sp.
TAATAAAGGTATAGTTTCTGTCCCGGATCAAAGGTTACAAGAGTTAGGTTATTTAAGTTCTAGCCAAAATATTATCCCAACAAAAATTGAATTTGTAGATATCGCAGGACTAGTAAAAGGAGCCAGTAAAGGTGAGGGTTTGGGAAATAAATTTTTATCAAATATTAGGGAGGTTGATGCAATAGTTCATGTTGTGAGGTGCTTTGAAGATAGTGATGTAATTCATGTTTCCGGTAAGGTAGATCCCTTGGATGACATTGAGATAATTAATCTGGAATTGAATTTAGCTGATTTATCTCAGCTCCAAAAAAGAAGAGAAAGAATTAAAAAACAGGTTAGAACTAGTAAAGAAGCGGCAAAAGAAGATAATTTACTAGAAAGAATTGAAGAAGAGCTACAGAAAGGACTTTCAGTTAGATCAATATCTTTGAGTGAAGAGGAAAATTTAATAATTAAGCAACTAGGCTTTCTTACTGCAAAACCAATTATTTATGCAACAAATTTGAATGAAAATGATTTAGCTGAAGGAAATGATTTCTCATCAAAAGTTCAGAGTTTTGCAAACAATGAAAATACAGAATGTATAAAAATATCAGCGCAAGTCGAATCTGAATTAATAGAGTTAGAACCAGAAGATAAAAAAGACTACCTTGTTGGTTTAGGAGTAGAAGAAGGGGGATTAAGTTCTTTAATTAGATCAACATATAAATTATTGGGATTAAAAACTTATTTCACCACCGGAGAAAAGGAGACAAAAGCATGGACCATAAAAGATGGTATGACTGCGCCACAGGCAGCAGGAGTAATTCATACTGATTTTGAAAAAGGATTTATAAGAGCTCAGACTATTTCGTATCAAAATTTAATTGATTCAGGTTCAATTGCCAATGCAAAAACTAAAGGTCTTTTAAGAAGTGAAGGTAAGGAATATATTGTTAACGAAGGTGATGTAATGGAGTTCTTATTTAATGTTTAATAAGTCTCTTAAGGCTTACTATTTTGCTTTTTCAATTTAAATTCAAAAAATGAAATTAATAAAATTAAGAAACATCCTAAGCAACTTCCTATTAACCCAAAAACAATGGTTGTAAAGCCATCATCGTAACCATATTGTAGTTGTGGTAAGTGAGGGGGTATTGGCATTATTTTTCAACAGAATTTTCAATATCTTCCAGTAAATGTTTAGTTGATCTACTAAAACCATTAGTTTTTAAATAGTTTTGAGCCTCTCTAAATTTTTCAGCTACTCTTTTTGCATAAGGAGTATTCATGGAATTTTGAGTCATGTTGAAAATGTGACTCATTTTATAATCCGATTTAGGTAACCCCTTGATAAGTATTCAAAAATACAAGAATATAAAAATAGGATTTTTTACTTACTAAGAAATTTATTGTAAAAAGTTCTTGATTCTCCAAAATAAATTTTTTTTCAAATTAGAAAAATTGACAATGACAAATATATTATCAATTCTTTTTTTTGTACTTTTATTTTTATTACTTTTTTATTCAAAACGAAATAGAGGGTTTGCCCAAAAAACAAGAATTATTCCAACTTATGTACCTTTCTTAAAAGAACAAGAATTTAATCCTGACATAAGTACTGATAATTGGGATTTACACAAACTTAGATTAGATAAATTTAAAAGATCACAATATAAGGGATTAACTTTTTTCGTAAGTTCAGAAAATAAAATTTACTATCTTTCTGAAGAAGGGGACAAGGTTTATTGCTAACAGGTGAAATTAATTTTATAAATAAGAAAAGCCGATAGAAATTAATAATATTAATGAAGTATTTTTTTTTATTATCAGAAAAATTCTACAGGTTTATTGAATGGGAGTGGAATACCTTAAAAAATCTAAGAAGAAAAAAAAGAAAGAATTTTTTTCTAAGAGGATCATTTGTGTTATTTAGTTTATTCTCTATTCTTTTTTTAATATTTTCTCCTCCAATCGCTTTTGGATTGTTATTTGGAGAGGGATTGAAATTTAGTACTTTTTTTATTTGGATATGGATTTTAAATTTGAAGTTTTTTTGAAAATGTATTATTTATTTCCCGAGATTATTTAAAATTAAGAATATAAAAAATTTACCTTATGCCAAAAATATTCAAACAAAATAAGTTTGCTTTGTTGGGTGCAAATATATTAATAATTTTACTTTGGGTAACTATATCTTCCTTTTTGATGAATTTATTTCAAAGTGAAAATGCCCCATTTTATATATATAAAATTTCTTTTTTAATCAGATTCCTTCCTCCTATTTGGGTTACATGGTTCCTTTGGATAAAAAGAGGTGGTTTAAAAAGATAAATAACAAAAGCATTTTTACGGATTTACTACAAAAACAAATCAGTTAAAATCTGAAAGCTTACTTGAAATTTTCATGTAAGAATTAGGTAATTGAGAGATTGTTTTTAGCTATGAAACAATCTCTTTTTTTTCAGATACTTTTTCTCATAAAAAAGTGTTTGTCAGTATCCCTATTGACAAACACTCATGACTATCAATTTTTAAAAATTAAACAGGCAATCTATTATCAATCTCTATTACTCCAGAATCCATAAGACGGCCGATTTTAATAACTAAAGCCATATCTAGCCTTGAAAATTCAGATTGATGGTTAGTTATCCAATCAAGTTCAGAAAGAGTTATAACTCCCAAAGTATTTACTTTAAGAAAAAGTAAGCCTAAATTCATTTTAAAAAATTCCTGGGATTATCCATCCGAATAAGCCATAATTTACAACTAATGCAAATAATCCCATCATTGCCATTCTTCCATTAGTTCTTTCAGCGTTTTGCCAATAAGTTGTTTTTGAATTTTCCATTTTTCTGATTTGTAGAATTGTTAAATAGTAGGTTTTAAACGAAACCAGGAATTATTTGACCTGTTGTTAGGTATGCTCCAACAGCAGCAATTAATCCAAGCATTGCGAATCTGCCGTTAAGAGTTTCCGCAACAACTTTTTCTTTTTCGATTGTTTTGATTTTTGTGTTTGTGTTTTTCATTTGATTAGAAGATGAATAATTTAAATTTTCGTGTTGAAACTGCTTGGTTAAATAAGCAACGAGGATGGCTGTAATGAATACAATTACGGCTAAAAAACCTGAAAGTGGACTCATTAAAAAATGCCAGGAATAATTTGTCCAGTTGAAACGTAAGCACCTACTAATGCAACAAGGCCAATCATTGCCCAACGACCATTAACTTTTTCTGCATTTTGTGGGTAGCTGTCGTATGAAACAGACTCATCTATGTAAGGACGTGTTTCAGTAGGAAACATATTCTGTCTGCCGCCTGATTCAGTAGTAACGTTTGAATTAGCCATTGAAGTTTTGTAATTGTTAACTAATGTAACACTACTATTAACAAATGTAAAGTAATAAGCCGAAATTAAGTTATTTTCAAGATAATTATTACATAATTGCTACATAATTGCGACATAAAATTTTAAAATAGTCGTTTTTTAGGCTTTCTGCGCTTTACAGATTGGCTCGAAAACTATTAAGAGTTCAATTCGTTGTTTAAGTATTTATTTTTAAATCTTTAGAAAGATATCAATTTGGTAGAAAAAACTACATCATTCTGAAATTTGAATAATTAGTTTTTAGATATAATTTAATTCACTTTATTATGGAATTCGCAAAAAAAATCATGACCGAAAAAGCTGAAAAGCTTAATGGTAAAGCCGCAATGCTTGGAATGTTTGCTCTTGTAGGAGCTTATTATTTTACTGGTCAAATTCTTCCAGGTATTTTCTAGTAAAATCCTTTTTAAATTTTTTAAGGGCTTTATCAAGCCCTTTTTTACTGGATGATTAATTATTCCCTTTTTAATTATCTAATAATTCAAATAATCTACTTATTAGAAGCTTTCTTTTTAAAAAAGTTTTATCAATATATTTTTTATTCTCTTCTTTTAAAATTTCCTGACCATTTGAGCCTAATCCTTTAAGGACAAACTCTTTATCTTCTTTAATCCAGTTATTTATCATTCTCTCCGTCGTCTCTATATGGAATTGCAATCCGTAAGCAAAATTACCTATCCTAAAAAACTGTTCCTTACAACGCGCACTACTAGCAATGAGTACTGCTTTATCAGGTAATAAAATCTTATCTCCATGCCAATGCAGTACATGAAAAGGGTCTTCAAACAGTGCTTTGAATTCTTTAAACGATTTATCTATAAAAATCTGAGACCATCCAATTTCTGGTAATGCTTTTGGAGGTGATCCACATTTAAGAATTTCTACATCTCCTCCAGCCGCACTCGCAAGCAACTGAGCACCTAAGCAAACACCGATTATAGGTCTCTCATTTTCTAATTCTTTTTTTATAAAATCTCTTTCTAACTTAAGCCATGGATATCTTTCGCTTCCAATATCTTTAACTCCCATTGGTCCACCCATAATTAAAATTAAGTCACCTTTTTTTGTTTGCGGTAGAGTATTTTTGTTATCTAAACGAATAATTTCTATTTTTAAGTCTCTTTCCTTAGCATATTGTTCAAAAAGACCTGGTCCCTCTATTTCTAAATGCTGAAGAACTAATAGGCGTCTTATTTCCTTCATTCACTTTCCATTATTTCAGCTGATTCAGAACAGACATTAACGCTAAACCACTCCATTGCCGACCAAGTATCTTCTTGGTATGTACCTGCTGCAATACTTACAAAACAATCATTTTCATACCAGCTTCGATAACTGGGAGTTACTCCCGTTCCTTTTAATCTATTTTCTAAGCCTTTTCCATATTTTTTATTAACAAGATTTATAGCTTCATTCTCAATTTCTCTTTGCTTTTCATCAGCAAAACCTCCTAGTGGAGTAAAAAAAAGAATTGATGCAATAAGTAAACGTATCATTGAGTCTTTAGTTTATATGTAGCTAATTTCATATCGATTAATTAATTTTTTAAAATCATCTACTCTATTTTGTCCATTTTTTAATGGTCTTGAGGAGTCAAGAACGGCTGCGCAACATAATTGCCAGCAAGATTTTTCATCTAGTCCCAATTTCTTGCATATATTTTTTGGAGCTTTGATAACTGTATTTATTTCTGCAATATGTTGAGTGGTTTCCCATAATTCTCCTTCAAGAAAATCAATTTCAATACTTGATAATAATTTTGTAGCAACGTAATCCTTAATTAGCTCAGTTAATTCCACGATATTTTATTAAAGCAGAGAAGTTAAATAATCTCTTAGTATTTTTTATAGCAGGATAAAAAAAGAACTAGTTTCTACCTCATCTTCAATATCCTGTAGATTTTAAGTGACTACATCATTTCGTAGTGATCAAGTTTGGTTTTTAATTTTGTTGCTTGTTTAATCAATGACAAAGCTTCTTTTCTGCCAGTTGAATTGTTAGCCTGAACTATAAGATCGGCGTATTTCTTTGCGATTTTTTTTTCCATAATTTTAAATATGTGTTTACCGTTTTTGAATCTTGAAACTAGCGAGTCACAACTAGAAGTAGATAAGGAGTCAACGGTTAAAACCTCAGAGTCAACAAATTGGAACGGGTTAACTCGTGTCTTTAATTTATAATCAATTAATAAAAAGACTGTTGGTATCTACGATTACATTGTTTTCAAACCCTGATTTAATTTATAGTTATACATGAATTGGATTGAAAATTTTCAATCATCTTTTTAATGCAATTAATAAAAAAAGGGGGTTAAAAACCCCCTTCGGTTTATTAAAAGACCTAATTTACTAATTACCTAAACCTAGAGGAGAATTTTTGCATTCTTCGAAAAAGATAATTCTGCTGCCTTCGGGATTTAGTAGGCATCCGTTGGGTTTGCTAGTGCTACAACCAAATGAGTACTTAGGATCCATACTTTACCTTTAATCGGCCGGTTTACTATTGATACGTTTGTACTATAAATTATATCCTCCTTGTTTTGCTGTCAATTATTTTAAGGTTAAGTACTTATTTACTAATAATTATTTTGTTTTTTAATAAATAAGATAATTTCTTTAAGCTTATGAATTACAGGGAAGATCTAGAAATCAAACTACAAAAAGTAACACTTGCAATGCAGGAAGTTGTAGATGATACCTATAAAACTGATCCTGAGAAGCAAAGAATAATTTCTAAACTTATTGAATTTAAAGAAGCAATCATTTCAAAGGGAATTGAACTTAACATTGAATTAGAGGCAGCCTAGAAATATTTAATATCTCATGAATGTTTAATAAATTTTAGAATAATGTTATTAACAAAGAAGGGTTATTTATCAAATGCAGCCTGGTACTTTTGAATTATTGATCCTAGTATTTATCTTTTTAGGTCTTCAAGCCTGGTGGATTATCCCAATAGTTATTAAGAATAATAAATTAAATAATAGAGGTAAGGATTTAAGAGAGGAAATTAAGCAATTAGAAAAGTTATACAAAAAATAAATTGGTTTATTATTTTTGCAAACTACCTATTATTAGTGAAACTCAAATATCTAATGAAATTAAAAAAATTTATTCCAGTTTGCTTCCTTTTTATTGGGACTTTAGCTTTACCACAACCTTCTCTTGCAGAAGAAAAGATTGAAGTTATACCTATTATTCAAAGTTCAAAAGGACTAAGTGGTAAAAAATTTAATTATCTCGAGGGTAAGCCTGAATTAAGACTCTTAAAAGTAAAAATTCCAGTTGGCTTGAAAACTCCCATTCATACTCATCCTTCCCCAATGTTGATTCATGTAACCAGAGGAAGATTAAAGCATGTGAGGGGCGAAGAAATTAATTTCTTTAAAGCAGGTGATGCATTTATAGAGAGTAATAATGGGGGCCCCCACTATGTGAAAAATGTTGGGAAGAAACCGGCCATACTTCATGTGGGAGTTGTATCAGTAGTTGGAATGCCTACGGCCATAAATAAGTAAGATTTTTCTCAAAATTGTTCTATCAGTATGCCGATTAAACTTTTATGAAGAACAGCTGTAGTGAGATACTCCTCCATAGTTAAAATACTGGCTTGGCTTTAGTCGATTATATTTTTGATCTAATTCTGAGGATTGTTCTATATATGGATTGCTAAAGACATCCTGTAACTCTTTTATTTTTTTGTAATTTCCTTTTTCAGCTTCTTCATATGCGGGAACGACCATCCATTCGCGCCAAGTATAGACTGGATTAAGGGATTTCATTGATGCTGATTTCGCTTTAATATTTCCCTCTTTCTTCAAGAGTGATTGCCAGTTTTGAAGCCATACTTCCCACCTATTTTTGAGCTCATCATCAATTGGTAAATAGAAACTTTTTTTTAAAGAATCTAAGTTATCAGGTATTTCAGAGAGTTTACGGAACAAAATTGTATAGTCTGCTTTTGAAATGACCATGAGATTAAAAAATTCATTTATTAGAGTTTCGTTGTAATGTTCTAAACCCAGCTTGTTTGCCCACATTTTCATCAATTCCTTATTCATTAATTCAGAAAAGTCTTTTTCGATTTGATCTAACTTTTCTTGATCTTGTTTGCTTTGCGAAAGTAACGGACTGAGAGATGAACAGAATGTTTTAAAGTTTATTGCCGCTGCAGAAGGCTGGTTAAAAAATGAGAAATGTTCACCTCCACCTGTCCATGGTTGAAATCTTGGATCAAATAATTCACAGAATCCAAAGGGGCCATAATCCAAGGTATAACCTCCAGCAGCACAATTATCACTATTGAAATTACCTTGGCAATAACCAACTCTCATCCAGTTAGCTATAAGTGATATGAGTCTTGATCTGTATAAAGATGCCAGTTTAATTACTTTACTTTCAATTGAAATCTCATATTCAATTTCATCTTTATAATTTCTATGAATTAGATGTTGAACTATCATCTCTAGTTCATTGAGTGCCTCATCATGCGCATTATTCCGAACTCGTCTTGCAAAAAGTTCAATCTGGCCTACACGTAAAAAAGATGGAGCGACTCTCGTAGTAATTGCCGCTAGATTATCAATCATGATGTCAGGCTCAAAATACCTAGACCCTTTGGAATACCACGGTCTTCTAACTATTTCTGAACGTGAGACATAAAGTGTTAAAGATCTTGAGGTAGGGATTCCCAAGGCATCCATTAATTCCTGTGCAAGAAATTCTCGAACGCTAGATCTTAAGACAGCTCTACCATCTGCTCCTCGACAATAGGGAGTTGGACCTCCTCCTTTAAGTTGCATTTCCATTCTTTTCCCATTGAATAAACCTTCAAAAACAGAAATTGCTCTGCCATCGCCATAACCATTGCCAGTTCCAAAAGGACATTGTTGGGTATATTCAGTCCCGTAAATTGATAATGCATAACCTGTTGCCCAACCAACAGGACTCATTGGATAATTAGCAACAGAAATATCCCCTGAGAAAAAACGACAAAAATTTTGGTCTTTAGTAAGATCTGAGCTTAGCTTTAGTTCTTTAAAAAGTTTGTTGCTATGGGAAATATATTCTGGTTCTGGAATAGCGGTTGGAACAACTGGTACGTAATGACCTGAATATACTGAACGCGGCTTATGATCATTTCCATCTTTTGTTGATTGAGGATCTGCTTTAAGAGAATTTATAAAAGAATAGTCAGATAGTTGAGAAAATTCAGAAAAATTTTCTGTAAGCTTTACCTTTAGTGAATCAGATTTTGTTGACATCAAATTTGTTATCTATTCTTGTAGGCGTTCTAATTTTTTAAATTAAACATTTATATATATTTTATATAGATTCTATTAGGGATGGTTTTTGCCGACACGTTTGAGATTAAATAGAAGTTAAAATTTAATACTTCATTTAAAAAAAGGTTCTGCAGTATATTTATTGTCTTGAAAAAACTTTTTGCCTCTGAAAAATTTCAAAAGGAAATTTTCATAATAATTAGTCTTAAATAGGAGTCATTGCTAATACTTGTTTTTTTGATTAAATTTTTTTTGCTCAAAATTCTAAAAAAACATATAAGAAATTTAATAGCTTAAAGCTTTGTGCCTACCCCGTATTTTTGCACTATATCGCAGTAAATTAATTCAATTTTATACATTATTATTTTTAATATATTTTTAACTTACCCAGCCTTTGAGCAAATCAAACACACTAATAAATAGTCCAAAACCAATAATTGGGGGGGGCAACCCATCTTGTCATCAATTTTAAATAACGTGTCGTTTTGATTCCAACTTTTGAATCACTAAGTTCTTCATTAAACTTTCCAGGTACTACCCATCCCATAAAGAAAGTAACCAAGAATCCACCAAAGATAAGTAATACGCCTCCAAAAATCGAATCAATAGTTCCAAGAATGTTTAAGTTCAATGCAGAAGGAATGCCTGCTAAGAATAGGAAAAGGGTTATCAACCAAACAGATTTTTCTCTTTTAAAACCAAATTTATCGATTAAAGAGGAAACTGGAACTTCCAATAATGAAACAGAGGAAGTTATTGCTGCAATATAAGCTAGTGCAAAAAATGCAACAGCTACAATTCTTCCAACCGCTCCATATGAACCAAGGCCCGTAGGAATTGATATAAATAATGCCCCAACTGTTGATTCAGAAATAGCATCACTTAAACCAAATGTTAAAACAATTGGAAAAGTAATAAGTCCTGCCATAAGACCCACCAAAGTATCCAATGAAGCAACTCCAACACTTAGTTTTGGAAGATTACTCTTTTTATTTAGATAGGAAGCATAAGTTACCATAACTCCAATTCCTAAACTTAAAGAAAAGAAAGCTTGTGTAAAAGCATTTCTTATAGTTTGAGGGTTCCTTAATTCATCAAAGTCAAACTTAAACAAAAATGTTTTATAACCTTCCCATGCGCCTGAAAGTGAAGTGGCCCATATTGCTAGAGATAGAAGAATTATAAAAAGTATAGGCATAAAGAATCGTGTTACCTTTTCGATTCCTTTTTTTATCCCTGATGAAACTATTATGGCTGTAAGAACGAGACTTAATAAGTGCCCCAACAAAACACTGCTACCACTACTAATTGAGCCAAAGAAAGTTTCTGATTCACTTAAATTTTTTGGTAATCCAAAAAATAATGAATGGAACAAGGTATCTGCGGTCCACCCCATTATGACTGAATAATATGATGCTATTCCCAAGGGAGCTATAAAGAAAAGAATTCCTAATGGATACCAATTTTTCCCCGCTAACTTCACTGGTGCAAGCAATGTGCTGGCAGTGGCGTTTCTTCCTAAAGCCATTTCAGCGACAAATACCGGAAGGCATACAATTAAAACGATTAATATGTATAAAAGTACAAAAGCAGCGCCTCCACCTTGAGAGGCTCTGTAGGCGAAACCCCAAAGGTTACCAAGACCTACTGCGCTACCAGCAGCTGCAAGAATGAATCCCAACTTACTAGTCCATTGTTCTCTTGGAGAAATTTTTGAGTCCAAAATTAAAATCTGTTTTTCATAGTTGATTTATAACCCATAAATAAAAATTAGTTAATACATTGCTTAATAAAAACTAATCTTTATTCAATTATATTTTTCAAAAAGATTTAAAATCTAAAAAACATCTTATTACTGCTATGACTATTGAAACGACTATTCTAGATTTTCAACTAAGTAATATGTTTGAACAATATGAATCTCATATGAATGCTGGGGAAAAGCAGTCGATGTTTAAAGAAATGGGAGTTAAAACATTTTATATTGGTAAATCATTAGATGATCCTCAAATGGCAACTGTAATTTTTCAAGGACCAGAAAATGTTCTATACGATATTTTATCAATCCTGAAACAAAACCTATTGTTGAAGCTTCAGTGCATATTTATGCGGGTACAAAAATAACTCGATGGATTTCTTGAAAAAATAAATCTTTTATGAATTATCAACTCTTAATTGAATCATACTCTTTTGGGACATCCCTTTCTGAGCAAGAAATAGAACTTTTAAGTCTGGAACTTGAAACTCAAATCATGAACATTAATATATCAACAGAATTTGGCTGTTTTAAATCAGCCCCCGCCCATATTTGCGAAGGTCTAAATTTAAAAAAAGATACTTATTGGATTATGTGCCTCGCTGAAATATTAGATTTACATAAGCCCCCCAAATTTGGCAAAACAAAAAGTGTGGAGGTTTTCGATTTACTTCTTGAAAAAGGACTTGTTATTGGTTAATGATTTAATTATTTGAATATTAAAAATAAGTTGTTTTTTCATTATTCTGATAGCATTAACATGGGTCAGATAGATAAATGAAAGATTCTAATGAATTGATATTGGGAAATATTATTAAGTTAACGAGATCAAGTGAAAAGAAATTTAAACTAGGAAATTTTAAAGGTGCAATAAATGACAAAAAGAAGGCTAATGCCATATTGAAATCCAAATCTTGTGATGAAAAAATTATTGAAAAATATAGAGAAGAATTATCTAGATTGTATTCCTCAAAATTTGATCTTATATTCGATCACAAGCTGAAAATTGATGAAATAAAGAGAAATGAAATGGTAAAAATGCTAGAACAAAAAAGTAAGGAAAAATTAAAAAAACTTGATTATAAAGGAGCAATAAAAGCCTTTAGGAGGGCAGAAAAATATTTTTCAAATTAAAATCAATCTTAATCTCAGAGTTTTTATAAGAAAATTAAATTTATAAGTTTGAGAATAAAAAATAATGAAAGGGTTGATTTTTTTTCAGAATTCGTTTCTTTAAAGATATAGCATTTTTAGTACTACTCATGGTTATGCCCCAATCTACCTTGGAAAGCTTATTATTTTTTTTGATACTTTCTCTTGTCGCAACTTACATTGTTAATTTAAAGTATTCTTCAAAATTAAAAATACAGAAGTAATTGTTTATTTATTTTTTATCTTAATTATATTTATTTCCTTGGATCACTCCAAGTCTCTTTGTATAACCAGCTCAAAAAAGTAAGAGTAAGTATATTTCCAAATGCATAAGTTATTCCTAATAATGGATCATAAATATTGGCAATAATCGTCGACATTATAAAGATTATTAACCCTGAAACAACCAAATCCTTAATAGGCAAATGGTTAAAATCTATCGAATTTATCATTTGAAAATTGTTTTAAATAGATTAAATGAATTATAAAACCAAAAAGTACCTTATTTATTTATTAGGCAATATCATCTAAAATATGAATAATTTTAGAATTGCTAAAATAATTATAGTTTTTTCATCATTATTGTATTTGAGTGTTTCTTTTTTAAGAATTTATAATTCTTCAGAAAATATAGAAAAAAGATGTATTCTTAAATTTGAAAAAGATTTTAAAAATAATTTGGAAACATCTCATGAAGAATGGAATCAAATTTTAGATTTAGCTGATAACAATTATTTAAATTGTATGGGAATTCCTCAGTATTAATTATGGGAGAGGCAAAGAGAAGAAAAAAATTAGGTATTCCGCCTAGAGAAAAAACAAAAGATATAGAGTTGCCTGAACTTGATAAAAAAGCCATACAACAAAAAGTAAGGTCTACATTGTATAAATATCCAATTATCCCTTTTCTTTTTTATGGAGCTTCAATATTGATCCTAATCGGAGGTTTATTTTATGTTTTCAAATCCTTCAATATAGCTTAATTAAAAGGATTATTAATTTTGATATTTATGATTTTTTGGCATAATCAATTAAAAAAAACTTTAAGGATAATAAATGAGGAATTTTTATTGTGCAAAAATAATCAAAGAAATAATATATGAGAATTATTTACGATTGACACCATTTTGAAGTGTTGTAATTTTAAATTAAAACTATTTATGAAAAAAATAAATAAAAAATATGCTGAATTAATTCGTCAAGCTGATAATGCAGTTGGAAGAAAAGAAGTAGTTAGTTTATTAAAAAAAGCTGCAAAGATTATGTCTAAATCTGAGGAAAACTTAGCTGCTTAAATTATAAAACTATTTTATTAGGATAAATAAAACACCATAAAGAATGATTGATGAGGATGCGGCCATAATTATAAATGGTACTATCATGCCTGAGTTTAACCATCTTAAAAGTCTAATTTTTTTGTTAATTACTCTAGGCATCTTTTCTTAATCGCTTAATTGCAAGTTAACAAGTAAATAAATGTTGTAAATGATTAATTAATTTTTTTTAAATATCATTCTTAAGCAATTTAGGAATTAAATTTTCTAGAGAAAATTTTTTTAATTGCATCCGGATTTTTTATCTTGAGATAAATTTTTAGGTAATTAATACCTTGTATTTTTCAAATTTCTCATGCAAGATTTAGAAATATTAGATTTCTAAAATATGATTGAAAATTTAAAAGAGAGCCCTGAAGAATTTAAAGATTATGATTCAGAACTTATACTTAAAATTCTGAATAAGATATCACTGGAGAATAAAAAAGGTGATGATAATGAACTATTTGTAGATGAAAATTGGAAAATTAATTCAAAAAATATGAGTAATATAATTCCTTCAGATAATTCAAATTTAAAAAGAATATTATCGGATATTTTCCCAAATAAAAAAATAATGATTCAGGATAATAATGATGGGTCGCAAACAATTTTTTTATCTTAATTTACGTATCATTAGGAGCTTATTTATATATTTATACTATATTTATTTTTTTGAGAAAAATTAGTAAAAATTACTCTCGCGGAATTTTTTTGAAGATGTTATTGTGCATTAACGTTCATCCAAGTTTATATCACTGGACGCATGAAATGGGAGTAGGGAACGGGATTCTCATTAACTGCAAAAGACCATGAATAACCTCTTACAAATAAGAGAAAAAATCAAAAAAGCCAATAGGCTATATGAAGCACAACTTTTGGCAACTAAAAGTGGAGAAGTTACTCCATACAGAAGATCCGTCTTTGAAGAAAGAATCAGGAAAACACAAAAAGAAATGAAATTGAAAGACTCAAAAAATTAAATTCTTTTTTGAAACTGATCAATAAGAGGGGGTTTAATACCCCTTTTTGGTTTTTATAAAAACAATGTGATTATTAATTTATTTTTCTGATTATCGATTATTAAAAAGAGCATAATTTCGATGCTTTTACTATTGATTTAAATTTTATAAATGGCAAATTTAATTTAGCAATTAAGAGGTAAATAAAGATGTTTAAAAAGAAATATAAACAAATTAAAACCTTATCCAATAAATCAAATTTAGATCAAGTTTTATGGTTTATAGAAAATTTTTTACCACAGAAGAAAAATCGAGGTGTTCAAAAAAATTTGTATATGGATAATCTAGAAGCAGAGACTATTAAGAAATTTTCTAAATTAGCCTATCTACGTTCTAAAACATTATTGCCAACTACAAAAAATACGACAATCTCTTTTACCTTTGGTAATTGGGCCTTGCCTTACCTGAAATTGCTTAAGAAAATAGGAATAGCTAAGTAAGAAAATTGTGCTTAGCTAGAACTAGATTTATCCCTCAA
>CACGDL010000032.1 GCA_902571795.1 uncultured Prochlorococcus sp.
ACTACAGGACTATATGCTCCTCAAGCAAATGGATCAGTAATGATTGAGTGTGGAGACACCTCTTTATTAGTTACAGCAACACAAACTTCAAAAAAAGAAGTCGCAGATTTTCTGCCTTTAATATGTGATTACGAGGAAAAACTATATGCTGCAGGAAGAATCCCAGGAGGTTTTATGAGAAGAGAGGGTCGTCCCCCAGAAAGAGCGACCTTAATATCAAGATTGATTGATAGACCAATGAGACCTCTTTTCCCTTCTTGGATGAGAGATGAAATTCAAATAGTAGCTTCCTGTTTATCACTCGATGAAAGGGTGCCTGCAGACGTTCTTGCTGTTACAGGAGCTTCAATAGCAACCTTGCTTGGTGAGATACCATTTTACGGCCCAATGGCAGCTGTTAGAGTTGGATTAATAGGAGATGATTTCATCCTTAACCCAAGTTATAGAGAAATAGAAAAAGGTGATCTGGATATTGTTGTGGCTGGTTCTCCTGATGGTATTGTAATGATAGAAGCAGGGGCTAATCAATTATCTGAACAAGATACTATTGAAGCAATAGATTTTGGATACGAGGCTGTTACTGAACTTATTAAATCTCAAGAAGATTTACTAAAAGATTTAGGTATAAAACACATTAAGCCAGCAGAACCAGAAGAAGATCAAACACTGCCCTCCTATCTTGAGAAAAATTGTACAAAATCTATCGAGATTGTATTAAAGAAATTTGACCTATCAAAAGAGGAGAGGGATTCTGAAATCGAAAAAATAAAAATTGAAACTATAAGTAAAATTGAATCATTAAAAGATGACAACCAATTAAAAGTTTTAATAACAGATAATGATAAGTTATTAAGTTCCGACTTTAAAAAACTTACAAAGAAATTAATGAGGTCGCAAATAATTAATGATGGGAAAAGAGTTGATGGCCGTGATTTAGATGAAGTAAGAAAGATTACAGCATCTGCAGGAATTCTCCCAAAAAGAGTTCATGGCTCTGCTTTATTTCAAAGAGGTTTAACCCAAGTTTTATCTACTACCACACTGGGGACTCCTAGTGATGCGCAAGAGATGGACGACCTTAACCCCAGTACAGAAAAAACTTACTTACATCACTATAATTTCCCTCCATATTCTGTAGGAGAGACTAGACCAATGAGAACTCCTGGCAGAAGAGAAATTGGACATGGAGCTCTTGCAGAAAGAGCAATAATTCCGGTTCTCCCTGGTAAGGAGACTTTTCCTTATGTACTCAGAGTTGTCAGTGAGGTCTTGAGTTCAAACGGTTCAACTTCAATGGGATCTGTTTGCGGAAGTACACTATCATTATTGGATGCGGGTGTTCCTCTAAAAGCTCCTGTTAGTGGCACTGCTATGGGTTTAATTAAAGAGGATAAAGAAATACGAATCCTTACAGATATTCAAGGCATTGAAGATTTTCTTGGAGATATGGATTTCAAGGTTGCTGGGACAGAAAAGGGGATAACAGCATTACAAATGGATATGAAAATCACAGGCTTACCAGTAACGGTAATTTCTGATGCCATTAAGAAAGCTAGACCAGCAAGGATTCATATATTAGAGAAAATGAAAGAAGCAATTGATAAGCCTGAGGAGTCACTATCCCCACATGCTCCAAGACTTTTAAGTTTTAGAATAGATCCTGAATTAATTGGAACCGTTATCGGTCCTGGTGGAAGAACTATTAAGGGAATTACGGAAAGGACAAACACAAAAATAGATATAGAAGACGGGGGTATCGTAACAATAGCCTCCCACGACGGTGCTGCCGCTGAAGAAGCTCAAAAGATCATAGAGGGGCTAACCAGAAAAGTACATGAGGGAGAAGTTTTCTCTGGAGTGGTTACGCGAATTATTCCAATTGGAGCATTCGTTGAAATCCTTCCTGGTAAGGAAGGAATGGTACATATATCACAACTATCTGAAGCGAGAGTTGAAAGAGTTGAGGATGTAGTAAGGCAGGGAGATGAAGTAACTGTAAGAGTCAGAGAAATAGATAGTAGGGGTAGAATAAATCTTACTTTAAGAGGAGTATCACAAAATAATGGAATAAATTATCCAGAACCTACCCCAACGCCAGTAGCACCTCTAAATTAGTTTAGAGAAAACAAATTATTTTCTTTAATAATTTGTTTGATTTGTATGCAAATATCTTTATGAGTAAATTTATTATTAGTTGCTACAATAATTCCCCTCTGATTAAAATTAGGTTTGCCATAAACAAGTTCTTCGTTTTCAAGATTTGTTATCCTACCTCCAGCTGTTTTGAGGATAGCTTCTGGTGCGGCAAAATCCCAATCTTTGGGAAAACTTTCCCCCTCAAGGCATAAAGAAATATATATATCACTCTCACCTCTTATAATTGAAGCGATTTTACATCCAATGCTACCCATAACGATTTTTTTCTTAAATTTAATTTTGTGTATGAGATTATTCAATAATTGATTACTGTGATTTTTGCTAGTCACCAAAGTCATTTCATTGAGACTTTTATTTGTTGTTAATGTTTTTTCTTCTTTATATCCATTTCTTTTCTCGACCCAAACTTTTTCTCCATCAGATAACCAAACTTCTTTTTTAGAAGGTATTAAGACCACTCCTAAATAAGGTTTATTTCTATAGTTTAACGCTAAGTGCATAGCATAATTTCCAGTGCCCTGGATAAAATCTTTTGTCCCATCAAGAGGATCGATAACCCAAAGCCATTCAGAAAATTTATTAGGTTGATTAGAATCAAAATTTTCGTTTTCTTCACTTAAAATCCCCCAACCAAAATGAGAAAAATATTGATTAATTCTTTGAATTATTTTTTCATTAACTTTTAAATCTGCTAAAGTTACAGGACTATTTTTATCCTTAAATTGAATAATATTTTCATGATTTTTGTTTTCTTTGATTAAATTTGAGAAATACTGCAAAATATCAGAAGCTTCCCAGCTGATACTCCGCAAATTATCGATAATATTATTTATATCTGCCCCAATTGGTAATTTAATCACAATATGAATATTAATTCTTCATTATCTCATAGAGGGCAAGAGCCAGAAGAAGGGATTTTATATTTAGTCGGCACTCCTATAGGAAACTTAAGTGATATTTCTTCCAGAGCATTAAATATACTTAAGAATGTCTCTTTAGTAGCTTGCGAAGACACTAGACAAACAAAAAAAATAATGACTAAGCATAGGATTTCAAACACCTTAATTAGTTTCAATAAAAATAACACTAGAAAGAAAATACCTCAAATAATAAAGCTTCTAAAAGAATCAAATTCTGTTGCATTGGTAACCGATGCGGGCATGCCATCTATTTGCGATCCTGGCGAAGAATTAGCCAGAGAAGCGAAGTTAAATGAAATACAAGTTATATGCATTCCAGGTGCATCAGCGGTTATAACAGCTCTTGTTTCCAGTGGTTACCCTTCTTCAAAATTTATATTCGAAGGTTTTTTACCAAAAAAAACAGCCTTAAGAAAAAAATTGCTTCAAGAAATTAGTCAAAATGAAAAAACCACAATATTTTTCGAAGCTCCTCATCGTTTAAAAAAAACGTTAGTTGAATTAAAAGAATTTTGCGGAGGTACAAGAGAGATTACTGTAACAAAAGAATTGACAAAAAAGTTTGAAAAACATATTGGCTCAAATATTGATGAAGTACTAACATATTTTGAAAAAGAAGAAGTTTTAGGAGAATTCACCATTGTTTTAAAAGGAATAAATAACGATTCTAAAGATGAGATGAATAAGTCAATTTTGAAACGAGAATTATATGAACTAACTAATGCGGGTTTAAGTTTATCTGCGGCATCAAAATATTTAGCTCAAAAAAAAAATATCTCTAAAAGTATCATTTATAATTTACATAGATCAGATAAACATTCTTAAATGAGAATTTACTTTAATAAAATAATCTTTAACATTATTTTCAACTTTTTTATTTTTTTATTTTTGATTATAGGGATTCAGAATAGTACAAATAAAACAAAAGTAAACCTAATATTTAATGAAACCATTAATTTACCTGTGGGATTTATTATAGGATCAAGCTTTATTTTCGGATCTATTGCAGGAAGTTTTCTGAATATTAATATTTTTTCAAAAAATAGATCAAAAAATTAAATCGTTATTAATTGCTCTTCACTTACAATTCTTGAAATTCCTCTTAATAATAAAATTGGCGCAACAATATGAAAAACATTTGTATTAGGTATCTTGATAACCTTTTGCTCCTTATTACACATTGATTTAGCTATTTTTATATCAAAAAATATTTCTATTGTTTTTCTATTCAAGTCCTCTTCTGGCAAGAATTGCCAAGATGCATATTCCCTAAGAAGCTTAGTTTTCATTTCAATATTCTTATCCACAATCATATATACCATTGGGGGGAAATTTATTTGATTAAGGGGTATAGAAGATAATTCTTTTCTTGATTCTTGATCAATATGAACGTCCAAAGGCTCTAATTCATAAAAGTCCGATTGCAAATCACAGGATTCATGATTAACTTTTGAGAAATTATTATTTGAAATTTGATTATCTAATATTCGACTATTTGTGAGTCTATTATACTCCTTTTCATCTATATTTTTTTTCAAATACTTATTTATCGTTGTTTTGGAATATCCATAGGATTCAACTAAACTTTTTAATAATATTCCAGATCTAAAATCATTTACCAAGTCTTTTATCTCTTTTTCTGTAATTCTTTTTGACACCTGGTTATTAAAAATTTATTTAATAATCCATATTAACATCTAAATAAATATTTTTAATTTAGAAATACTATAAAATATAGTTAAGAATTAAAGCAGAGTATAAAACTTTGAAAAGTTATTTTTTTTATTTTAAGAATTTATGATAATGAAAAAAATTAGCGATAAAGTTTTTTTATACTTTTTGAGATTTAATTTACAAAATAATTTTTCTTACATCCTTTTTGTCTGCTTACCATTATTATTTTACTTTGGAGAAAAAAGTTACATAGCTTTTGATGAAGGATACTATGCATTGCAAGGAAAATGGGTTTTAGACTATAACAATTGGCTTACGCCACAATGGTTTGAACAAATCCAATTTGATAGGCCTCCATTTTTGCCAATCTTAATAGCAATTTTTTATAAATTATTTGGGTTTAATTATTTCTCTGCGCATTTACCAATATTAATCTCCTCAATAATAGTTTTATATTTTACTTTCAAAATTCATGGACTTTTAATTGGAGAAAACTATAAATGGCTTTCACCATTAATCCTAATAACAACATTTTTATGGATTAATTTTACTCATTTGGTCACACAAGATATCATATTAGTTGCTTTTGAAATAGTAGGAATCTTTTTCCTAATTAGATCCTCTGAAAGTTCAAAAAAATACGAAATATTATTAAGTTCAACTTGGGTAGGATTATGTTTTTTTCTTAAAACCTACATGGTTATAATCCCAATAATTGCAATCTCTCCATATGTTTTAATCTATAAAAGAAATTTATTAACAAAAAAATATTTCTATATAGGTTTTTTAATAGGTTTTATGCCATTTATATTTTGGAGTATATTAAGTTTTAATTTATACGGCTTAGATTTTATAAATGGAATTAATAATAAGCTTTTAAGCTTATCAAAAAGCAACACTTTTAGCCAGCCATTTTATTACTATCTCTGGAATCTACCAATTTCATTTTTACCATGGACTCCTTTTTCCATTTATGGAATAAGCTTGATAAAGAAAAATTTAAATGCCCAAAAAAACTATTTATTAGTTATTTACCCTTTATTTTTAATTTTTCTATTGAGTCTATTTAGTACGAAAGTCCCCTACTATTCATTACAAGCATTCCCTTTCCTCGCAATCTCTGCAAGCTATGGAATTTCACATTTCGCTTACAGTATAACTTCCAAGCAGAAACGAATTATAAATAAAACAGTATTTAGTATTTTATTTATAGTTTTTAGCTCTTTTATCTATATTTTTTTAAAAAAAGTATATTTTTTAGGTGATGAAAAAATGGATATGATCATTTTTCTTATGGCAATATTATTTCTTTTTACACCTAATTTACTTATAAATATTTTTATACAAAAAAAATTAAATATATTTGCTTTCTTATTAGGACCTTACTTAGCTACTTTATTATTAGTTCAATCGGGGCAATTAAATAACAGAAGCCCTGATATAAAAATAGCTATGAATAATTTAAATAATTCCGAATTAAATATAAATAATAATTCTAGAACATTTGTTCTTACACCAGAATCTATAGAAGATAAAGAGCTTTCAGAGATTATTAAAATTGCTCTGTATTCAAAAGAACAATTAAAAAGAGTTAGAGACATAAGCGAAATTAAATCAAAGGATTTGATATGGATTACAAATAAAAATGTTAAAAATTTCGAAAATTTAAAACCCATTTATAAGGACAAAAAAATTTCCAAATGGGTATTAGCAAAAAAAACACTTGAAGAGCCTTAATTGGTAAATTTCCTTTAAAAAAATTTATTTTAATTTTCAAACCCTTAGTATTTCTAAAGTTAATTATTAAGTTGAAGAGAATTCAGATTTAGATTATAGTTTTATTTGTCGAGCTCTCTTAGCTCAGCTGGATAGAGCAACTGCCTTCTAAGCAGTGGGTCTCAGGTTCGAATCCTGAAGAGAGCGGTTTTAATATTTTATTCAAGTATCGATTTCTTTATGCTATTTGAACCTTTCAAACTACTAAAATAAAAGTTAATAAATACTTATTTAATGTATATCAAATGACCATATGCTTAGCAAAAATTAAGCATTTTTATTCTTATAAATATGCAAAATATTATTTTAAGATTGGCGTTTTTTTACTTTTATCAGCCCCAGCAATCTCGGTTATATTTTTACTTGCATCAACAATAATAAGTTTAAGAGAAAGAAAATATTCATTTTTAAACGAAAAAATAAATTTTTGTTTAATAATTTCCTCGGTCCTCATGTTTATAAGTTCTATATCCAAATCGTTCCCAAGAAACTTCCCATATGATTCCTGGTCTCCATCCTTATCATGGTTTGGACTGGCTAATTGGATCCCTCTTTTCGTATTTTTTATTGGATTTCAATCTTTTTTAGACTCAACAAAGAAAAGAAGGCAGGTATCAATATTATTTACAATAGGAACTATACCTTTATTAGTAAGTGGAATATTTCAATATTTTTTGAAAATCTATGGCCCTTTCGAGGCTTTTAACGGTCTAATTATATGGTTTTCGAGACCATTAGAAAATGGCCAAGGGTTAACTGGGCTTTTTAATAATCCGAATTATGCGGGCGCTTGGTTAAGTTTAGTTTTCCCGTTCTCATTAGCCCTTTGTTTAGAGAAAAAAAGCAAATCAAAAAAACTTATTTCTTTGTTAATTTGCTTACTTATTATTTTTGTCTCTTTATTTACATTTTCTAGAAGTAGTTGGTTAAATATTGGAATAAGCTCAATTTTAATTTTAGGCAAATCATCAATATTTTTTTTAATACCAATCTCTATTTTCATGATTTTCCTTCTTATAGTATGTTTTTATGGATTTGATCAATTAATCAATAATAACTTCTTAGAAAATATTTTTGTTGATAATTTTTGCTTGAAATTCAATGAAATTGGCTTTTCAAACTCCCATAGATTAATTATATGGAGGAATGTACTATCTCTGATTAAAGATAAATGGATGCTTGGTTATGGAGCTTCTTCATTCTCAGTATTATATTATCTACGAACGGGGAGATTTACTACGCATTCACATAATATTTTAACTGATATTGCTATAAATTATGGAATAATTACTTCACTCCTAATAGTTTTTTTTATAACCAACTTAATATTTACAAGTTTTCGGAAAATATATTTAAAAAATAATATTAATCTACTAACAAATAACTTTGATAAAGCATGGTGGGCATCAATTTTTTTAATGGCTTTATCTCATATGTATGATAATCAATATTATGATTTGAGAATTAGTATTTCAAGTTGGATTCTTTTAGCTGGAATACAAAGTATTTTGAGGGAATAAAAATATAAATTTTATGAATTTTTCTCCAATATTGTTTATTATTTGCAGTCGGATTATTATTTTAGGTAAATACTTATTGTTCCAATATATATTTTGTCAGCATTAACTAATTGTTTATTAATTGAAGCAAAAGCAATTGCTAACACTGCAGAAAAACTTGATAACCATCAAGTTGAAGCAACTTTTAAATTGTTAAAAAGTTGCGTTAAAAGTCGTGGTAAATTAATTACATCTGGGGTTGGCAAGAGTGGGATTGTCGCAAGGAAAATAGCTGCTACCTTCTCTTCATTAGGTTTAACTTCCTTATATTTAAATCCATTAGATGCATTACATGGAGACTTAGGTATTGCAGAATCTGATGATGTTGCATTAGTTATTTCAAATAGCGGAGAAACAAGGGAGATATTAGAAATCGCCCCTCATTTAAAAAGAAGAGGCATAAAATTCATTGGCATCTTAGGTAATAGAAATTCATCATTACAAGAAATTTGCGACACTTTTCTTGATAGTTCTGTTGACAGAGAATCATGTCCCCTCAACCTAGCGCCTACAACGAGTACATCTGTGGCATTAGCTATTGGAGATGCTCTAGCTGCAGTTTGGATAGAAAGGCAAAACATTTCAAGAATTGATTTTGCAACAAACCACCCTGCTGGGAATCTGGGGAAAAAATTAACCCTCAAAACAAAAGATCTTATGATTCCTATTAAAAAAATAAAATATCTATTGCCAGAAATGGGTATAACCCAAATAATTGAGTATTTAACAAAAGACGGTATTGGAGCTTGTTGCGTTTTTGATAGTAGTGCCACAAAGAAATTAATTGGATTAATAACCGATGGAGATTTGAGAAGAACATTAGAAAGAAATGATCCCCAAAAATGGTCAACATTAAAAGCTAAAACTTTTATGACAAGTGACCCAATAATCATTAAAGAAGAAGAGCTAGCAATTGAAGCGCTAAGGTTGATGGAAAATAATCGAAAAAAAAGTATAAGTGTTCTGCCGGTTTATGATTGTGAATCAAAGTGTACAGGTTTGTTGAGACTACATGATTTAATTCAATCTGGACTTAAAGATTACTAGATGAACTTCATAAATAAATTTCTTCTTAGAAAAAAATTATCTTTAATTAAGCTTATTGTTTTAGATGTAGATGGAGTTTTGACCGACGGGAATTTGTATATAGACTCTAAAGGTAATGAAACTAAAAGATTTAATGTAAAAGATGGCTTAGGAATTAAACTTCTCCAAAAAGCAAATATAAAAATTGCCTTAATTAGCGGTGGCAAATCAGATAGTACTATTCACAGACTAAAAAAACTTGAAATAAAACATTATTTTTTTGAAGTCAAAAATAAACTAAAAATTTTAATAGATCTAAAAAAGAAGTTAAATTTGCAGGATTCAGAAGTTCTTTATGTAGGAGACGATCTTAATGATTTAGTAATTAAAAAATCCGTAGGAATTTTTGTTGCTCCAAATGATGCGGTAAAATCTGTAAAGGATTCTGCAAATATTGTTCTTTCAAGTATTGGAGGAAACGGAGCTATTAGAGAAATTGCAAATATCCTATTAGAAAAAAGAGAACTTTACAAAAATATTCTTAAAAAAGGGTGGGCTGAGAAAAACTAAAAATCAGAAAAATTTTTCCTAGCCAATTCAAGTTGTTCTTTTGTATCAATAGATAAAAAATCGCCCTCAACTTCAAAAGCACTAAACTTTATACCTGCGTTGATAAGTCTTAATTGCTCTAACTTTTCTAATTTCTCTAATTCCGACTTAGGGAAAGAATTCCACCTTTTAAGGATATCCCCTCTATATCCATAAATACCGACATGTCCCCAGTACTGATATAAAGATTTCCATACTTCTTTATCTCTATCTCTAACGAAAGGCAAAGCTGATCTTGAAAAATATATAATTTCTTTATTACTAGTAACTAAAGTTTTAACCAAATTAGGATCATGAATATCTTTATTTTTAATTTTATAAATAGGAGTAATTACATTTGGTATTTCTTTCTTACTCTTGGCGAAAATAACCATTTGATCTATGACTTTTGGATTTATAAATGGTTGATCGCCTTGGACATTTATTATTAGGGAATCTTCCAATTTATTATTAAGAGTCAATTGATCTATTATCGAAGCAATTCTTGAACTTCCTGAATCACAATTTTTACTTGTTACTTTACTTCTAAATCCCCACTCAATTGCTTTATTATTTAGAGATTCATCGTCTGTACAGAGAAACAACTCATCAATTAATTCTGCTTTTGAACATTGAGTAAGAACTCTCTTTATCATTGGTTCACCACCAATTTCTGCCAGCACTTTATTTGGCAATCTAATTGATTTCAATCTTGCTGGGATAGCAACAACAACATACATAACTTTAAATTCTCATGGAATCATCTCTTGCCTCATACCATTCTTTATCAAATTCTGATAAGTTTTCATTTTCTCTAAACCAAGGTCCACCTAACGTCCAATGCATTAAAGGAATTTGATTAATTTTTTCTCTATCTTCTGGAAGCTCTTGAACATTAATCAGGAAATTCCAGCCAAATTCATTTATATCTCCAATTGCAGATTCGTCCTTCAACCATTTAAATTGATGTAAATCTAATCCAGAAGCCTTATTTACATAATCAATAGTTAAAGCCTTGCACTTTGCGCAATTAAATAACATTAAAGAACTCCAGTTTTTTTTCTGATATTTTGTTTGCTTCTCACCTAAAAATTTTTTATCAAATTTTGGATTATGTTTATGTTTTACACACATTAAAGATTTATCTTCTTCTCTTAAAGACCATAATCTAGAAATATCAACCCTACACAACATATCGCAATCCATAAATATAGCCCAACCTTTATATCCCATCAAATTTGGAACTAAAAACCGCGTAAATGAAAAATCTGTACTCTGATTTTTGTCTCTTTCTCTATAAAAAAGTTTCTGTTTTTTTAGCTGCGAAGTTACCAAAGGAGTTATAGAAACTGGAACAGATGATTTTTGATAAATACTGTCGATTAAGACATTTGTAGCAGCTCTCTCTCTAAAATCGTAACCTATAAAAATTGATATGAGATTATCTTCTTTTTTCATTTTGATAATTTTCTTTTGAAATATAATCTTAATAAGATCGATTATAGTATTATGAAATCATTAAGGATTTAATCATATCAATAGATTAATTAATAAACCTCAAATATTTTAATATGATAAATTCATTAATAAATTTAAATAATACAAAAATAGGGAATGATCAGCCTATTGTTTTAATTGGAGGGTTGAATGTTATTGAAAATATTGATTTAACTTTTTCAACTGCTAAAGAAATCAAAAATTTGTGTAAGAAATTAAAAATCAACTTTATTTTTAAGGCATCTTACGACAAGGCCAATAGATCATCAATAAATTCATTTAGAGGTCCGGGGATTGAAAAAGGATTAAAAATTTTGGAGGAAATTAAAAAAGAATTAGATATTAACATTATTACAGATGTACATTCACCATTAGAGGCTGAAAAAGCCGCTGAAATTTGTGATGTTATTCAACTTCCAGCTTTTCTAGCTAGGCAGACTGATTTAATTGAGGCCATGGCTAAAACAAAGAAAATTATTAATATAAAAAAACCACAATTTATTAGTCCAAATCAAGCTAAAAATATTGTTGAAAAATTTTTGAACTACGGTAACAAAAATCTTCTGCTATGTGAAAGAGGTACAAACTTTGGTTATGACAATCTAATCGTAGATTTCCTAGGTTTTGAGATTATGAAGAAAAAATGTTTTAATATTCCTCTTATTTTTGATGTTACTCACTCATTACAATGTAGAGAAACAAATAGTATCAAGTCTAGTGGAAGAAGGGAGCAAATAGTTGACTTAGCATTAGCTGGAACATCTACAAAAATAGCAGGAATCTTTATAGAAACACATCCAAATCCTAATGATGCGCTTTGCGATGGACCATCTGCGCTACCATTATCAAAACTCGAAGATCTTCTTAAACAAATCATTGCTCTAGACAAATTAGTAAAAAGTTTCTCAAAAATAGAAATCAATTAATGGCGAATAGATCTCTTATACAAACAAGAACAAAAATTATTTCATATACATTAATTGAAATTTTTTTAATATTT
>CACGDL010000033.1 GCA_902571795.1 uncultured Prochlorococcus sp.
AAAAGTTGCAGCTCAGAATTTCAAATCAATAATTCTACTTTCAGATTATTTTTACCAAATACGTTTATGAATAACAGCGGTTATGCTATCCGAGCAATAATTGATTGGTACAAAATAAATTTAGATCAGATTTACATAATAGTCGATGATAAAGATCTTCCACTTGGTAAAATAAGATTTAGAAAAAAAGGAAGCTCAGGTGGACATAACGGGCTTAAAAGCGTCATTGAACAATTGCAGACACAAAATTTTAAAAGAATAAGAATTGGCATAGGATCACCTCCTCCAATAAAAGCTAAAAATAATTTCAATACCATTTCACATGTATTAGGAAATATTTCTCCAGAAGAAAAATCAATATTGGAGAAAGTGTATAGAAGAGTAATAGAATCCCTAGAACAACTAAATACTAAAAAAGAAGCATACATAATCAATGAATTAAATTCTTTTGATGAAGTCCAACCTTAAGAAATGCGTTCAAAACCTGAAACGATTGCCAATTTAAGTATTAATGAATATTGCTTCTCAAAAAAGCAAATTCATGGGGTTGTAGAAGCTAGTCAATTTAAATGGAATTTTACATGGTTTTTTCAAAAAGGTTTATTAACTGTAAATCCACCATTGGGAAGAGCATTAATTGAGGATGCTTTATTGAGATTTTTATTAAAAAAAGATTATGAACTTGAAGCAGGGAACGAATATAAGTTCACTATTTCAGCCAAGTTTTAAAATCTATATTTTTATTCAAAGTAAACTTCATTTTGCAATAGTCTTCTAAAATTATCAAAGCTGATATCGCATCAAGGTTTTTATTAAGAATAAAAACCTCCCTAGGCATTAAAAACTTCAGACCAGTAATTGGGAAAAGCTCAAAATATCTTGATTTAGCCCTGTAGGTAGTATTTTTTTCCTCAAAAATTATTATTTCTTTTTTAAAAAAATATAGTTTTTCTCTAATTTCTTTACTGGTGGTACCATTGCCAATAATAATTTGTGATATGTCCTCATCGGTAATTAAATTTCTTACATAATTCTCAAGTAATTCACTTTTAAGAATGACCGCTTTATAAACTTTTTTTTCAGTTATTTCAGCTAAGACTAAACCGCATTTACTTTTTCCTGGATCAATAGATATTACTTTTGGCATTTATGATGCAATCTTTAAAATATTAATTTCAACGACTATGGGTTCTACAGTTTTACTATCTCTCAAAGATACTACTTCTAACTTAAATTTGATATTTTGATTTTCTCGAAGAAAGTCTCTAATTTTTTTTACAAAATTTCCATTTGTATTAATTTCACTAACTTGTGATCCTTTTGACTTGATTTCATCTCTTGTTTCTCTAAGCAATGATTTAATTTTTAAATTAATTGATTTAAGATTTAAATCACTTCCTGCAAGAATTGAACTTGTAATAATATCCCCTTTTTTGACTATGAATTTATTCTCTAATAAATCAGGAGATATAAAAACATAATTATCCCCTTTTAAAACATTTGTTGCTGATTTAATTAATAAAATCCAGTCACCACCCCTTGCAGCTATTGTCTCAATTTTTGTAATATCACTAGGTCTCCACAAAAGAATATTTTTTGCTTGTTTATTATTTGGGATAACAATCTTCCTAACAAATTTATCAGCCTCATTATAGATTTTTGCCAATTCAAGTTTTATATTTGAGCTTGAATTAACCTCAGCAATAAACAAAGTTTGTCCTCTTTTTATAACAATATTTCCTCTCCTAAATTCTTTAATATTATTTTTTAACTGATTTAACTCCTTTTCTTTTTGAATAATTTTACCTTCAAGTTCCTTTCGCTCTTGTTGTAAAGGGATTAAGGCCTTTTTACTCTCATCTAAAGTTTTTTGCAAAAAAGGAATATCAACAAAAAGCCTTTGTTTGAATTCTTCACTAACTAAAATCAATAACCCTATTGATAATGAACTAATAAAACCACCAGTAATAATCGTTATTATAGTTGCTGTTTTTTTCGGTCTTAATTTTAAGATACTAAATCTTGCTTTACCAATTTTTGTTCCAAGAATATCTCCAAATGGTGCAATTAATCCCCCTAGTAATATTAAAAAAACAATTAAAATCCAAGCCACACTTTTGCATACACTTCCTACATCATAATTTATGATGAATCAATTAAATCTTTTTGCAAGAGCAATTGGATCAAACACTGTTATCTTTTTTCTTTCAATATTAAGAAGGCCTGAATCCTTTAAATCGCCCAATAATCTTGTAATAGTTACTCTCGTAGAACCAATAGCTTCAGCAATTGCCTGATGTGAAAGTCTTAGATCTATGGTAATACCTTTTTCACCTGCAACTCCAAAGTCTCTACAAAGAACCATTAAAAAACTTACTAAACGAGAAGACATATCTCTATGTGTAAGAGTTTCTATCATTGTTTCAGTTTGCAGGATCCTACTTGAAAGCCCCTGTAAAAGTAACAGTCCTACTGAAGCATCATCCTCTATAGCTCTTAAAACAGAATTTGCAGGTGCTGTTATCATCTCAACCCTTGTGAATGCTATGGAATGGTAAAAACGATCAGATCTATGGCCTGTTAGAAGAGATAAAACACCAAAAAGACTATTCTCCCTTAAAAGAGCAACAGTTATTTCTTCACCTGACTCATAGACTCTTGACAGTCTTACTGCTCCTCTTCTTATAAGATAAACCCTTTCAGCTGGGTCCCCAGGGAAAAATATTGTTTTAGATCTTTCAACCATCTCTGTGCTTGCACCATCAAGACCTTTAATAACTTCCATTAAAGTTCTGTTGATTGGAAAACGTTCTCCAACAGAGTTAATTTTACTTTGTCCTGACTGTTGCGAACTAAAGCGATTGAATCCTCGTGAAGCAGGTATCATAAATAACTTTACTTTTAAAAAATTTAAGGAGGCGCCTTAAACTATCTTGTATCAACAGTAACAATTTTCAATTCTTATCACTTTATTAATAAGCCCTTTTCTGTCAGATTCCACTTGCTTCCAACTATTTTAAGTAAAATTACACTATATGCAGCGTCAATAGATTCTAATTATACTGCATGTAGAAAGAATTTAATAATGGTAATTAGTTCATCTCATAATTATTCCAAAAGTAATCTTAATGTTGAAAACATAAATACTGCTAACAAAATTAACGTTAAAAGATTTACACAAAACGGACAAATTCAAATCTATCAATCTTCCTATCGAGGAAGCTACACATCTATCATTAGAGACTCTTTAAGAAATGCTGCTCTGGGTAGAAAAGTTCTCTTAATACAATTTATGAGGGGAGGAGTTAAACAAGGAGTTGATAATGCAGTAAATCTTTGCGGTAATTTAACCTGGGTAAGATCATCACATGCCTTTGATCAATACAATTCAGAAGAAATTGAAAATAATAAAAATTTAAAAAAATCTATTTATGAATCTATTGTTGAGTTATGGAGTTTTTGCAAAAAAGAACTACAGTCTGGCAAGAATGACCAAATCATACTTGATGAAATTTGTTTAGCTATTGAGATGAAAATTATCGATAAAGATGATTTGATTTCAACACTTGAAAACCGATTTATTTCAGGAGATGTAATCCTTACAGGTACAGATATTCCTAAAGAACTATTATTAATGGCCAACCAAATTACCGAACTTCGCTCATAAAACAATGCTAAAAAATGATCTATGGATAAATCAAAAAGCCTCGGAAGGAATGATAAAGCCCTTTCAATCAAATTTAGTGAGGCATCTTGAGCCTGACAATAAACAAAAGCCAGTTTTGAGTTACGGATGTTCATCTTACGGCTATGATTTAAGACTTTCATCAAAAGAATTCTTAATTTTCAGACATATTCCTGGTACTGTGATGAATCCCAAAAAGTTTAATCCTAATAACTTAGAAAAAACTGTACTTCACCATGATAATGATGGAGACTTTTTTATTCTTCCTGCTCACTCTTATGGTTTAGGAGTAGCTTTAGAAAAGATGAAAGTACCAGAAAATATAACTGTAATCTGTATTGGTAAAAGTACTTATGCACGACTAGGAATAATTGTTAATACAACTCCCGCTGAGGCTGGCTGGGAAGGTCATCTAACTCTGGAGTTTAGTAATAGTTCAGGTGCGGATTGCAGAATTTATGCTGAAGAGGGTATATGCCAACTACTCTTTTTTGAAGGTGATCCATGCTCTACAACCTATGAAGATAGAAGAGGTAAGTATCAAAACCAACCAGAGAAAGTAACTCTAGCAAAGATCTAAAATGAGTAAAGTTGAACTAATTTCGCTAACTCCTGATGCGGAAAAAACAATGGCTTACATTGCAAGAGTAAGTAATCCAAAAAATCAGGACAATGAGGATTATTCGAAATTATTGAGTTATTGCATTAAAAATGAACACTGGAGTGTTTTTGAACAGTCATTTATGACCTTACAAATAGAAACTAACAGAGGTATCGCTGCCCAAATATTAAGACATAGATCTTTTACATTCCAGGAATTTTCACAGAGATATGCAGATAGTTCACAATTGGGTAATATTCCCTTACCAGAGTTGAGGCGTCAAGATTTTAAAAACAGACAAAATTCAATTCCTGATCTCCCTGATGAGTTAAAAAAAAGATTCAATGAAAAAATTAGTTTACATTTTCAGGCTGCTTCAGAACTATATGAAGATTTACTTGCTGAAGGAGTAGCCAAGGAATGTGCGAGATTTGTTTTACCATTAGCCACCCCAACAAGAATCTATATGTCTGGATCATGTAGATCTTGGATCCATTACATTCATTTGAGATCAGCTCACGGCACCCAGAAAGAACATAAATCTATTGCCCAAAATTGCAAGTCTATCTTTAAAGAAAGTTTTCCTATTGTATCAAAATCTTTAGAATGGTAAAAATTATCCATGACTACGAGGACCAACCTTATTATTTTTATTTTCTTGAATTGTTGAAAATTCACCATTATTAACTTTCTCATAGCGTTTCTCTTCTTTTTCTAAATTATTAATAGATTCTCTTATTTTTATTTCATTTTGTTTACCTATAAAAGTAGATATTAAATTACCCTTTCTATCAAAAAGATTAACTTGAGGAATTCCATTGACTGAAAACTTCTGGATATAATTACTCCATTTTTGATTATCAACATTTAAAAACACAAAATTAATATCTTTTTCGTATTCATCTTTAAAAGCAGAAACTTGTGGAGCCATTTCTTTGCAAACTTCACACCACTCAGCATAAAATTCTAAAAATGTTGGTTTATTATTTGTAAAAGCTATTTCAGGGTCAACAGATGATTCTCCAAAACTCTTTAGAAGATAAGTTGATTTAAAAAAGAGATTTCTAAACAAAAGCAATGAAATAAGAACAATAGATATAACCAAGATGAATATTGCTCTTAAATTTGTCTTTAAAATTGGCTCTCGACTTTCAGATTGCACCTTTAGATAATAATAAATAAAAACATCTTAAATAATTTAAACAAATAAAGAGAATTGAAATCTATAAGCTTTTAATCAACTGATAAAATAAGAATTGAACAATAATCAAAAAATTTTTTTGATTCGTGAAATCTAATTATGCAATCAATCTTTGGAACTGATGGAATAAGAGGTAAATTTAATGAAGAGATAACCTATTCTCTAGCATACAAAGTAGGATATGCTCTAGGTTCAACTTTAGAGAAGAAAAATCCAATATTAATTGGAAGAGACACGAGAATTAGTGGAGATATTCTTCTTCAGGCAATAACACAAGGTATAAATGCAAGTGGCAAAAAATTTATAAATATTGGAATCTGCCCTACTCCAGCCGTACCTTTTTTAATCAAACAAGAGAAACTGAGTAGTGGGATCATGATATCTGCAAGTCATAATCCACCAGAATATAATGGGATAAAAATTTTTGATCATAATGGTCAAAAAATTAACAAATACATTGAAAATTCAATTCAAAATTTAATTGAAGAGACAAACCAAAATATATCAGTTCCTACACAAGTGGTCCCTCTAAACACAAATAAACATCTTATAGATATTTATATTAAAAGCCTAATCCAAACTATGGGTGGAGAAAATCTAAGGGGATTGAAAATAATATTAGATACATGCTACGGATCAGCGACAACCTGCGCAAAAAAAATTTTTCAGTCTCTTGGTGCTGATGTAAGGGTTATCAATAACTCTAAAAATGGGTTGAAAATTAATATGAATTGTGGTTCTACTAACCTCGAACCATTAAAAAAAGCATTAAAAGAGAGTCCTGCAGATATGGGTTTTAGCTTCGATGGGGATGCCGATAGAGTAATTGGAATAGATTCAAAAGGCAATGTATTAGATGGAGATCACATTCTTTTTCTTTGGGGAAGAGAACTTATGGAACAAAAAACTCTTACAAATAATTTACTAATATCAACGCAAATGGCAAACTTAGGTTTTGAAAATGCCTGGAAGAAAATTGGAGGAACTTTATATAGAACTGATGTAGGAGATAAATATGTGCATGACGCAATTAAGGAAAAAAAAGCCGTTTTAGGAGGTGAACAGTCAGGTCATATACTTTCTAAAATTAATAACTTTTCTGGAGATGGGATATTGACTGCACTTCAAATTTCTAAATTTTGTAAAAAGAAAAATATTAATTTAAATGATTGGCTTAGAAGTAGTTTCGAACCTTTTCCTCAAAAACTAACAAATATCAATTTAGACTTTAATATTAATAAATTAAATCCAAAAACCAAAATCTTAATTGAACAAACTATAGAAAAACTTCAGGCAATATATTCGGATAACTGTCGAGTTTATATTAGGCCAAGCGGAACAGAACCAGTAATAAGAGTTCTAGTTGAGGCCAAAAATTATAATAAAGTTAATGCTTTATCAAGCGAAATAAAAAACAAACTCTCTTTAGAAATTAATAAAATAATAAATTTAATATGAATTAAATTTTTATATAAATCCTTTCAAAAATATCAAGTTGGTTAAGAATCACATACTTTTCCCGATTAGTTTTAATCTTATTTGGATTAAAACTTTTGTAATAATTAAAATCTTTTTTATCTATTTTTTGAAAACAAAAATTACTTGATATAATGCAATCCATATATTCGAATAAATCCTCTACATCAGTTTTTATAAAAATTAAGGTCCCTTTTTGCAATGAATTTGAGAGAAAATCAATAAATTCTGACTGAATTACACGCCTTTTATAATGTCTCTTTTTAAACCATGGATCAGGAAAATTCAAAGAAATACTTTTTAGATTTTTGATAATAAATTTACTTTGGACATCATTCAAAATATTATTAGCATTACCAAATACAAAATATAAATTTTTAATTTCTCTTTCAATAACTTTTGATTTAGCATTTCTCACTAATTTCTCGCGGATTTCAATTCCCAAATAATTCCAACTGGTATTATCTAACGCTAAATCAAATAAAAACTCTCCAGCAGCACAACCTATATCCAAATGAAGATTCAATTTAGAATCACTAAACATTTCACTCAAAGAAGGTATTCTCTCAATTTGATTAAAATTACTACTAAGCGGATTAACATGCTGTCTCATACAATTTTCAATATATTTCTAGGCAATAATATAAAGATGCATAATATTCATAACTATGACAATAGTAAGTTCAAAAGTAACAGTTTGATGTTTAATTATTATGTGTTTAAAAAGAAAAAGTTTTGAACGTTTTTAATCAACTTTCTATTTGGCTATCCTTTCAACTTTCAGTAATTTTCATTTTTGGTATTCCTGTTACTCTATCCTTATGGTCAATTAAAAAAAGAAATAAAGCAGTTAATAAACTTCTATCAATTTATTGGAAAATATCCCTTTTATTTTTTATAAGCCTTCTACTTTTGATAGGTAATTATAATTATGCTCTTCTCATAACAAATATTTCAACATTATTAATGACATTTTCAGTTTGGTTTTGGAACGATATTAATGATGAATTAAGAGAATATGATTTTTCTCACTTCCTTATCACAACTACAAAAATATGGAGATGGGCGTTAACTTTTATATCTCTAAATTTCTTAATTCAGAGTTTACAAAATATAAATTGCTTTTCTTTTATTAATTCTGATGCGTGTGCAATATGGCTTCAGCCTTCTTCAAATTTATATATTTTTATAAAAAATTTATTTAATTTTTTCTTCGGAGCTAACTTTACTCAGCCGATAGCAAAATTTTTAGGATTATTTTCTTTATTTATATATATTTTAGGTCTTATTCAATGGTCAATAATCAAATTACCTAAAAATGGAAGAAACTCTTACTTCTCAAAAAATGGCAGAAATTGATTTAATAATTAATCTTGAAAAAATAAGTTCAGAAATACCTAATAGGATACTTAAACTAGAAGGTTTCATTCTAAAAGAAAATCACAAAGAACAATTAGAAATACTTATTTTCAAAGGTTTCAGTAGCTCAACAACTCATCCAATTGAAATAGATTTAGAAAAGAAAGTTATAGCATTTAATTATATACTTACAAAATTTAAACTTTATAAAGCACCCTTAACAGAAACCGAAGATAATTTTATTAGAGAAAATCAAAACTCAGTTTTCTTTTTAAATCAAAATAACTGGATTTAAGAAACTTCAAGATTAATAATATTTGAACATCTTTTGCACAATTTTGTATTTTGGATTCCATTAAAAGTTTCTTTTTGATAATGCCAACATCTATCACATTTTTGACCATGAGCTTTTACTATCTGAATTTTTCCAAGTGCATTTTTATCGATTATCAAAGAATTATTATCCAAATCGGATACAACTTGGAAGTTTGACACTATAAGCCAATCCCTAAATAAATCTACATCTTGATTGCCAAATTTTTTTAACCAAATCAGTGAATCTTTTACAACTTTATCTTCAGGTAAATAATTAACTTCAGTTTCTAAAGCCGCTCCAATAATTTGTTTGTTCCTACAGCCTTCTATAGCCTTGTTAATTTCAACTCTCAAATTTCTTAAATTTGCAATATGCTCATTAAGAATTTGATTTTTCCATGACTTTGAAAAGAGTGGCCATCCTCTTTGAAATACTGATTTTTCTTTAGTTGAATATGGAATATTTTGCCAAATATCTTCAGCCATATGACAAAGCACTGGTGAAATAAGTACGGCTAAAGTTTCAACAACTTTTGACATTACAAATTGGCATGATCTTCTCCTGAATTCTGATTTAGAACTTACATATAACCTATCCTTTGCAATATCCAAATAAAAATTTGATAGATCTACAACGCAAAAACTTTGTAAGATTTGGAAAAATTTTGAAAATTCATAATTTTCATAAGCATTTGATATTTGATCTGTAACCTCAACTAATCTGCCCAACATCCATTGATCTAAGAGAGGCAATTGATCAATTTCAAAACTATCAATTGTAGGATCATAATCATGAATATTACCTAGAAGATATCTTGCAGTATTACGAACTTTTCTGTAAACGTCTGAAAGTTGCTTGAGTATATTTGAACCAATTGGAACATCTACTGAATAATCTACAGAGCTTACCCATAGCCTTAAAACATCAGCACCATAAGCAGGTTCAGTTTTTTTATTATTACCTCCATTAATAATTATATTTGGATCAACAACATTACCTAAAGATTTGCTCATTTTTCTTCCGTTTTCATCAAGTGCAAAACCGTGAGTTAAAACTTTTTTATATGGAGGTTTATTATTGACTGCAACTGATGTTAGCAAAGAAGACTGGAACCATCCTCGATGTTGATCTGACCCCTCTAAATAAAGATCGGCTGGATACTTTAATTCACTTCTTAGTTCACAAACTGCGGCCCAGCTAGATCCTGAATCAAACCAAACATCCATTGTATCTGTCCCTTTTTTCCATAGATCCGATTCTTTTGAATAATTTTCTGGCAATAGATTCTTAACATCCCAATCCCACCAAATATCTGCTCCATGTTCACTAAAAAGTTCTTGAATATGATTAATTATCTCGCTGTTAAGGAGAATATCATTACCACTTTTTTTATAAAAAACTGGAATTGGGACTCCCCATGACCTTTGTCTCGAAATACACCAATCCCCTCTACCAACAACCATCGAATAAATTCTTTTCTTTCCAGTTGCTGGCATCCATTGAACATCCTCGATTGCCTTTAATGCAGATGATCTAAAGCCATTTACAGATGCAAACCATTGTTCAGTTGCCCTAAAAATAGTTGGTTTTTTAGTTCTCCAATCATAAGGATATCTATGCTTATAATTTTCTTGTAATATAAGCAAATTATTTCCCTTTAAATATTCAATAATTAAATCATTAGCGTCTTTCAAAACATTTAATCCTTTGAATTGACCAGAATATTCATTTAAGTTACCTTTTTCATCAACAACACATGTTATTGGTAAATCATATTTTTGACCCACATTAAAATCATCTATCCCATGACCAGGCGCAGTATGAACAATTCCAGTACCTGATTCTGTAGTAATGTAATCTCCTCCAATTACGATTCTGCAAATTTTATTTTTAGAGGGGTGTTGATATTCAATATTTTCCAATTCAGAGCCTTTAACCTCTAAAAGAACCTTGAAATTTTTATTAAATTTCTTACTTATTTCAGAAGATAAATCTTTTGCAAAAAGGTAAATTCGTTCCTCTTCATCAATTGCAAAAACATAGTTTATTTTTGGATTTACTGCGACTGCTTCATTCGCGGGTATGGTCCAGGGTGTTGTCGTCCAAATAGTTATAAAAAAATTATTTTGAAAAAAATCTTTTTTGATATTAATATTTTCTTGGATCAAATTTAATAGTATTTTCTCAGATATTTTTGTGATTTTCAAAGAAACATAAATACTTTTTGAGTAATGTTCATCAGGATATTCTAATTCTGCTTCTGCAAGTGCAGTCCTTGAACTTGGACTCCAATGCACAGGTTTAAGACCTCGATAGATATAGCCATTTAAAAACATTTTCCCAAAAACTCCAATCTGAGCAGATTCATAACTTTTCTTAAGAGTTAAATAGGGGTTATCCCAATCTCCCCATATGCCCCACCTTTTGAAACCCTCCTTTTGATTATTAATTTGGATATAGGCATAATCAGTTGCTTTTTTTCTTAGATTTAGAGTATCAAGATTCTTTCTTTCATCAGATTTTAAATTCTGCAGTACTTTTAATTCAATAGGTAATCCATGACAGTCCCAGCCAGGCACGTAATGTACCCTAAATCCTCTTAAGGTTTTGTACTTATTTATTATGTCTTTTAAAACTTTATTAAGCGCGTGACCCATATGAAGAGCTCCATTTGCATAAGGAGGGCCGTCATGTAATGTAAATATTTCGCCTGAGTTATTTGCACCTAATTGGAAATCAATATTATTTTTAGCCCAAAAATTCTGAATCTCTGGCTCTCTTACAACAGAGTTAGCACGCATTGAGAAGTCAGTTTTAAGTAGATTTAAAGTCTCTTTATAAGAAAAGTCTGATTTTTGGTCTTTGCTATTTTGAGATTTCATACGAAGATATTAGAAATATTGGTGATCAAAAGAATTTTTAAAATAAATCCAACTCATTATATTCTTTCTTAGTTGAACTTTAGTTTTTTGGGGATGTTTCAAATAACCAAATTATTTATTTCAGACTTTTATATTATCATTTTTATCATTTCTTACCCACTTCTTTTGGTTTGTATTTTTATTATCGCTACCAAAATTAAAAAAATTTGAAGGTTTCATAAAATTACCAAATCCCAGATTAATAGCATCTAATATTTTCGAAAAGTTAT
>CACGDL010000034.1 GCA_902571795.1 uncultured Prochlorococcus sp.
TTCGCTTTACTCCTGGGATAGAATGTCATACACATGAATATATTAGAACTGGATCATTTGATAGCAAATTTGGTTTCGGAATAGAATATTTAAATATATTATTTAACAGAATCAGCAATACAAAACATCTAAAATTAAAAGGCTTACATTCTCATATTGGTTCACAGATTTTTGAACTAGACCCTCATAAGGATTTGGGAGAAATAATGGTAAAGGTTATCTTAGACGCCAAAAAATTTGGTCATAATATTGAGGAACTAAATGTTGGAGGGGGTTTAGGTATCAGTTATACAGAAAGTGATGATCCCCCTTCTATTGATGAATGGGTAAAAACAGTTTCTTTTTCTGTTGTTGAAGCTTGTAAAAAATACAACTTAGATTTTCCCACATTAATGTGCGAACCTGGTAGATCTATTGTATCTACAGCAGGTTTAACCATTTACAAAATTGGAGCTTTTAAAGAAATTCCCGGTATCAGAACATATTTATCTGTTGATGGTGGTATGAGTGATAATCCAAGACCAATTACATATCAATCAAATTATTCTGCATGTTTAGTAAGTAATCCACTTAATATTAATTCCAAAAATAAATACACTATTGCTGGTAAGCACTGCGAATCGGGAGATGTTTTGTTTAAAGAAATTGAACTAGCTGAATGCAAAACGGGAGATCTTATATGTGTTTTTGGCACTGGTGCATATAATAACTCAATGAGTTCTAACTACAACAGAATTCCAAGACCTGCTGCTCTCTTAGTTAAAGATGGAGAGGCAGAAATTATTCAAAAAAGAGAAACCCCATTGGATCTTTTAAAATATGACGTATTACCTGATCGCTTTATCAAACAAAATTAGGTACATTTAAATTAATTTTGTTTTTAGTGTGAATTTCTGGGGGATTATAAATTTAAAGCTTTTATTAGATGTCTTATTTGCTGTTGGTTTCGGACTATTATTATTCTCTAGAGTAAAAGAACAACGGACATTATGGCTTCTAAGAGGATATTTGTTTTTAGTATCATCCGCATGGTTTATTCAAAGATATGCATACTTACCACTAACATCAAAATTAATTGATGCTGTAGTCCTCGCTTGCTCCCTCTCATTAGCGATCCTTTGGCAAGGAGAGTTAAGAAGATTAATGGAATTACTAGGCACTGGGAGGCTAGCTGTGTTACTGGGTAATCCACCAAAGGAATTTAGAGCAACTTCAACTACTATTACTCAGTTAGTTGATACTGCCGGTAAACTCTCTCAAAATAGAAGAGGTGCTTTAATCGTTGTAGATTTGGGAAGTGATTTAAGACCTGAAGATTTTTTATATTCAGGCACCAATATTGAGGCACAATTATCAACTGACCTTTTAATAAATCTTTTTGCTACAGATACGCCTTTACATGATGGAGCAGTTCTTGTGAAGGGAAATAAAATAATTTCTGCTGGCGTAATACTTCCTCTCTCAAGACAAGGAATAAGTAGATATGGCACAAGACATTTAGCAGCATTAGGAATTACAGAAAGATTTGACAGATGTATTTGTATTGTTGTTTCTGAAGAAACAGGTACGTTATCATTAGCAAACCAAGGCAAACTCGAAAGGCCAATTACCAGCAGCAGGTTACAAGAACTTCTTGCAAAATTGATTGGAAATCAAAACTCTATGGGAGCAAATAAATCATCTTTAAGTAAAAATGTTTCATCCCAAAAGACGGACTCGAGTGATAATATCAGTGATATTAATAAAAAAGAGTCAGAAAAATCAGAAATTTTTATTAACAAAAAGGATTAACTAATGAGTTTAGAAAAAGTAATAGACGATAAAATTACTGACTTATTAATGAAAATAGATAAGCAAAAATTGCCCAAGCATGTAGCAATAATTATGGACGGAAATGGGAGATGGGCTACTAGAAAAGGTTTACCCCGATCATTTGGACATAAAAAGGGCGTTAGTGTATTAAAAAATATTCTCAAAGCTGCAAAAAATTTAGGTTGTAAAGTAATTACTGTTTATGCCTTTTCAACTGAGAATTGGGCAAGACCAACAAAAGAAGTCGATTTTCTTATAAATCTTTTTAGCGAAGTTTTAAAAAATGAAATTAAAGAGATACATGAAGAATCAACAAAAATAAAATTTATTGGAGATTTAACTCCTTTCCCAAAAAATTTAAAAGAAATAATATCTAGTTCAGAATCACTTACAGAAAACAACAATAAATTTTTATTCAATGTTTGTGTTAATTACGGAGGCAGACAAGAAATAGTAAAAGTTGCAAAAAAACTAGCATTAAAATCTTCTTCTGGGGAAATAAATCCCAGTGAAATTAATGAAGAATTATTTAATTCAGAGTTATTAACTAGAGGGATTAAGGATCCAGAATTACTAATAAGAACTAGTGGTGAAAAAAGGATAAGTAATTTTTTATTATGGCAATTAGCATATTCAGAAATTTATATATCTGACGTACTTTGGCCAGAGTTCAATGAGCATGAATTTCTTAAAGCAATAATTGATTACCAATCAAGAAATAGACGTTTCGGCGGTATAGAATCATTACCAAATGAATCTTTTGAAGATTCTCAATATATTTCCTAATAAAAATGGCTAATTCGAATAATCAGTTATTAAAAGAAATTAGGTTCGATTGGAATAAAGAGGAGATTTTGGAAATACTTAATATGCCTCTTATTGATTTAATGTGGGAATCACAAACCGTTCACAGGAAATTTAATAAATACGATATTCAATTAGCATCATTGTTCAGCGTAAAAACTGGGGGATGTGAGGAAAATTGTTCGTACTGTAGCCAATCAATTTATAGTTCTAGCGAAATCAAAAGTCATCCACAGTTTCAAGTTGAAGAGGTTTTAGCAAGAGCTCAAGTAGCAAAAAATGAGGGTGCTGATAGGTTTTGTATGGGTTGGGCGTGGAGAGAAATTAGAGATGGGAAATCTTTTAATGCAATGTTGGAGATGGTTAGCGGTGTAAGAGATTTAGGGATGGAAGCATGCGTTACTGCTGGGATGCTTACTGAAGAACAAGCTTCCAGACTGGCTGATGCTGGTTTAACCGCGTATAACCACAATCTTGATACTAGTCCCGAGCATTATAAAAAAATTATTACGACTAGAACTTATCAAGACAGACTAGATACTATCAAAAGAGTAAGGAATGCAGGAATAAATGTTTGTTGTGGAGGAATAATAGGCTTGGGTGAAACTAATGGCGATAGAGCATCTCTTTTGGAAGTGCTTTCAAACATGAATCCGCACCCTGAAAGTGTTCCCATAAATTCATTAGTAGCTATTGAAGGCACTGGTTTAGAAGATAATAAAGAAATTGATTCTATTGAAATGATAAGGATGATAGCTACAGCAAGAATTCTTATGCCTAAAAGTAAAATAAGACTAAGTGCAGGGAGAGAAAAGCTTTCAAAAGAAGCCCAAATATTATGTTTTCAATGTGGGGCAAATTCAATTTTTTATGGAGATGAGTTACTCACAACTTCAAATCCATCTTTTCAATCAGACAGAAAACTTCTTGAAGAGGTTGGAGTATCATTTAACAAAGATTTTGAAAATTGTGAAAAAACATTATCTTCTTTATGAAAGGCAAAAATTATAAAATAGTTTCTCTTTACTCTTTCTTCCCATTTCAAGAAAACTTAATTCTTGATCTAAAAAATAAATTATTAGAAATCGAAAATGAAAACGATCTTTCAGGTTTATTTATTTTTGGTATTGAGGGCATAAATGGAACTATTTGTGCTGAGAAAAATGTAATTGATATTGTTATCAATTTACTTAATAAATATGCAGATAATAGAAATTTGAATATTAAAGTAAACTTTTCAAAAAACAAAATCTTCAAAAAATTAAAAATAAAAATCAAGAAAGAAATAGTTACAATGGGTGTCCCCGAAATAAACCCTTCAGAAAATAATGGGACCTATATTGACTCAGCTAATTGGAATAAGTTAATTAAAAATCAAAATACAATAGTCATTGATACTAGAAATCATTATGAGGTGTCTATAGGTACATTTCAGAACTCTATAAACCCAAATACAAGAAACTTTAGCGAATTCCCCAAGTGGGTAGATGATCATTTAGATACCCTTTTAGAAAATAAAGAGTCTACAAAAATAGCAATGTTTTGTACCGGAGGAATAAGATGTGAAAAAGCTACTACTTTGCTGAAAAAGAAAGGTTATAAAAATATATATCACCTAAAAGGGGGTATCCTTCAATACCTTGATGACATACCAAAAGAAGAAAACTTATTTGAAGGTGAATGTTATGTTTTTGATAAAAGAGTTGCTTTAGACCAAGAATTAGAAAAAGGCTCATACTCTATTTGTCATGCATGTGGCATGCCAGTTTCGATTAAAGATCAAGAAAGAAAAGAATATAGAAAGGGTATCCAATGTCATTTCTGCATAGATCAATTCAGTGATGATGATAGAAAAAGGTTTGAAGAGAGACAAAAACAGATTGATAGTTTAAAAGTGGAAAATCATAAAATCCATAAGGACTAATTTTCAAAATCATGAAGGTTGAAGAATTAGAAAAATTAGCTGGAAACATTGGATTATTAATTAAAATTCAAGTTAGAGAAACTCTCGGATTATGTTTCTTTAGGATCGTTATAGCAGAACAGAAAGATAACATAATTAAGATTTGGGCGGAAATGAAAGGTTGGACTTATCTAAATAAACAAGGTATTCAGCTTGATACATTAAGAATACTTAGTAAAGCGCCTGCTTTTGTTTCGGAATTAATATGGGCAACAACTATGGCTTGGGCAATTGAAAAAAAATCAAGCAACAAAGCAAGACTTTTAGCTATTTTTGATAGTGAAGGTTATAGTAAAAAACTTGTAAGATATTTCAAGTTAATAGGATTTAAAATTGTAAAAGAAGTTGGTTCTAGCCCAGTAGATCTTTTATTAAGATTGGTTTGGGGAGGCGCAGGCACACTAATGAACGGGGAATGTATTTCCATATTGAAAAAACTTGAAAGGAAACTCTCTTTAATTGAAGAAAGTTAACCTGCATGATAACTACTTCTAACTAAGGGGCCAGAAGATACTTTCTTGAATCCTAATTCCTTAGAGAAGCGATATAAATATTCAAACTCTGATGGATCCCAATATTTCTTAACTGCCAAATGATTGAAAGAGGGCCTTAAATATTGGCCAATTGTAATTTGATCACAATCTATTTTTTTGAGATCGCAAATTGTATTTTTTATTTCATCCAATGTTTCCCCAAGACCTAACATAATGCCTGATTTAGTTTGAATATGAGGAGCAATATCTTTTGACTTTTTTAGTAAATTTAGGGATTTTTTGTAATTTGCACCCCTCCTAACTTCTTTTTGAAGTCTTTCAACAGTTTCAAGATTATGATTAAAGCATATTGGATCTTTTTCTAAAATCATCTTCAATCTCTCAGTCTGAAGGTTATTAGTTTCATCAAAATTTTTGCCCCCACCCCATAAATCAGGAGTTAAAACCTCTATCTTAATTGTTGAATCAATTTTTCTAATCTCATCAATTGTAGAGATAAATAAATTTGCACCATGATCAGGTAGATCGTCTCTAGCTACAGATGTCAAAACAACATATTTCAAATTTAGTACTTTCACTGCTTCAGCGACTTGAGTACATTCATCAATATTGATTGAACTAGGTCTACCTTTATTTACTTGACAGAAAGCACAAGAACGAGAACATATCGATCCACCCAGTAAGAAAGTAGCCGTTCCTGAGGCATAACATTCTGCTCTATTTGGACATCTTGCTTCTTCACAAATAGTATGAATATTTGATTTTTTGATAAGTGTTTGTATTTTTTCGAATTCTGAAGCTTTACTTATAGGAAATTTAATCCAAGAGGGAAGTCTTAAGATTTTTTCTTTCTTGATTAGATTATTGTCTCTCATTTATTTTCTCTCATTGTCTAATTTAGTTTTGTTCTTCCTTCTAACGCCCTTGCAAGTGTAACTTCATCAACATATTCAAGTTCACTGCCCATTGGGAGACCATATGCAATCCTCGTAACTTTAGTAAAAGGGGCTAACAATTTTCCAATATAAAGACTTGTTGTATCTCCCTCAACACTGGGGGTCAATGCCAATATGATCTCATCTATTTCAGACATACTAACTCTTTCTACCAAGCTTCTTATTTCTAAGAGTTCGGGGCCAACAGAATCCATAGGAGATATTAAACCACCAATAACATGGTAAACACCTTTAAATTCTCTTGAGCGCTCCAAAGCAATCAAATCTTTAGTTTCTGCTACTACACAGATTAGTTTTTGATTTCTTTCAGTATTTTTACAAATTTCACATTCATCTTCTGAAGTCAAATTGAAACATTTTTTGCAACGACCAACATTACTATGTGCATCTAACAGAGCCTTTGAAAAATCTCTTATTGTACTTTCAGGTTGTTTTAAAATAAACAGGGCTAATCGCTGCGCTGTTCTTGGACCAATCCCAGGGAATTTCTCAAAATGACCAATTAATTTTGAAAGCGGTTTGGTATAAGTAATCAAAATCAAACTATTTCTAGGAATAATTTAGACGCAAAATTTTGAATTGCCATAATTGTTTGCTTTTAATGTCTTATTATGTTTTTAAATAGTAATTTCAAACAAAATGAAAAATATTAAATTTAACCCTTTCAAATATTTATTTTTGATTTTTTTGTGTTTAACACTGAGTGCTTGTAGTGGCGGACTAAATGCGGGATTAGAAGCTTATCAAAGTCCAGATGGGAGATATGCCTTTTTGTATCCAACAGGATGGACCAGAGTAAAAGTCGATGGAGGACCTGAAATTATTTATCATGATCTAATAAATAGTAATGAGACCCTAAGTTTAGTTATTTCTGATGTAAATAAAGAGATTCAATTAGAGCAATTAGGAAGCCCAAGTGAAGTAGGTCAAACATTAATTGATAAAGTCATTGCTCCCGAAGGTTCAGGCAGAGAGGTAAAACTTATAAATGCCAATAAGAGGGAGGCATCCAATCATATTTTCTATGACTTAGAATATGTATTAAATTTAAATGAACAGGCCAGACACGAATTAGCTACTGTCGTAATTGATAGAGGAACACTTTATACTTTCGCTGTGGGAACAAATGAGGAGAGATGGAATAAAGTTGACGGTATGTTTAGTAATGTAATTGAATCATTTAACTTCCTAATCTAGTTTAGAAATTCTATACTAGATTCCTACTTGAACATTCCATAAATCAGCATATATTTTGTTCTGATCTAATAGTTTTTCATGTTTTCCGCTTTCAACTATTTTACCTTTATCGATAACAACAATATTATCCGCATTTTTTATAGTGCTTAATCTATGAGCTATTACTATAGTTGTCCTTTCTTTGGTGATTTTAGATAATGATTTTTGAATTAAAGCTTCTGTTTCATTATCAACTGAGGCTGTTGCTTCATCTAATATTAATATTGGTGCATCCTTTAAAACAGCTCTCGCCAAGGCAATTCTTTGACGTTGTCCGCCTGAGAGCCTTTGGCCCCTTTCCCCCACTATAGTTTTATAACCATCTGGTAATTGTTCAATAAATTTATGAGCTTCCGCAATCTTTGAAGCTTTAATGATATCTTTAAGACTTGGGTTGATTGAGCCATAAGCAATATTTTCTTGTACACTTCCATGAAATAAATAAGTTTCTTGACTTACTAAAGAAATACACTTTCTTAAATCCCTCAAATTTATTTCTTTAATAGAAATATCATCCAAGGTTATTGAACCATTATTACTATCATAAATTCTAAGGAGTAATTTTATTATTGTACTTTTCCCAGAACCTGTTAAACCAACAATTCCTAATGTTGAGTAATTTTCAATTTTGAAATTTATGTTTTTTAAAGTTAAATCTCGTCCAGGATAATTAAAATTTACATTATTAAAAATAATTTCTCCTTTGATATCTTTAGGTTCAATTTTTATTTTTCCATCTTTTATTTTTACAGGAGTATCTATGAGATCAATTACTCTATCTATTGAAGCCATAGATCTCTGGAAATCATCTAAAACATGCCCCAATGTAGTTAAAGGCCATAATAGTCTTTGTGTAATAAACACTAAAAAACTATAAGTTCCTACATCAAGTGTCTTATTCCAAGTTTGGAAACCTCCAATTAATAGAATCGCTATAAAAGCAAATAAGATTGCAAATCTTATAAGAGGGATAAAAGCAGAAGATAATTTAATTGCAGCCTTATTACTTTTTTGATAATCAAGACTTTCTTTATTTAATCTATTAAGTTCCCATTTTTCTTTAGTAAAACTTTTTATGGTTAGAATTCCACTTAAATTATTATTAAGTCTTGAAGCCAGCAGTCCAGCTTTATTTCTAACATCTCTATATTTTGGAGCAAGCTTCCTTTGAAATTTAATTGATCCTAAAAATATAATTGGAATCGGAAAGAAAGCAAATAAAGCGATTTTTGGAGCGACAAAAATCATAGTACTCCCAATTATTAAGACAGTTATAAATAACTGAATAATCTGATTAGCCCCTTGGTCTAGAAATCTCTCGAGTTGATTTATATCATCATTCAAAATAGATAATAGCCTTCCGGTATTATCATTTTCAAAAAAATCCATATCTAATTCCTGGATATGTTCATAAGCTTTTATTCTTAATTTATGTTGCGAATGCTGAGCCAAGTTTCTCCATAAGATCGAATATAAATATTCAAAGGAGGATTCACCCGACCAAACTATTCCTGAAGCAAATGCAAGAAAAATCAATTGTATTGGAACTTCTTTTATTCCAAAACCAGCAATCCATGAATTCTGTTCCTTTACGACAATATCAACTGCAAGACCAATTATTACAGGGGGGGGCTAAATCTAATATTTTATTAATTATGGAACTAAGAAAAGCAAAAAATAGTAACCTTCTTTCTTCAATTAGATTTAAATAAAGTCTAATTATTGGATTTTGATTGTTCTTAGAACTCATAAAATAACAATTAAATTTTTCAATTATGATTTAAATTTTCTTTAGTTTCTAATTTACATTTTGTTTTTGCATCTTGATGACTTGCAGTTTGTTTAAATTCTTCGTAGTAACAATCACAAGTTTCATTCGCAATTTCTTCACTATATATCATTTCTGCTTTCAAAATCTCCTCTTTGACACTCTGAAGACAAAATAATTTTATGATTGAATTTTGTTTCGTTTGAGCTAAATAATAACTATTAAAAGAGTTGAATAGGATTATTAGATTCACAAAAATAAAGAATTTATATTTGCTAGCTTTCATTCTATATACCTAGTTTTTGACTTTAATTTTTTTTAATTTATTTTTAGTTTCTCTATGCAGATCTCTGGGTAAATCGACCAAACTGTAATCATTAAAAATCTGTATCTTACCTATGGATCTACCATTTATATTAGTTGAATTGCAGATTGAGGATATAATATTTGCAACTCTAACCCCATCAAATTTACCAAAGTTAAATTTGTAGGTTTCAAAAGAATCATTTTGATAATTATTTCTTCTATTTGAATTTCTCATACGATTATTAAGATTTCTATTTGATCTATTTCGATCAGTATTACTTTGTTTATTAATCCAAGAATCATCTTCATTAACAAAAAATGATTTATTACCTATTACTAAATTAATCGCAGCCATTGCAATATTTGAGTCATCCATAGAGTATTTTTCTTTTAAATTATCTAGTACATCTATAATCAAAGATTTATTTTCTTCATTTTCATCTTTAGCTAAAGAACTCTCATTAACATTCTCTATAAGTTTCTCCATCCTTTTTTCATTTATTATTTTATTACTTGGTATATTAATTTCTTCAATCTTAGTTCTTGTTGAGTTTTCTAAGTTTCTTAGAAAATATTTTTCTCTTTGATTAACAAATAAAATTGCTTCTCCTGATCTGCCTGCCCTTCCAGTTCTTCCAATCCTATGAGTATATGTTTCCTTGTCAAAAGGAAAATCGTAATTAACAACAAGTTTTATCCTCTCAACATCTAATCCTCTAGCTGCGACATCAGTTGCAACAAGGATATTAATAAATCCTTTTTTTAATCTATCCACAGTATTTTCTCTTTGATTTTGAGGGATATCTCCATTAAGTACTGCCACAGTATGACCTGAATTCTCTAAAGCTTCAGCTATTGAAATAGTAAGTAGTTTTGTCCTAACAAAAATAATTACTCCCTCGTTATTAAGTTCTAATATTCTTTTTAAAGCATCTAGCTTGTGATGCCTTTGTACATATAGAAATTTTTGTGAAATTAATTGAGTTTCTTTTTTGACACTTTTGATTAATATTTCGGCGGGATCATTTAGATATTTTTTTGCTATATTTCTTATTTCACTAGGCATCGTTGCTGAAAACAATACCATCTGCTTATTTTCCGGGAGTTGATCTATTATCCATTCAATATCTTCAAGAAAACCCATATTTAACATTTCATCTGCCTCATCTAAAACAAGACAATTTATATCTTTAATTTTAAAAGTCCCTTGCCTTATATGATCCATTATTCGGCCTGGGGTCCCTACTACTACATCAACTTTTCTTTTCAATGCAGAAATTTGATTTCGATAGTCGGTACCTCCATATATTGCAACCGTCTTAAAATCACTAGATTCAGAACTATAACTTTTAAAAGATTCTGCCACTTGAGTTGCTAATTCTCTTGTAGGAGTCATAACTAAAACCTTGGCATTTAATTCTTTCTTATCTGCATGTTTTTCTATTAAAGGTAACGCGAAAGCTGCAGTCTTTCCTGTTCCTGTTTGTGCTTGGCCTAGTAAATCTCTGCCTAACATTAGTTCCGGAATTGCAGCTTTTTGGATGGGAGTTGGATTTTTATATCCTTTATTTCTTAACGAATTTAAGATCGATTGATTAAACCCAAAATCAAGAAATCCATTCTCATTATCATTTCCTTTCGATACTTCAGATGGGTGAGACTCAATCTGTTTTTTGTTCTCTAAGTTCTTTAAATCAAGCAGGGAAGCATCTTCATTCTGAGATTTTTCCTGCTCACTACTAAGAGAGTTACTATCTTTTTTAAAAGCCATTTTAAATGCCTAATTATCTTCTGATTAGGCATTCAACAAATATCTAAATTGACTTTAATTGTTGACTAGCCTTACAGAGCCGAATTATTAATCTAACATCTTGAGGTTAAGATCTTACTAATTTCTCAAAAATAAAATTTAATTTAAATAATATATATTTAACAATTTTTTCGCTCTTGTAACAGCAGTATAAAATAACCTTCTTTCAAAATTATCTCCG
>CACGDL010000035.1 GCA_902571795.1 uncultured Prochlorococcus sp.
TCGGAAAAACAAGTTAAGGATAATGCAAAAACATACTTAACCCAACTAGGGATGGGAAAGCCAGCCAATAAATCTATTTTAGATTTTGATTCAAAAGACAGAATAGAAATTAGATATAACAGTGAATGGTTAAAAGGATTAAATCTTAATTCGATAATTGAATTAATGGGGAGTGTAACAGTTAGTCAAATGCTAGCTAAGGAGGATTTTAATAAAAGGTACACTTCACAAGTCCCAATTGCTTTGCATGAATTCTTATATCCACTATTACAAGGTTACGATTCGGTAATTGTTCAATCAGATATTGAGCTTGGAGGCACAGATCAGAAATTTAATATTGCAATAGGAAGAGACCTTCAAAGGCATTTTAAACAAGACCCTCAATTTGGAGTTCTGCTGCCAATTTTGACAGGTTTAGATGGAATTAAGAAGATGAGTAAATCTGAATTTAACACCGTCGGTTTAACTGAAGATCCTCTTTCAATGTATTCAAAATTAGAAAAAGTACCCGATAATATAATACCCACCTATTTTGAATTACTTACTGAATTAAATTTAAGTTTGCTTGAAAACTCAAATCCTCGTGAATTACAAAGAAGAATGGCTTTAGAAGTTACTACTTTATTCCATGGGTCCCAAGAAGCATTAAAAGCACAATCAAACTGCGAAAAATTATTTCTTGGACACAAAGAAAAAGTTGGAGAAATTCCAGAGATTTCATTGAAAGAAGTAGTTTTTCCAGTTAAGTTTTTTTACTTGCTCAGTGCGCTAAAACTTTTCAAATCTAGCAGCGAATCCAAAAGATCTATTAAAGGTGGCGGTGTAAAAATTGATAGTCAGAAAGTAATAAATCCCGATTTAGTTTTTAATTCAAAAAATGAACTAGAAGGGAAAATTTTGCAAATTGGGAAAAAAATAATTAAGAGGTTTGAAAACTGAAAATTGATGAACCACAGATTTAATTCGGAGGATAAAATAATATTGGCAATTGATGGATTAGATATAAGTCAAGCAAAATTACTTTTGGAAAAATGTCCTAATATTAAGTGGGTGAAAGTTGGCTTAGAGCTTTTTGTTAGGGAAGGTCCGAGGGTTATTGAAATATTAAAAAGTTTAAATAAAAAAATTTTTTTAGACTTAAAATTTCATGATATTCCAAATACCATGAGTTCAGCATGTTTCCAAGTTTCAAAATTAGGGGTTGATATAATATCTATTCATGCTTCAGCAGGTTTAAAAGCTCTTAAGGATTCGAAAAAAGCATCTTTAGAAGGAGCCTCCTCAGTCAGTGTAAAACCCCCATTTGTTGTAGGAATAACAGTTTTAACAAGCTTTTCTCTTAAAGATTTTCAAACTGATCTTGATAGAAATAATTCAATTGAAGAAAATGTATTAAGACTTGCAAAGTTGTCTTTTGATGCTGGATTAGATGGATGTGTCTGTTCCCCTTGGGAGGTAAAAATGTTGAGATCTATTTACAAGGATAATTTTGAACTAATTACACCAGGTATCAGGTTAAAGATTGAAAATAAAGATGATCAAAATAGAATTATGACTCCACTTGAAGCGATAAATAATGGCGCTTCAAAATTAGTTATTGGTAGATCAATATCAAAAGCTATAGATCCTAATAAAGCACTAATAGAAATATTTAAATCTATTAATTCTGGTTAATTTTTGATTCTTCTCCCTTGAGCAATCTTGTTATGTTTGTTCTATGTTTCCAGATTACTAATAATGCCACAGTTAAACTTATAAAAAAGTATGAGTGCATAAAATTGCCTAGGTAAAACAACATAAAGATAGGAAGTAAGATTGCAGCTGAAATACTGGATAAAGAAACAAATTTAGTTTTTGTAAGGACTATTAAAAAAATGCCAAGTGATGCTAGTCCAACTTTCCAAGAAAGAGCCAAAAACATACCTAATCCAGTAGCAACAGCTTTTCCTCCTTTCCCTCTTAGCCATATTGGCCAAATATGTCCTGAAATAGCTGATATGCCCGCTATAACTTCTATTAAGCCTTGATCTGTGTAATATTGAGCAATTTTTACTGCAATAAGGCCTTTCCCAACGTCAACGATAAATACAAAAAGTGCTGGCCATTTCCCAACGTTTCTTAACACATTTGTGGCACCTGTAGATCCAGAACCAATAGTCCTTAGATCTATATTTTTAAGATACTTCCCGATTAAAAAACCTGTAGGAAGTGATCCTAAAAGATAACTTGTAAAAATTATTAAGATATTCATAAAGATTAGTTTAATTCAAGATCATCGTAAATTTCACTATCTGAACCAGCAAATGCAACCCATAATGGGAACTGAAGTATTGGAATTTCGACAGAGGTTTCTGCCGCATCAATGATAATAAATGGCAATTCTTCATTGGCTTCTAATCTATCAGCTCTTTCGATGACACCTTCAGGCCTTTCAAAAAGAACAATCCCACTATTAGGTCCAAAGTCATCCCTTGTAAGACCAAGTGAATCTTGAAGAATTCTTCTCCATTCACCTAATCGTTCAGGCTGCGAAGCTAAAATAAGAGTCTGAAACTGATCTCCATACAATTCGCCAAGAATAGATATTAACCCTGCTGATAGCAAAGCATTTTTTTGTCGAGATCCTCTACTTTCAAGAGAACCTCTTCCGCCCATGTTAAAGAACCAATCATCCATAATTTCTATATCTGATGAATTAAGACTCCTTCTTAATTTCCAAGGTTCAGCATAAAAATCAGGTTGTTCTGTAAAATTTGAAAAGCAATCTTTTATTATCTTCTCATCAGGCTTAAATGTTTCAGAAAGAGCAGGAACATTAACCACATTATTTGAGATATTTTTTTGTTTTTTCTCATCAAGGGGAGATGGCTTTACGATTATTGGTTGAGAAACTAATTCAAGTTTCTCTACGTTTTGTGAAAGATTCTGCAAAGCTCCAGTTAAGTACTCTTGAAAGCCTTTAACTCTTGTTGCAATATTATCTGACTGTCCTTTAAAATTTGAATCAATATCTTTTTCTAATTCATCTTTTTTTGTTTCCAATTTTTTTATTTCTTTAACTAAAGTGTCTCTTTTTGAAATGAGATCTTTAAAAATTTCAGTAGATATTTCATCAAAAGTTTTAGTTGATTTTTCGTTTTTTGGTGCAACTTTTTTATTTTGCGTTGTATTTTTCTTACTAATTTGTTTGGTTTTATCATCTGAAGTTGACTTGTCTATGATAAATTCCTTCTCAGGATTATTGTTAGAACTTTCTTTGTTTTCCATTTAAATAATTTTGATGATTAAGCAAATACTGAATTTTAGGAATTTTTAATTTCGAGCGAGTCAACTTTTTTTACGAGTTCATCTTTTAATTGCTTTGGATTAAATAATATTGGTAATAAGTGAGGACTGGACTTTTCTCTAAAATAAAAAATACCTGGGATTATAGGGAAAAAGAATTTCCATGATATCCAGTTCTTGAAAGGAAAAGTTCTAATCTCTTTCCCTAATTGTAAAACGATAAAATCATCATTTGTTATTTTTATTCTTAAGGTAAAAGACTGAAGTAATAAAAAAAAGCTGAAAGAAGCAAAAACTATTGTTGGCAAAGAACCAATATTTAAAAATAAAAGCAAAAAACTTAAAATTATTAGAATGATTGGCAATTGAAATGATGGTGATATTATGACTGGTTTTTCTTTTTTGGGTTTTGTTTTAAACATAGAATCATCCAAATAAAATTTGTGTTAGTAATACATCCATTAAAGATACCGTAACGAGAGTCATTACAACCGCACCTGTTGTACTTGTTCCAACTTCTTTTGGACCACCTTTAGTGGTGAGTCCATATCCACAAGCAATAATTGATATAAGTAATCCGAATACTACAGCTTTTATTAACATTGAAGTTAAGTCTGTACTGGTTAAACTGACATTACCTGATCTTACAGATGTCCAAAAAACTATTGGAGGAACTTTATAAAAAATTGTGCTCCAAATTTGTCCACTCCATAAAGCTACAGATAAAAACAAAAGGCATTGTATTGGAGACATTATTACCATAGATAGTAATCTTGGGACTACCAAATATTGGACTGGTTCGGTCCTTAACATGGTTATGGCCTCAATTTGTTCTGTAACTTTCATTGTGCCCAGTTGAGCAGCATATGCAGTTGCAACTTTCCCAGTCATTAAAGTGGCGGTTAGAAGAGGAGCCATTTCTCTCGCCATGCCTACTGCTAATAAACCTCCAATTTCACTTGAAACCCCCATACTTGTAAGTTGTGATGCAACTTGAATATTAAAAACTGTACCTGCGGCAATTCCTGTAATTAAAACAATTAATAAACTTCCAGGACCTGACTCCATAAGTTGGTCAAAGAGATCATTTTTAGAAATTTTACCTCTAAAGATAAAATTAATTGCTTGCCCGCCAATGATTAAACTGCTTAGAAGTCTTTTAAAAAAATTAGGGTAATACATATCTTTATATTAGTTTGTAATTAATTTTTGATCCCATTTTCTCATTATTAAAAGACCAATTATTACCAATATTGAGGGTATAAAACCAATACATAATCTAATAGTTAATTGTGCTGAGTAGCATTGTTCCATAATATCTAGAGTATCTTTATCAATAAAGCATGATTGATAACCAGATAAATACAACAAAAATCCTAATAATTGAACACTAAATGCTATACCAATCTTTTGTATAAGTACCATCCAAGCAGTATATAATCCTGCTGGCTTCTCTGGATCTTCGTCTATTGCATCAGGAAGTAGTGACCAAGGGATAAGAAAAGCAGTTGAAGCGCCAATTCCAATAAGACAGATTATCAAAATTAAAAGAATGAAAAGAATTATGTTACCGGCATTTAGGAATAGACTATCCCCAACTCCTGAAATTTTTGATAATGAAGGTAAAAATAACGCTGCCGCACATGAAATAATCCACATAATCGCTCCATAGTTTAAAGCTGAAATCCTATTCAATTTATTTGATACTCTAGTCCATATTTGTAGACCAACTAAAGCGCTAATTTGGAAAGGTATTGGTATCCACTTAGCAATATATGTTGGGACATTCAGTACATCTTCTACATATATTAAAGCTACTGTTTGCATCAATTGTAAGGCGCACCAGAGAAGAATATAAAGCGTAATAACTTTTAGAAATTTTTTATTTCTGAAGATCCTTTTGAATTGAAGTGTTATAGGTTCAATTTTTCCTGAGGGCCTTCTTGCTTTTTTTGCGAACGGAGCCAATCCCCAACAGGAAATTAATGTTGCTGCAACTGCAATACCTCCACTTATTTTACCCATTAAGAAATATTCATTATTTGCTGATCCTTTAGAACCTAATACAACTCCAGCAATTATTAAACCAGTTAGTCCTGCAATTATTGAGCCAGTAAATCTAGATGCGTTTAACCTTGTCCTAATTGCTGTTTTTTCAGAAATTTCAGTAGATAGAGCTGCAAAAGGAAGATTAATACTTGTATAAGCAGTCATTACGATTATAGAAATTATGGCATAGTAAATAGTCTTGGTTAGTACTGAACCAGTGGGCGTCCACCATATCGCAGCTAAAGAGAAACCAAGAGGAACTGATGCTGCTACCATCCAAGGGATTCTAGGTCCCCATCTTGATTTAGTACGATCACTTAACCATCCAATTAACGGATCATTTACCGCATCCCATATCTTTATTAACATTAATAATGATCCTGCAATTATTACTGGTAAACCAGCAGAAATAAAGAATTTGAAAAGAAAAAAACCAAATTGCGTCGCGACTAAACCTGTCCCCGCATCTCCTAGCCCATAAGAGAACATTAATCTTGTTGCTGATCTAGAAATATTTTTTTTCGAGTGTGAATTTTCCAATCTTTTTACTTGGTTGATTGTTTGATAATGTATTATTGCAAGGGTAATTCTATTACTTAATGCGGGCGTGGTTTAGTGGTAAAACCTCAGCCTTCCAAGCTGAAGATGCGGGTTCGATTCCCGCCGCCCGCTTTTAGAATAAATTATTTTTTGCCCCAAATACTTCTTCTGAAATGATTAATAAAGAGCTTCTACTCTTTATTGAAACAGATTTTTCATTAATAGTTAAGGGTTTAAAAATCTCAGACATGCTAGTGTCAATAACCTTTAACCAATTAAATTTACATTTCGGCAAAGGGAAATCGATACTTTTTGAATATGCATTTAAACCTATCCAGACCAGCGGATTATTATTGCCTTTGTTAATGCTAAAGGCAACTGTGTGAGACCAACTACTCCAATCGGGGCTATCTAACTTTGTTCCATGCCAATGATATGTTGGAATATGTCCATTGGTTTGCTTATTAGGGAAGAATGATGGATTGAAAATATTTATTAGTTTTTTGCGGATTTTTATGACGTATTTAAAATATTCTAATAATTCCAAATCTTGTTCACCATGTTCCCAATTCATCCAGCCCAATGAATTATTTTGGCACCAAGAATTATTGTTCCCACCTTGAGATCTGCCTATCTCATCACCCATAAGTATCATTGGAACACCTTTAGAAATAAGTAAACTAAGAATAAGATTTTTTTGTTGTCTTTTTCTTAAATCATTGATTAAAAAGTTCATAGTTGGTCCCTCTGAACCATGATTCCAAGAATTGTTATGGTTATCTCCATCTCTATTTTGTTCTTTATTGGCAAAATTATGTTTTCTATTGAAAGTTACTAAGTCTTTTAGAGTAAATCCATCATGTGAAGTAATAAAATTTATCGACTTTGGGAAAATATTATCTTCTTTATAAATAGATGGAGAACCTTTTATTTTATCGCTCATATTCCAAGCTGTATCTTTATCCCCCTTCCAAAATCTCCTTAAGTCATCTCTAAAATGACCATTCCAAGTGAAAGTATTCTTAGATGGGAAATCACCTAATTTATATAAACCGCCACAATCCCATGGCTCACTTATGAACTTGATATCGATAAGTTCTGGTTCACATTCTATATCTTCAAAAATCGGAGGATTATCAAGCGGTGCAAGATTTTCTCCTCTTGATAGGGCAATTCCTAAATCAAATCTAAAACCATCAACTCCTAATTCACTCGCCCAACATTTTAATGATTCAATTATTAGTTTTCTAACTAATCCTCTGTTTGCAGCAATAGTATTACCACATCCAGAGACGTCCTGATAATTTTTATCTTTTCCAATAAAGTAATAAAGATTTTCATCTATACCTTTCCAAGATATTGCTGGTCCTTTTGAATCACCTTCAGAAGTGTGATTGTATACAACATCTAAGATGACTTCAATTTCTGCTTTATGACATTCCTCTACAAATCTTCTAAATTCCTCTCTATTCTTTTCGGCGGATTCGTTCGAAAGATATTCAAAATGCGGAGTAAACCAATTAATTGGACTATAACCCCAAAAATTTTTTAGACCATTTGGGGCATCAGCAGGATCAAAACAAAAAATTGGAAGTAATTCAATTGTTGTAATACCAAGTTCTTTGAGATACGGAATTTTTTTTAAAAATTTCTTAAAACAACTTTCATCTTTATCAGTTGATTCAGTGAAAGCTTTGATATGGAGTTCATAAATAATTGTTTCTTCCCAAGAATGTTTCGGTCTTGGATAATCCTTAAAATTAAATAATTTTCTATCGCAAACAACGCTTTTAAGACATGAATTAGTGTTTTCTTGCGTTTTTAATGCATTTTCTCTTTTATAACTTTCCCATCCGGTAATACCCCTGGAACATGGATCAAGTAATACTTTTTTTTCATAGTTATTATTAATTTCATTATTTTTTTGTTTCACTCTAAAAGCATAAATACAACCTTCATCTAGATTTTTTATTTCCGCATGCCAGTAAGGACCTTTATTATGAGTCTGATCTAATTTGAATATGCTTTTTGGGGAAATAGAGTCCTCTTTCTCAAACAATAAGATTTCTACATATTCTGCATTTGTGGCTATTAAGGAAAAATTAACCCCTTGTGAAGTTAGAGAACTCCCCAAAGGAAATGGGTTACCTTTATTGAGATGAATCACTTTCTCTCTATCATTGATTATTTAAATCTTGAGATAATTAGTTTAAATTACTGATATTTGAATAATAGATGCAAAATTAAAAAAAAAACTCAAATTTAAGGCTTCACTAATCAACTTTATTAGATCGTGTAGAGTATTAACTTTCTAATTAATTACAATTTCTTCATCCATCTGCTCAGTGCATAAAACGATTTATAGAGAAAGTTTAATAATGAGAAAATCAGATTTTTCTTGATTTCAAAATACAAATTGCGTTTTTTCATGTGATGAGAAGGAAATATATCTGAAAATTAATAAAACATAATAAATAGCTCAAATTCTTAAATTCACCCCCCTTTAACATTTTCCCCCTTTGCTAAATGGAGTTAGATTTTTAATGCTAAATCCAGTGCTACCAACGCTTTTTGTTGTTCTCTAAATGAAGAGGCTATTTTTTATAAATAAAAAAGCACAGCTATAAAAAATAAATAATGTTGCTAAAAATGTCCCTAAAATTTGTATAAAGCTTTGCGCCGCCGGCATTTTCGGTTGCCGTATTTGTATTTGCTCCATATGATGTGAAAGTTCAAGGTTTAAAACTGATTTAAATCTTTTTTTTTAACCCTTAGCTTTAATTTAAATTTCAATGAACAAAGCTGATTTAGTAAATCTTGTTGCAGCTCGTACAGAGCTCACAAAAACGGATGTTTCTTTAGTTGTTGACGCAGCTATTGAAACTATTGTTGATTCAGTAGTGGAAGGCAAAAAAGTCTCTTTACTAGGATTTGGTTCTTTTGAACCAAGAGATCGTTCTGCAAGACAGGGATTAAACCCTAAGACAGGCGAAAAAATAGCAATACCCGCTAAAAGAGTTCCAACATTCTCTGCAGGTAAACTTTTTAAGGATAGAGTTCAAGGGTAATCTTTTAAATCTATTTCTTCCTTTAATAACAAGGTGCTCTTTTAGGGCATCTTTTTTTTATCGCAATAAAATGCAATCAGCTCAATGACCAAAACTCTTAACAAGGCATCTAAAATTTTGAAATCTTAAGAAGTAA
>CACGDL010000036.1 GCA_902571795.1 uncultured Prochlorococcus sp.
CTATTTTTGAAAATAAAGGAATACAGAATTTAAATCTTATTAGATTATGGGAATTAACTATTGCAACAGGCAATAATAATTTTTGATTTTTAAAAGCTAATAATGCTGCTCCTTGTTTGGGTTTATTCACTCGACCATTTTTTTGACGGGTGCCATCAAGAAAAATCCCAATACAATTATCATTTGATAATTTCTTACATGCTGTTTTAATTGTATTTTTATCAGCAATTCCCCTTTTTACAGGATACGCTCCACAAGCCTTGATAATAAATCCAAGAAAAGGAATTTTAAAAAGCTCTGCCTTTGCCATAAAAGATATATTACGTCCAAGGGCATGGCCTAACAAAGGAGGGTCAAGTAAAGAACCATGATTAGAAACCATGATAAAAGAATCTCTTTGCGGAATATTGTCTCTTCCTATTAAATGACCTTTAAATACAAATTTATAAATTGGGAATACAAAAAGCTTGCTAACTAATTCATAGATTAATTTTTGCATAGTATGATTTTTCATACAAATTAATAAGATATTTGATCAGAGGATGAAACTTGAGAAATTTTTACATCTTTAAGATGTCTTTTTCCTAAACCGCTTAGTACATTAGAGGGGCCAATTTCAACAATATGAAGATCACTATCTTTTGCCATTAAATCCATAGTTTCTCGCCACCTCACTCCATTACACATTTGCTTTTCTAATCTAATTTTAAGCTCGTTTGGATCACTACAGAGTGAAGGTTCATAGTTGCTTATAACTGGGAAAGAAGGATTATTAAATTTAATATGTTTTAAATACTCAGAAAATTTTAATGAAGGTTCATTCATAAATGGTGAATGAAATGCACCTGAAACATTTAATTTCAAGAATCTTTTACAAGAAATTTCCCTCGATAAATTATCTAATGCTTCAGCAGATCCTGATAAGACAACTTGAGAAGAACTATTATCATTAGCAATTACAATATCATCAATCCTTTGTACTAATTGATTAATTTGATTTCTATCAAAACCAATTACTGCTGCCATAGATCCTTTCCCAGCATTTACCATTAATTCAGACCTTTCTTTTATTAGAGAAACACAATCTTCGAATGAACAAACATCCGCACAATATAGTGCAGTGATTTCTCCTAGACTATGCCCAGCAACATAAGTTGGTTTATATCCATTTTCCTTTAATGCATCTAATAAAATTGATTCAACAAGAAAAAGACAAATTTGTGTATTTCTTGTGTTATTTAAATCAAAATGAGGATTTGTTGATTTATTATTTGACTCACAAATTTCAAATAAATTCCTCTCAAATATCTCAGATGCATAACTAAACCTCTCTTTTGCATTGGGCAAATTTTCAATTTGTTTTGCCATTCCAACTTTTTGAGAACCCTGTCCAGGAAATACCCATGTAACTGTCATAATGCTCCTTTTTTTAACCCCATTTAATGAGGGCTGCACCCCAACTTAACCCAGCACCAAAACCACTTGTGGCAATAATATCATTTTGTTTAATTCTATTATTTCTAATAGCCTGATCCATGACTAGTGGAATTGTTGCTGCTGAAGTATTACCATATTTTTCTAAATTGCTAAGAATTTTTTCTGCAGGAATTTTTAACCTTTCTCCTACAGAATCCAATATCCTTTGATTAGCTTGATGCAATACAAGCCAATCAACTTCATCGGAAGTATAATCCATTTTTTTTAACAACTTTTCAAGAATTATCGGAACCTCTCTAACTGCAAATTTATACACTTCCTGACCATTCATTTGAATTGGAGAAAAAGCTCCACTTAAAAAATCAATATTATCAATTATTGAATCCTTATTATTTTTTGATGGAAGATTAAGAAAAGAACCCCTTTGTCCATCAGTTCTCATATCAAAACCAATTAAATTGTCAAATTCATTAGTTGCTTCTATTGCTAATGCACCCGCACCATCTCCAAAAAGAATACAACTTCTTCTATCATTCCAATCAACAAAGCTTGATAGTTGATCTGCTCCTATAACAATAGCCCTTTTAAATCTACCCCCTTTTAAAAATTGTGAGGCTGTAATTAAGGCAAATAAGAAACCACTACATGCTGCAGTTAAATCAAAAGCAACAGCATTAGCCGCACCTAATTCAGATTGAATGGATGGCGCTGATCCAAATAAATCATGCGGAGTAGAAGTAGCTAAAACAATCAAATCAATCGTTTTAATATCCCAATTAGCCATTTCTATAGCAGTTAGAGCAGCCTTATAACCCATTTCACTAACATTATCTCCTAAACTTGAGATTCTTCTCTCAGAAATGCCCGTTCTAGATTTTATCCATTCATTGCTTGTATCAACCTTTTGACTAATTTTTTGATTGGTTAGAATTTGATCAGGTACATAACTTCCGCTTCCCTTGAATGACACTCCAATCTGATTAAAATTTATTCCTTCCAAAAGAGTTTTTTAGTTACTTATATTAGTCAAACATAAATTTGACTCAATATGTTTTAAGAATTTAAAACTTGAAGCTTTTTCAGTTGATTTAAATTGTCCATAACACCATGATTCACTGCAGAGTGAGCCAAGCGAAGAGCACTAACTACTGATAAAGATTTGCTACTTCCATGACCAATAACGCAAATACCATTTACACCAAGTAATAAAGCTCCTCCATGTTCTGCATGATCTAACCTTTTCTTAATTCTGAGTAGATTACTTTTTAAGAACGCTGAACCAACTTTCCCCCGCCTTCCACGTGGAAGCTCAGATCTCAAAATATCTAACAAAACTCCTCCCACAGATTCAAGAAATTTCAATAATATATTTCCAGTAAATCCATCACAGACTACTACGTCGAAACTACCTGATAATACATCTCGCCCTTCACAATTACCTCCAAAATCAAAACTTTTTTCAGAAGATAATAATTCAAATGTTTTTAGGGACAAATCATTACCTTTACATTCTTCTTCCCCGATATTTAAAAGACCAATTCTTGGTTTTTTTACTTGTAAGACATCTTTTGCATAAATATTACCTAGAAGAGCAAATTGATGCAGATAAGATGGCTTGCAATCAGTATTTGCACCGACATCTAAAACTAATACCGGGCGAGTTTGATCCCTTGTTGGAAATAATGCTCCTATGGCTGGTCTATCAATCCCTTTCAATCTCCCAATTCTAAATATGGCAGAAGCCATCATGGCACCAGAATTACCCGCTGAGTAGACAGCTTCAGCTTTATTATTTCTAACTAAATCCATTGCAACGTTTATACTTGCATTTTTCCTTTTTCTAACTGCAGTAGCTTCTTCATTCATCCCAATAGGCTCTCCACTATCAATTAATTCAAGACGATTATTATCTATTTCATTTTCTAATAATTCTGCTAAACCATTTTTTTCTGCTGCATTTTTAACTTTTTCAATTTTGCCGACAAACTTTATATTTATTGGAAATCTACTTATTGCTTCTAGACAACCCTCAAGAATTGGACCAGGAGCATAATCTCCACCCATCCCATCAACTGCGATCCAAATTCTATTAGATTGAGATTCCTCCACCCTATCTAAAATATTATCGTTATTTTGTAATCTTTTTAATGGGTCAAAAACTAATGGCTGTAATGTATTTTTAGCTATTGAACTTGCATTGGAAACAACACTGCTAGCAGTATTTACAACAGATTCAGCGCTTGAAACTACATTACCTGCAACATTACCTGCGACATTACTTGCAACATTACTTGCTGTGGTTACTACTGATCCAGCACCAGAAACCATGTTACCGGCAACATTACTAGCCGTTGCTGCAGAACTAGCAGCAGTATCAACTATAGAAGTTACAGCCGAATTTCTTTTGTACCAAATAACTAATCTTCTAATAGCTCTGGACTTGTTAATTTTTTGCGCTGTTTCTTTCCCCATTTATTTACCATCAAAAGGGGCAATATCAACAATCCGTTGAAAAAGATATCCTGTACCCCTTGCTGTCAAAATTAATTCAGGATTTGCTGGATCAGCCTCAAGTTTTGATCTTAATCTTGATATATGAACATCCACGACTCTCGTATCTACATGTCTTTCGGGGGTATATCCCCAAACTTCTTTCAAAATCTCTCCTCTACTAAACGGCTCTCCTGACCTACTTACCAAAAGCTCTAAAAGACTAAATTCCATTCCAGTTAATCTTATTCTCTCATCGCTCTTAAATACTTGTCTTCGATTTGTATCAATTTTTATATCCGTTACCAAAATTAATCCTGAATTAGGCATTCCAGGAATTTGTTCTTTGTCGATTCTTCTGAGAACGCACCTAATTCTAGCTTCTAATTCTTTTGGGCTGAATGGTTTTACTACATAATCATCAGCCCCTAATTCTAAACCTGTTATCCTATCTGCAACATCTCCTAATGCAGTTAACATAACAATTGGAACATCAGAATCTTTCCTTAATTCTTGACAAACTCCATAACCATCTAGCTTTGGCATCATCACGTCAAGTACTACTAAATCAGGTTCATAATCCTTAAATAACTTTAGTGCTTCTTTACCATCACATGCAGTTACAACTTTGTAGCCAATCATGGAGAGACGTGTCTCCAGAATTCTTCTAATACTTGCCTCGTCATCTGCGACAAGTATAGTTTCTTTAGTTTGACTAGATAGAGCCATTTGTTTCTATTAGCTAATCAGTAAGAGAATTTATTATTAACCTAATCTAACTTGTAGAGGGGCAATATCCCAAACATTCTAGTTCCATTACTTCATTCAGAAACTTAATGTCTAGCAAATTATCGATTTTTATTTGTCAGAATTGTGGATCTGAAACTTCTCAATACTTTGGGAAATGCCTTAATTGCAACTCATGGAATTCCATTGTTGAAGAAATAAAAAGTAAGAGCTCTAAATATCAAGAAATAAAAGATATCAAAAACAGTAAAAAATCTATACCATTTAATGAGATCTCATCAAAAAAAATATCAAGATTCACAAGTGGTTTTAAGGAATTTGATCGAGTTCTTGGAGGTGGAATAGTACCTGGATCTGTCGTTTTACTTGGAGGAGAGCCAGGTATAGGTAAAAGCACAATAGTTCTTCAATCAGCTGGAAAAATATCTCTTAATGAGAAAGTTTTATACATAAGTGCAGAAGAATCTTTAGAACAAGTAAAAATTAGATGGGAAAGATTAAATCAAAACAGTATTAATTTAAAAATTTTTGCAGAAACTAATTTATCCCTAATTATTGAAGAGATAAAACGTGTCAATCCAAGTTTTGCAATTATTGATAGTATTCAAGCCATCTATAATCATGAAATGCAAAGTTCTCCTGGATCGGTTTCTCAAGTTAGAGCATGTTCCTCTGAATTACAAAATCTGGCCAAAAACAATAATATTGCGCTTCTAGTAATTGGTCATGTAACCAAAGATGGTGCTTTAGCTGGCCCTAAAACTCTAGAACATTTAGTTGATACAGTAATAAACTTTGAAGGAGATAATATTTCCTCACATAGATTACTAAGAAGTATAAAAAATCGATTTGGATCGACCTTCGAGATTGGAATTTTTGAAATGATTGAAGAGGGTTTACGAGAGATAAAAAACCCAAGTTCAATTTTTACAAATAAAGAAAATATTTCAGGTGTAACAACTACCATTACAAATGAGGGGACTCGACCATTAGCAGTTGATATACAAGCACTTGTAAATAAAACTTTCTACAGTAATCCAAGACGAACTACAACTGGAATAAGCATAAATAGATTGCATCAAATCCTAGCTGTTATTGAAAAACACGTAGGGATAAAATTATCTGAATTTGATTGTTATATAGCTACTGGTGGGGGTTTTGAAATTAATGATCCTTCAGCTGACTTAGGTGTTGCAATATCAATTTTATCAAGTTTGAAAAATATTCCTCCTTTGGCCAGTAGCTCATTTATTGGGGAATTAGGTTTGAGCGGTCAGGTTAGAAAATCGAATAACCTTCGAACAAAAATCGAAGAAGCTGTAAGACTAGGGATCAAAAATATCGTAGTGCCAAAATTAGAGGAGGAACTAAATAATAATTTTCAAAATTTAATCAATATCAAAGAGATATCCAATATTAAAGAAGCAGTTGAATATTCTTTATCAGTTTAAAAAAATTAGAGATACATATCGATTGAACTTCTTCCTGAGTTTTTTAACCAATTCTCAATATCTAGATAACCACCTGGATATAGTCTTACTGCTTTAGACCAGACTTCTGCAGCTTTATCGAACCAAATATCTCTCTGATCTAAATCACCATTTTGCTCAGCATATCTTCCCCTTTTTTCATAAATCAAACCTATATTTTTAAGGCATGATGGCTGTTTGGGATTTTCTACTAATGCTTTTTCATAAGTTTCAATAGACAAATCCTCTTCACCATTACTCATATATATTATTGCCATATTTTTTAACGTCTCACCCCTATCAATTTTATTTTCTTCAAGTAGTAAACTCTCTTTATAATACTCTAATGCTTCCGAATAATCCCCATTATTTTGTGCGGCTAGGCCATCTCTATAATAGATGTATGCTTTTTTTTCTTTCTCTGCAATAGGCATTATTTTTACTATTGATTCAGCAATTACAGTAAAAGCTTTATCGATAAAATTGTCTCTGTTTTGATTACTAGGCACCGCTCTAAAATTAATATAGTAATTTAAAAAATAACTATTTAAAAAGTCTATTACATTTATTATTATAGTTAAAAAATAGGTCAAGCATTAATATGCTTCAATCGTAAAAAAATATGGAAAGCATTCAATTAAGCATTAAAGGAATGAAGTGCGGAGGTTGTGTTAGTACTGTTGAAAAAATATTAAATAATTCTGATGGTATTGAAAATGTTTCTGTTAACTTACTAACTGAAAGTGCATATTTTGAAATTACCCAGAAACATATAGAAATAGAAGCAGTTCTCAAAAATCTAAAAGAAAATGGTTTCCCATCAAAGATTTACATAAATGATTTTTCCAAAAAAATAAATAAGGCAGAATTAGAAAAAAAAAAGAATTGGAATAATCAATGGAAAAAACTAACTTTTGCTTTATTACTTTTATTATTTTCAGGTTTAGGGCATCTAGCTGAAGGAAGATATATAAATTTTCCGATATTAGGTAATATATTTTTTCACGCTTCATTAGCAACATTAGCTCTATTATTTCCTGGTAGAGAAATAATTATTAATGGGTTTAAATCATTTATTAAGAACCGTCCTGATATGGATTCTCTAGTAGCTCTCGGAGTAACTAGCGCATATATAACAAGTCTTCTATCCTTAATATTTCCTGCTACTGGTTTTCCTTGTTTTTTTAATGAACCAGTTATGCTTTTAGGTTTCATATTGATTGGGCGTTTCTTAGAGGAAAGAGCAAGATATCAAACAGGTTCATCTATTGGAGAGTTATTAGATCTTCAACCTGAAATGGCAAATATCTACACAGAAGATAATCAAATAAAATCCATAAGAGTAAACACTTTAAGAGTGAATCAAGAGATTCAAGTGTTAGCCGGAGACAGAGTGCCTGCTGACTGCATTGTTACTCAAGGTAATTCATATGTTGATGTTTCACATATCACTGGAGAATCAAAACCTATCGAGGTAAAAGAAGGCGAAAATCTATCTAGTGGGTCTTTAAATCTTAATTCAACTCTTAGACTTAAAGTACAAAAGATCGGAGGTGATTCTTCTCTTGCAAAACTAGTAAATCTTATTGAATCTGTAAACGCTAGAAAACCTAGGATTCAAAGAATTACTGATGAAATAGCAGGCAAATTTACTTACTTTGTACTTATTTTTGCCACTTTAACCTTCTTCTTTTGGTGGAAGGGGGCAAAAAACATTTGGCCAGATTTATTAAGTCATAATCATCAATTCATAACTCACTCAAGCCATACACTTCATAGTTCGCTTGGTAGTAATGCTGAGAATTTCCTTAGTTTAGCCATTCAATTGTCAATAGCTGTTTTAGTAATAGCTTGTCCTTGCGCATTAGGTTTAGCCACCCCAACTGTAATAACTGTCGCATCAGGTAAAGCAGCAAAAAAGGGGGTTTTATTCAAAGGCGGGGACAAAATAGAGATGGCTGCAAAAATTAATCACATTATTTTTGACAAGACAGGCACATTAACAAAAGGTAAGCCTTTCATCGTTGATTATAAAAATTATGATGATCATTCTTTTTTATTAAGAATAGCTGCCAGTTTAGAAAAGGAAAGCAGACATCCAATCGCTGATGCGTTAATTCAAGAAGCAAAAAAACAAAATTTAAGTTTATTTCCAATAAAAAAAATTATCACTCATTCAGGCCGAGGTATTTCTGGAGAACTAGATTCAATTGATGGACTTGTCAATATTGGAAATATTGAATGGCTATTAAGTAAAGGAATAATTATTGATAATGATGCAAAAAAAGTAATTCAAAATGAAGAGACAAAAACGAACACTATTATTGGAGTAAGTATAAAAGATAAGTTATTAGGCTTTATCTTACTAGGAGATTTACTCAGAGATGATTCAATTAAAACAGTGCAAAATTTAAGAAAAAACAAATTTAAAATTAATATTTTAAGTGGAGATAGGAAACAAACAGTTTTAGCTTTAGCAAAAAAAATTGGTTTTAAAGAAACAGAAGTAAAATGGGATCTTCTTCCTGAAATGAAGCTTAAGACTATAGAAAATTTAAAAATTGATAATAAAGTAGCAATGATTGGTGATGGTATTAATGATGTCCCAGCCTTAGCATCCTCAGACTTAGGAATTGCGGTGGGATCAGGGACTCAAATAGCCAAGGCAAATGCAGATGTAGTATTGATGGGAGATCAACTAAATGGATTACCCTACGCTTTAAATCTTGCAAAAAAAACTATAAGAAAAATAAAGCAAAATCTAACATGGGCTTTTGGTTACAATTTACTGTCTATACCTTTAGCCGCCGGCATTTTATTCCCTAAATACGGTATTCTTCTTACTCCCTCAA
>CACGDL010000037.1 GCA_902571795.1 uncultured Prochlorococcus sp.
AGGAAAATAAGATTTTTGTAATTAATTTATTTAGGATTTAGTAGCAAATCCCTCTACCTCGTTGAGATTTGGAATTTGTGATCTTTTATTTATATTTTCTTCAATAAATTTTTGCTTTTCTCTGAATAAAGGTAATGATTTCATTTCTACCTTTGATCCGTCATTAAGGATGAGAACCATATCACCATATGATCCGAATCCTCTTGGAATTGATCTGATTTCTTCAATTTTACTTAATGAAACTTGTGTTTTGTTTTTACCAAGCCATCCGCCATCAATTGTAATTCTTTTGTTTGTAATTTTATATCTCAACCACAATGCTCTAACTATTGCGGCGAAGGTAAATGGTAATCCAAGAATAGTTATACCTGCAAGGAGGTTTATTATTAAATCACTTTTTGCAGGACCACCTTCATATAAGGTTTCTTCATTCATGTTAATCATTTGATTAGGCGAGATTTGAACATTAAGTTTTGAAATTCTTCCAAAAATCTGCTTTCATCATTGCAGAAATCTCCAATTCTAAGGTTAACAAGTAACCAATATGGTTTGTGGTTATTAATATTTTGAATGTTTTTAATTAACCACTCTTGAAGGGTTCTTCTTAATTTATTTCTTTCTACAGCTTTTTTTGAGACTTTTTTACTAATAGCTATTGCTACTCTAAATTTGTTTGAGGTATTTGTGAGTTTATGTGTTAGGAGAATTTCTGGATTTGATCTTGCAACTTTAAATGTCATTAAATTTCCATAATATGTTTTGGAATTTCTATGAATATAATTAAAAGTCCTGTGACCTTTTAAACGCATATCCTTAGGTAAGGCCATTTCAATTAAAAGTTATACTGCTATTCTTTCTCTACCTTTTTGTCTTCTGCTTTTAATAACTCTTCTACCAGTGTGAGAACGCATCCTTACTCTAAAACCAGATACGCGTTTTCTTTTTCTTGAAGTTCCGCCAAAAGTTCTTTTAGTCATTAGTTTAATTATCCTTATTTAATTTATCATTTAATCGATCACTATAGTCCAGCTTCCTAAATAATTTGAAAATGATTTCCCTTTGGGTTGCCCATATGAATGAAATTGATATAAACCTGATTTTTTGGGATTAAAGACTTTTAATGTAATTGCATAATTGTCTTTATTTAAAGGGATTGGGCTGTAGGGGTAAATATCTAGTGATCGTAAGCCTGATTCATCCGTATTAATTTCTATATCAGCTGGGATATCTTCTAAACATTTTGTTCTATTTTCAAAACCGCCAATTCTTACCTTGCAAAAACTAATTTTTTCGTTTTGCAGAGTAGATTTAAAGGTTTTAGGGATTGCTAGCTTAAGTTTCAAGAGATCACTTTTTCTATCAGATGGCCTCAAGAAAAAATAAATTTTATTTCTAAACTTCTTTTTATTTTCTTTTTGAAACCACTTTAATCTTCTATACAAAGAGTCTTGATTCCACTGAAATTCTAAACCTGCCTTGGCATCTTGGATGTTATTTAAAAAAGGGGTAGAGACTAAGATTATAGGAATAATAAAAAATCTTAAAATCTTAAGATTTAAAATAACTTTCTTTGTTTCTTTTAACATTGAGGAAATAAAGTTTAAAATGTTGAGTTCGTGCTCTTCAAATTTAAAGCAGAAAAATGTTTTACTAAGGTTAACATCTATCTGTCCTTAATTTTGCAGCGCCTTTTAAATAAGGGTGCTTTATTGCATAATTTGGCGGCAATAAAACTTGAGCCATTATTCTTATACAAAAATCAACATCATTGGATACATGCATTTGTTGGCAGTCTAAAAAGGCCACTGAATCAAGTCCATTAAATTTCCTTGCGATTGAAGCGGGGAAACATGCATTTAAATCTTTTGTCGAAGTGAATGTAATGGATAATATGTTCGTCTTGATTAGATTGTTTCGTGAAATTAATTCATCAATTAATTCCACTACGGCAACTTCTATTTCCCTCACAGAATTTCCAGATGCTGTTGTAGCACCACGTATAAATGTAATTTTATAATCTTCTTTCATTGTTTTATACTTATCGATTTAAGGCTTGTATAACCAAAGTACTTTATTAGATGAGTCAAACTCAAAAAAGATATTATTGATAATTTTCTCAATTATTCTACTTCCAGGAATTAGTCCAAGTATTTTTTTCTTTTTTTTCCCAAATGTTAAAGGCTGAATTTTAGGATCAATATTAACCATTTCTGCAGCCAGCTCCCTGGCAACAAATTCATCTCCAACCTTATCAACAAGACCAAGTTCGAGTGCTTGTGTTCCAGTGAAAATTCTTCCATCCGCAAATTTTCTCACGTCTTCAACAGGTAAATTTCTTCCTTCAGCAACAGCTTCAGTAAATTGTTTGTAACTTTCATCTATAAGCCCTTGGAGTAGACCTCTACCTTCCTCACTTAGAGGTTTATCTGGAGAAAGTATGTCTTTAAATACACCGCTTTTAACAGTCTCAAATTTAATGCCGATTTTATCTAATAATTCAGATAAATTATTTCCTCTTATAATCACACCAATCGAGCCTGTAATTGTACCTGGATTGGCAACTATTTTGTCAGATGCAACACCAATGTAAACTCCACCTGATGCTGAGATATTACCAAAACTAGCAATGACTTTACATCCTTTATCTTTTAGTCTTTTAATAGCAGAGTATATTTCTTGGCTATCCCCAACAGTACCCCCTGGAGAATCAATTCTCACGATTAAAGCAGGAAATTCTCTATCCTCAATTTGTTTAAGAGCTTTAAGGACTGAAACTCTTGTTGAACTTGTAATAGGCTCATCAATTACTATACGAGCTATTCTTTTTTTTGACTTTCGTCTAAAAGGCCAAATCATTCTTTTAAGGTAAATTCATAAAACTACTTTAAAAAGATTATCAGCAGACCTAATGAATTCAATCCTAAATTGGTTTTTAATGATACTCCCTTTTGCACTTTGGGGTACTTCAATGGCAGCAATGACTCCTTTAGTATCTAGTGCTGGGCCAGAGTTTGTGGCTTCTTTAAGATTACTTCCTGCAGGGATTCTTGTTCTAATAACAACATATTTGTTTAAAAGAGATTTAAAAATTTATAGGTGCGATATGAAGTGGTTTTTGGTTTTTACAATTGTAGATGCTACTTTTTTTCAGTTATTTTTAACTTATGGTATTGAAAAAACTGGAGCAGGTTTAGGTTCTGTATTAATTGATTCTCAACCCCTTTTGGTAGCTATTTTAGCGAGGGCAATTTTTGGGAATTTAATTAATCCAATAGGATGGTTAGGACTACTTTTTGGCTTGGGAGGAATAGTATTTTTAGGAGTTCCACAAGAATTTTTAGGGAATTGGTGGTTGATGTCTGATAAATATATAAATGATGTTGCTTTTAACTTTGGAGAACTTTGGATGCTTGCAGCCTCTCTTGCTATGGCATTAGGAACAATTTTAATTAGATTCACTTGTACTAAAAGTGATCCAGTGGCAGTTACAGGTTGGCATATGGTTTTAGGGAGTTTGCCTCTAATTATTAAGCATTGCTTACAATCAAATTTCACAATAATTCCAGATTGGTCAATATTTGATTGGGGACTTATGTCATTTGCAAGTATTTTTGGAGGAGCAATAGCGTATGGATTGTTTTTCTACTTTGCTAATAATAATGAAATAACTGGATTTAGCACTCTTGCATTTTTAACACCTGTATTTGCTCTTCTCAGTGGAGGTGTTTGGTTAGATGAGAGACTCAGTATTGTGCAGTGGATAGGAGTGGTTTTTGTTCTTATCTCAGTTTTTTTTGTTAGCCAGAGAAAGAGTTTATGGGAAAATAAGTCTTCTGATACTACTATTTAAATAGTTTCTTTTTGTAAAAAGTCCAATAATGCGAATAGTTTTGATTAGTACTCCAATAGGGTTCTTAGGGAGTGGTAAAGGTGGTGGAGTTGAATTGACTTTAAATTCTTTAGTTTCAGGTTTAATTTCATTAGGCCATTCTGTTGAGGTTGTAGCTCCAAAAAATTCTAAGTTACATGAAAGTAATGTAAAAGCAAAATTACATTTTGTGGAAGGTGAAGATCAAATTAGTTGGCAGCATCAAAATTACAATTCTCCCGTGAGTATCCCAGACAATTCTCTTTTAGCAGGAATGCTTGAAAAGGGATTAGATATCGCTAAACATGCAGATGTATTGTTGAACATGTCCTATGATTGGTTGCCTATTTGGATGACTCTAAATTTAGAGATACCCATTGCACACATTATTAGTATGGGTTCTGAAAGTTCAGTAATTAGTAATTTAATCTCTAAGGTATATGCTAAATATCCAAATAATTTTGCTTTTCATTCAAAAATGCAAGCTAATGATTATCCATTCATAAAAAAACCAACAATTATTGGGAATGGGTTTAATTTAGATAATTATATTTTTCAAGATTCAGTTAAGGGACCCTTGGGATGGGTTGGAAGAGTAGCTCCTGAGAAAGGTTTAGAGGATGCGGTTTATGTAGCAAATCAACTTGGCGAAAAATTAAAAGTTTGGGGATTTATAGAAGATGAGATGTATGCCTCAAAGATAGAAAAATCATTCCCTCAAGGAGCTGTAGATTGGATGGGGTTTTTATCAACCGACGAATTACAAAGAGAACTTGGTAAATGCAGAGGGCTGCTAAATACTCCGAAATGGAATGAGGCCTATGGGAACGTTATTGTTGAAGCTTTAGCCTGTGGCGTACCTGTTGTGGCTTATAAAAGGGGAGGACCTAGTGAAATTATTCAGCATGGCCAAACAGGTTATCTTGCTGATCCTGATGATAAAAAAAATATGCTTTCTTATGTAGAGATTATTGAAAAAATAAAGCGTCAGAAATGTAGAGAATGGGTAGAAAAAAATGCCTCCTCAGATATATTTGCTAACAAGGTTGTGAAATGGCTTAATAAGGTAATGCATGAATATAAATAATATTAAATGATTCTTCATAATTCAAAAAAAAGGTTTATAACCTTATTGATAGTTTTAGTTTTTGGGATCATTATATTTATTTTAGGTTTAGGTACTACAGGATTGGTGGATGAAACTCCCCCTTTATTTGCCGCTGCAGCACGGGCAATGAGTGAATCTGGTGATTGGTTAACTCCTAAAGTTAATGGAATATTCCGTTTTGATAAGCCTCCATTGATATATTGGCTAATGGGTTTTTTTTACTCATTACCGAAAAACGAGATTTGGGATAGTTTCGGGACTCTTTCAGCAAGACTCCCTTCAGCTTTGGCTTCATTATTTTTAATGTTGATGATTGGAGATACGTTGTTTTGTTGGCCACAGAAGAGTGATAGGCAATTCCTTACTCCAATAGTTGCATCATTAGGCTTTGCTCTTTCTCCATTCATAATTATTTGGAGTAGAACTGCCGTTAGTGATGCCCTTTTAACTGGAACCTTAGGGATTAGTCTGCTTTTGTTTTGGAGAAGAATGGCAATTGAAAATAATGATAAATGCATTTCAGCTTGGGTATTTTTAGGTTTTGCAATTTTAGTTAAAGGACCTGTTGCATTTGTTTTAGCATTATTGACTATTACGTCTTTCTTGTTTTGTCAGAAGAATTGGAAAATGTTGCTCAGTAAGATAAACCCTAAGAAAGGTTTTTTAATAACAACACTAATAAGTGTTCCATGGTATTTATTAGAACTTCTAAAAGAGGGAAAGCCTTTTTGGGATAATTTTTTTGGTTACCATAATTTTCAAAGATATACCTCAGTTGTAAATAATCATGCAGAACCATTCTGGTTTTTTCTTTACATAATGATATTAGCTTCATTACCATTCACTCCTTTTTTGTATCATGGGATATTTATAACCTTTAAGGATTTCTTTAAAAGTTCAAAAGAAAGTTCCAATATCACTGAAACCCTTTATACATATTCTCTCTGTTGGTTAACGTCAGTTTTAATCTTCTTTACCCTCTCTGCTACGAAACTACCAAGCTACTGGTTGCCAGCAATTCCAGCAGGGGCAATTTTAATTAGTAATAGTTTTATGAATTTAAAGAATTCAAGTAAAAGTTATCTATACTTATGGATTTTTAATATTTTTATTTTATTTGGTGTCTCAATGGCATTCTTTTTCTCAAATATTTGGTTGAGTTCAATTAATGATCCTGAAATGCCTAATCTTGCATCTGAACTTGTAAGCTCTGGGATTATTTTTAAAGCTAAATTATTTTTCTCTTCATTTACATTTCTTACAATAATTTTATTTTCTTTAAAATCTAGAAACATTCTTCTTTATCTACAAGTTTTATTTTTTATTGGACAATCTTTTTTGATGTCGCCAATAAGAAAATTAGCGGATACTTCAAGGCAATTACCTTTGAGGAATATCTCAAAATTAATTTTAGATAATCGCGAGGGGAGGGAAACTTTAGCAATGATAGGGATAAGAAAACCTTCGTTACATTATTATTCGAGACAAATAGTTTTTTATGAACCAAACACTGAAGAAGGATTAATTAATCTGTCAGATAGGCTACATGCTGATAGGAGAGAAAATTATGAGGATCAACCAGATTATTATTACAAATCTCTATTGGTCGTGATAGATGAATACTCTTCACGTAATCAGCAATGGTCAAAAATTAATCATCAAAAATTGGGTAAATTTGGGATTTATAATTTATGGCGAATTCAAAAAAGTGATCTAGATAAGTATTCTAGATTTTTAATTAAAAGTGGTTATAAATCTAACTGGGAGAATAGAAAAGTTGAAAAATTTTAACAAAGTCTTTTTTTAAGAAGAGCATTTTTTAAATCATCAATGCTGCACTTGCTTGGGATATCAATTTTATTTAAATCTTCCATTAATTCGAGATCGACAACAGAATCTTCTGCTAAAAAACTAAAAACTTCATTAATGCTTATTCCCATATCTTGAGCCATCTCTGAGATAAGCCTTAGAGTATCCCTCCTCACAGAAATCCTTAGATCTAAAGGGATATATTCATTTTCAGGGTTTGCTGACTTCATACACTAAATCTTAAGACATTATTTAGTTATCAGGATAAAATCTTTACAATATCTATTAATCATGCATTGAGAATAAGGCTTTTATTTAAATTGTTTGGAAAAATAAATTCATAAACATTTTTAATAGAGGAATTGTAATTATTGAAATTAAGGTTGTAGTAAAAAGAATTTTTGAAGCTATTTTTTGTTTCACACCATAAGCTTCTGCCATTAATATTGTGGATATTGCAGTTGGGGTTGCTGCCTGAAGAATTACTGCAGATGATTGATAGAAGTTAAAATTTAAGAATTTGCATACTAAAAAAATAATAAAAGGAAGAATAAATAACTTTAATAAAATTGAAAATTTAATTTTTTCATTTAGATCCAAAATTCTCTCATTTTGATTTGTGATTATTCCAAGTCTTGTTCCCACAATTATTATTGCCAAAGCAATGACTATTCTTGCAGGAATCCAAAGATAATTGCCTAAAATTTCATCTATTTGAAAAAGATATGCAAGAAGTACACCAATAATCCCTCTTGATGCGGGGCTATTAATCAATGCATTTAATAGTCCTTTGATGTTTGGGATCTTATTGCTGTTGGATTTTTCTTGAAGAAAAAAAGGTCCAAATATCCAAGCGAAAAGTGTTGTTCCTAAATCAAAACCAATAGTGAAATTTATAGTTGTTGAAGGTAGAAGAGCTAGCGCAATTGGTATTCCAAGAAATGATGTATTACCTATTAGGCCTGCTAGCTGCAATGTGTAATTTGGAAGCCTCTTCTTAAATATTGGGATTATATTTATTAAAGTTATTAAAAATCCAATTATAGAGAATGCTAAAAATGCACTTTTAATTAGGTTTATATCTATACCTTCCTTTAATAAGAGACCCATTACACTTAATGGAATGCCAAATTTTATTAGAGGTCTTGCTATATATTTTGAAATCTTTGGATTCTTTTTCCCCAGAAGAAAACCAAATATTAAAAAAGGGATAATATTTATAAAAAGAAGGTAGATGGTATTAATTAAATATTTATTAATGCAATATTAACTCGCCGTAGTGCAGTCAAAAAGTTTATTATTAAAAATCTAGAATTTAAATTATTTTCCAGATTGCTTTGTCAGGAATTAGAGGAGATTTATACAAATTTTCTGGTTCTTTAGTCAAAACTCTCCATGTAGGAACACGACAAGTTACGTAAGCAGGACTTTCTATTAGAACTCCTGGGTTCTCATCAAAAGTACATGTAAAACCTTCTTTCCAATATCCGCCATTGTTAAGGCTTCCTTTAAACCAAACCCAGCATTTTGAAGTTTTCAATATCAGTTAATTTTTTGTTCTATTTTAATAAAGATTTAAGTAATAAATCTAAAGTTTATTACTTTTAAAAAATATTTTACTCATTTTAGTTTTTTGAAAAATACATTTTAGAGATTAATATCAATAAATTTAAGATCAGAGTAATTAAATTTGCTATCAATATTGGTGTAGAAGAAATTTTATAACCGTAAATAATCCAAGACAAAACACCGATAATAAACATAATTAATGTTGTCAAAGAAACATCATCGGCCTTTTTTGTTTTCAAGGTTTTTATTAATTGAGGTAGGAATGCCGCTGTTGTTAAAATCGCTGCAAAATATCCGAATATATCTACATTCATAAAAAAATTTAAAAACTATTCTTTAATTAAATTATTCAAAAATCCTAAGGGATCCCTCATGTTTGATGAATATCCAAGGACATC
>CACGDL010000038.1 GCA_902571795.1 uncultured Prochlorococcus sp.
GGGATTGATATTGTATGTCAGAATTTGGCAAAAAATATTGCAAGGGACGGAGAGGGAGCAAATTGTTTATTAGAAGTTTTAGTTCAAGGAGCAAAAAATATAGATGATGCAATTATGCTCGCGAAATCTATTTGTAATTCTGCCTTGGTAAAAACTGCGATACATGGTTGTGATCCGAATTGGGGACGAATCATTTCTGCTGCAGGCAATTCTGGAGTTAAATTTAATTTGAATGAAGTTGATTTGTTTATAGGAAACGCTCAGATTTTGGAAAACGGCAAGTTAAATAAATATGATCCACAAAAAGTCGCAGACTATATGAAGTCCAGAATGAAAGGTAGATATTTAGTAGATGATATTGTAAAAATTATGATTAATCTAAATTCTGGCGAATCGAAAGGCACAGCTTGGGGGTGCGATCTTTCTAAAAAGTATGTTGAAATAAATAGTGAGTATACAACGTAAAAGTGTGATTTATTGATAATCTTTAAAACGTAATAATAGCAATTGATTTGTAGTAGCTGTGTATCATTTCGTATATTCACCTTTAATAAATGTGATTTGTTTGTGATAATTCAAAACCATTAGTATTTTTATTAAAAATCATTATTTATGAATTACATTTTTGAGAAGCTATAATTAGATTGTGATGAATAATCAGCAAAGAAAATGAAAATTTCTAATCATTTATTTTCTGCTGTTTTTGCTGTTAGCGGATTATTAGGAATTGCACCTTCTGCTTTCGCAGATAGACCTTGGGCTGATGGATATTACCAAAATGAGCGACCTTGGGCTGATGGATATGTCCAAGATGAAAGACCCTGGGCTGATGGATATATCCAAAGAGATAGACCTTGGGCTGATGGATATGTTCAGGATGATAGACCTTGGGCTGATGGATATATCCAAGATGAAAGACCTTGGGCTGATGGATATGTCCAAGACAAAGGCGTCTTTGGTTTTTGAGTGTAATATCTCTCTCTTTTCTTTTTTTGCTTCAAATTATTCGCCAGGAATTACCAAAAGAAAGATTTATATAATATTCAAATGGTCCTTATAAATACTGAGAATAATAAGTAAAAGTGTGATTTGTTTGTGATGAGTGTGATTTATGTGTGATTTATATTGCTTTCTTATAATCGCTCTAATGTATTGCAGTAACTGCGTTACATAATAACGAGTGTATTCATATCTCAATAGGTGCAAACAAATAGCGAATATACGACCTAATTGAGATCCATTGCGCTGTAAGGGATCTTAGTGAATAGGATGATTTATGAAGCAATAATAAAACAGTGCTCTTGTCATAGCAATTCATCTCAGGAATAAAAATCAAAATAAAACACTAAATATTGAGTTTATTTGAGTTGGTAAACTGCTAAATCTTTTGATTTAAGATCTCCTAATGCGACTTTTTCTAGTCTTTCTAATCTTGCTAAAAGTTCATTATTTTTTTCTTCAAGAGTTTTGATTTTTGTTTCGAAATTCTCTTTTTCATTCATACTAATTTGAGTAGGTTTTGTGGCCTTACCTAATTTCCAAACAAATCCTGCTCTAGCGGAAAAAGTATCTTCAAAATCACCGGCATAATCTTGGCCTGGCATTGTCATGGAAGCAGCATAGTTAATAGAGAGTTTTTCATTAACCTTAGAAGCACAACCTCCAGAAAAGGCAAAGTCACCTCCATGAGTTCCAGTTCCTAATCCGCACGCGAGAGTTGTTTCAGTTGGAACTGTTGGTAAACCTGTTAAAGCAGCACTTAAAGCGCCAACATTATTAATTGATTGTTCTACATCTCTTCCATTAATTAATAATTTTGAACCATTGGTAATGTCTATTGGAATACTTTTCCCACTGGCATTTGTCGCCCACATTTTTTGTAATCCGTTGCTTTCTTGAAGTTTCAATGAATTCGCTCCTATGCTTGTTACTCCATCAGCACTCCTACTTATTAAATTCGTGCCATTTTGTGAAACCCCATTTTCATTCAGAGAGTATATTGCTGTTGTATTGCCAATTTTCCCCCAACTTACCGTTCCATCAGCGCTTTCTTTAACCCACATTTGACCTCCAAAGTCAGAATAGTAGTTCCCATCACTATCTAATTGCGCGGCACCTCTTATTCTCGTATAACTGTAGTCATCAAACCAATAGTCGTTTGCATTCGTGACAGTTTCGCCTGAAATGGAGTTATTGTTTAAGGTATATTTTTTGTATATAACATTTCCACTGTCGTCATATTCTCTGAGTATAAATGAGTCTTTATTTACATGGTTTTCTGGATAAGCGATGTCACTTACATCTCTCAATCTAGGGATCCCAGTTGATGATTGACAAGAAGAGTATCGACAAAAATTCTTCCGAAAAGTTGCTTCTCCACTTGAAGAATTTATAGTGTAAAGTTTCCAAAAAGTATGAGTTGAACCGTTATATTCTTCTGAAACTGACTTTATCCCCCAGTGATCCCAAGTATCTGCTTTTGCTGGATTTGATCCTATAAGTAATGAAGATCCAATCAAAGATAATGCTAATAACTTTTTCATCAGTTCAATTTAGTTATCTTTAGTTTCCTAGGTTTTTAGTTAAATGCTTATTTCTCTTTACATTTAAGACTTATCATTTATATTTGCTTGTTAAGTAAACTTCAAATTTATGCTTCTATAAAACACTAATAAAACACCGCCCTTGTTATATCAATCGTTTTCAGATATTAAAATTCAAATAAACTACCAATAAACCACTAACTCAATCCGAAATATCTATGGATATGACTATATAAAATCCAAAAAAGAATACACACCTTTTGCTACTGTGATTATTATTTCTGTCTAATTAAGGTAATTTTATAGTTGCTAAATCATTCGATTTTGTTTTGCTAAGTGCTATTTTCTCTAGTCGCTCTAATCTTTTTAAAAGTGATTGATTTTGAGCAAGAATATTTTCATTATTTTCTTTAAGATTACTAATCTCTTCTTTCAATTGTTTTTTCTCTTTCATGCTTATTTGATTAGTTTTATTTTTTTTGCCAAACTTAAAAAGCAATCCTGCTCTTGCTGAAAATGTATCCTCAAAATTTCCTTGATGTTCTTGTCCAGGCACAAAAGAAGCAGCAGCATTGAATGCTATTTTTTCATTTACTTTTGAAGCACAACCTCCTGAAAATGCAATATTGCCGCCATGTGTCCCTGTGCCTAAACCACATGCAATTTTGGAGTCTGTTGGAACTGTTGGTAATCCAGAAAGCGCAGCACTTAGTGCACCAACATTATTTATTGACTGCTCTACATCTCTTCCATTTATAAGTAATCTAGTACCGTTTGTAATATCTATAGGAATGCTATTTCCACTAGCATCTGTAGCCCACATTTTTTGCAGTCCTCCACTTTCCTGCAATTTCAGTGAATTCTTACCAATACTTGTTACTCCATCAGAAGATTTTTTGATTATGTTTTCTCCCCCAATAGAAAGTCCCTCTGAAGATAGATCTATATCATTAGTATCAGAGCCAATTTGTATACTTCCATCTGAATTTGTCTTCATAACTTGATCACTTCCTATTTTTATTGAGTCATCATCGATTGTAATGACTGAATCTCCTTTACCAAGATCCACAGATCCATCACTATTCTCATCAAGAAAAAGACCTATTGCTGCAGTACACGCTTTATTCAGAGCATCACCCGCATTTCCTCCCATAGCACTACCATTTCCAAAAGGGTCTGAACAACTCGTATTATTATTGAATTTAAATGCTCCCCCATTTGCATTAGAGTAACTACGATCAAAGAGAAGATCTTCATCAACTGAACTTGTTTTGACTGTGACGATAGTTCCTGCAGGGACTGTTACGTCCGCTTTAGCGTTATAAGATGTGAAAATGGCAAAAATTACGGGAGTCATTAATAGTCTTGTTGGTAGTTGTTTCATATGTATTAAAAAGTTTTTAAAAATATAAATAAAATTAATATTCGATAAGTATTTAAACTTACATTGAAATTTATCTCTTAACAAAAAGTTAGGTTTTTAGAAATCTAGAAATCAAAATTTTATTTATTTCAAACTTAGTAGGAAATTGCCATCCCCCTCCTAATGCTGAATACTCACCATTGGTAGAAATGTGATTATTATGTGATAAGATCACAGAAATTAATCCTAATAATTTCAATGGTTTTTATTTAAAATCTAAAACTGTGATTATGGTGTGATTATTTTCTAAAAACTTGCTCTAGTGATAGCAATGGATTACAGCAAGGTGGATATACTAAATGCCTAAGGTGGAAATTAATAGAGAATATACTACTTAAGATTTAGTAAATCTAATGGGAGATATTTATTTATATAAAGAAACAGTATTGTTAAAGTTCCAATTACAGAGCCTATAAAACCTCCAAAAAAATTAACTAATAATCCAGATTGTCTAATTATTGGCTCTTCGTTTTTTTCCTCTTCAAAATTAGGAGAATCAACTACTTTTAAGCGCTGATTGGTTGTTGGTTGTTTAAGTTGTTGGTGTCGGATGAGGGCTTCGAAATCAGGCATGGAATTTGTGAGGCAATTGAACAATAAGCAGACCAGCCCGTCATTCGACGAGGATCTGATCTACCTAAATCGTCTACAGCTTCAAATACAGCATTGCCCGAGGCTTCTGCTTTATCAAATGCTGAAAGTAAGGGTATAAATGTATCAAAAACATATAAACCAAAATTTTTTAGAGCTGCTTTGGCTTGTTGCGCTGCTTTTTGCTGTCTAAAATCAACTTTTACTATTACTACTGCATGGTTAACTTTTAAGTTGCTTAATAAATTAGCTAATTCAACAGTTAATTCTACTGATCTTGCTTTTGCAGTTGTAGGTAAGATAACTAAATCTGAACCATACGCTAAGTGTTTAAGTTCTTCTTGATCACTGCTAGCCTGGCCATCAGTTATTACAATTTCTGATGATCTTGATGCTTTAGCAGCTGAACTGACGGGGAAAACTGGAAATGGAAGATTGCCTCTTGATGCGTACGCTAAAGCAGATCTATTCTTGTCGGCATCGACTATGCAAACTTTTTTACCTTCAGAATGCCAAACACTAGCAAGGTGAATACTTGTGCAGGTCTTGGCCACACCCCCTTTTTGTCCGCAAACGGTAATGAACAATTTTTTATTTTTATTTCTCTTACTTTGGAGAATAATTTCTTAATGTCAAGAGAAATTTATTTTTAATCCTTTAAAACTTATTTTTTGAAATATTTTAAAGAAGTTAATATTTTAGATAACCTTATAAAGTTCCCTATTTAAATTGGCTAGTGAAGAAAAGAATTGGATTAGGTACGTGGTCTTGGGGGAATAAGCTTTTTTGGGATTATCAATCTACAAATGACGATGATTTACGTGAGACATATAATGAAGCGTTACGAAGAGGTTTCGATCTAATTGATACTGCAGATTCTTACGGCACTGGGAATCTTCAGGGTAGAAGTGAATTGTTGATAGGGGAATTTTTACTAACTACTCCTTCAGCAAAGAAAAAAAGAATTCAAGTAGCAACCAAACTTGCACCTTATCCGTGGAGAATAGGTAAAAGAGGTTTTAATAAACCTTTTTTGAAAAGTTTAGAAAGACTTAATAACAAATTAGATATAGTGCAATTACATTGGTCAACTGCAAAATACAATCCTTGGCAGGAATTAGGGCTCTTGAATAATCTTTGCGATTTAAAAGATGAAGGCTTTGATTTTCAAATAGGCTTATCAAATGTAGGCCCTAAAAGATTGATGAAATTAATTAATTTCTTGGCAAAAAGAGATCAGAGCCTAAAGAGTGTTCAGTTACAGTTTTCTCTGCTTGCTCCCGATTTAAAAAAACAATATCAGGTAAAAAAAATTTGCGAAGAAAATAATATTGATTTCTTTGCCTATAGTCCTTTGTCTTTTGGAATACTTTGTATTGATCCAGATAAAGAAGAGAATAAAGAAAAAAGTTTTATTCGCAATGCATTATTTGAAAACTATAAAAAACCAACATATGAATTGCGGAGGTGTTTAAAAAGAATTGCAAATCAAAGATCAGTTTCCCAAGCGCAAGTAGCAATAAATTGGTGTTGTTATCAAGGAGCTATTCCACTCGTTGGAATGAGAAAAAAATCTCAAGTTATAGATGTATCGAATGTATTCAAGTGGAATTTAAATAAAAGCGAATTTAAAGTACTTCAGGAATCTTCAAAAAAATGTTTAAAAAAAATGCCTAAAAATCCTTTTTCAAGTATTTAATTAAATTTTTAGCTAGATATTTTCTTATTTTTTTTAATTTGACAACCACTATTCCATAGTTCATTGGGAAATTTTTCGCCAGTGAATCTAATAATTTTTGGTTTGAGATTTATTATCAAGTCATTCAGTTTGTTATTAGATTCCATTTTGCAAGATTCGATTTTTTAATAAGATAAATTAATTTAAATCTTATCTTCTCAGTATTTATACTTATAAAATTAAAAAAATTCTTTTTAATACAAGCATTTGCAGCAATATTTACACACTAATAAATTATCTATTACAACTCCTTAGTAATTAAAAAAAGTGGAGTCCTTCCAGACTCCTCGTATCATTTGGTTGATAAGGCTGATATAACCCCATCTCCTTTAGGATCAAGCAGCAACTGGTGCTGTTTGACGGGAGAAACTAACGATTTTGTTAGCATTTGTGTTTTTGCTCTAACCGAGCCGGCTTCAGTCACCTTCCTTATGCCCCGTCGAAACCATTACAACCCCAAATAGTGGAGTTGAGCGGAATCGAACCGCTGTCCGAAACATCGGTTGAGATCACCTAGTCCAATTGGACATTTATATTCTGACAGGCAAAATGGTTATTGAATAGTTTTTTTATTAAGTTTTTCGTATATGAATGTAGTGGCATCATCTCCGGAGGGACTAGAGAAATTTTTAGCAGAAGAAATTTCAAATTTAGGCGGCATTAATATTAATACTTATAAAAGATTTATTAATTTTGAATGTGATTTTGAAACTTTTTATAGGGTTCATTTTTATTCTAGATTGGCTTTTCGTTTTTATAGAGAAATTGCAAGTTTTAATTGCTATGACAAGCAATCTTTATATGCGGGGGTTAGAGATTCATTTGATTGGTTAAATTGGTTGCACTTTGATAAAACGTTTAATGTTCAAGTAACTGGGAGAACATCTTCTTTAAGTCATACTCATTTCACTGCTCTTGAAGTAAAAAATTCTATAACTGATTTGCAACAGGCAGTTTGGAATAAAAGATCAAATATTTCTTTAGATAATCCTGATTTTATAATTCATCTGCATTTAAATAATAATAAAGCAATTCTCAGTCTTCAAAGCAGCGTAGAAAGCTTACACAAAAGAGGCTATAGACCAGCAATTGGAAATGCTCCATTAAAAGAAAATTTAGCTTCTGGATTGATAAATATGACTAAATGGAATGGCAAAGTTCCATTAATAGATTTTATGTGTGGCTCAGGAACTTTTTTAATTGAGGCAGTCAACCAATTCCTTGGAGTTCCCATAAATATTGATCAAGGATATCTTTTTGAGAATTGGTTGGACTTTAGGAAAGATATTTATCTTAATGAAAAAAATAAGGCAAAAAATAAAATTATAAATTATGAAAAATTACCACTAATAATAGGATGTGAAATTAATAAAAGGGTTTTTGAGCAGGCGAATGTAAACATATCATTAGCTGGACTCGAAAATTATATTGAGCTTAAAAATAATGATTTTTTAGCACTCCAATTAAGTTGCACACCTGGGATAATCATATGTAATCCTCCATACGGCAAAAAATTAGGCGATGAAAATGAATTGATTTGTTTATATGAACAAATGGGAATCTTCCTAAAGAATAATTTTTCAGGTTGGGAATTTTGGCTGCTAAGTGGAAATCCAAAACTAACAAGATATTTGAAAATGAAATCTTCATTGAAAATTCCTGTTAGTAATGGGGGGGATAGATTGTAGATGGATACAGTATTTAATTAGGTAATTTATTTTTTGCCTAAAACGGCCTTTGTTGTCTTGCCTAAACCCTCTAATGTTTGAGGAAGATATGGTCCTTTGGCTAATTTTCCTCCAAGCTTCAAACTTAAGCCTGCAAGAAATAAATCGATAAATATTATTAGCAATAAATTATATTCAATATTCCAGTTATTATAGTTTTTTAGAAAAAGATAAAAAATAATATGAATGCAAATTAGTACTAATAATAGTAATGTGCTTCCAATTGCCAGAAATATTCCACCACTAATTAATCTTCTTTTTTCTCTATCCACTTCTTGAAGAGCTATTCTGACGTGTAAATCCATCACTGAACTCGCGATTGCCGAAATTCTAGAAGCTGTATTTGCAAAGTTTTTATTTTTGGGTTTTTCCATATTATTTTCTGCCACTGTTTAGAAGAGTTCCTATTAGTAAACCAATACCAGCAGCAATAGCAATAGATAAGAGTGGTTTTTTTCTTATTGGACTTTCTATTTTGGGTCTAAGTGTATTGTTCAGTTCTTCTAATAATTCTTCTAATTGACTTTCTATAGGCTCAATTTTTTCTGATATTTCCCAAT
>CACGDL010000039.1 GCA_902571795.1 uncultured Prochlorococcus sp.
TTCACTAAGAGTAGGATGAGTATGAACTTCTTTAGATAATTCAATTACATCTTGGTTTCTTGAAATAGCGTTCGAAATTTCTTGGATTAAATCAGCTGCATGTAACCCAAAAATATGAGCACCTAATACTTTCCCATTATCTTTATTGAAAATCAACTTTAGTAATCCATCACTTTCCAATTCAGCCAATGCTTTTGAATTAGCCTTAAAGAAACTTTTGACAACTCCCAAAGTAAAATTTTCTTTTGCAGATATCTCTTTAGCTTCGACTTCAGAGAGACCAACTGAACTTATCTCAGGGTGAGTAAAGGTTGCTGCAGGGATACTTTTATAGTTAATTTCAACATTACCACCGCAAATATTATCAACAGCAATAGTACCCTGCGCTGCAGCTGTATGGGCAAGCATTAGTTTGCCCGTTACATCTCCAACAGCCCAAATGTTAGGTATTATTTCATCACCATTCTTAACTCTCATTTGTTCATCTATAGGAATGAAACCTTTTACTGTTTCGATACCAACCGACTCAAGATTTAAGTTATTACTATTTGGACTTCTGCCAGTTGCAACCAGTACAGCGTCAACTTCTAAAGTTTCTACAACTTCCTTAGATTTTGCATCCGTTAGTTCTATTTTTACAGGGCATCCAGGTGTTATTTTTGTCGCAAAGACATTTGATTTTGTGTCTATGTCTCTTGCTTGAATAAGGTTCTTCTTAGCAATTTTAGTGATGTCTGGATCAAATGTTGGCATGATATTCTCCAAAGCCTCGATCATGGTAACTTCACAACCAAGCGCGGTATAGACATCAGCAAATTCTAGTCCTATGTATCCGCTTCCAATAATTGCTATCCATCTTGGAAGCCACTCAAGTTTAACCGCATCATCGCTGGTAAATACGGTCCTATTATCCAAAGTTATTCCACGAGGCACAAAAGGAGAAGAGCCTGTTGCTATAACAATATTCTTACATGTGAAAATTTTATCAATTCCGTTTTTATCTCTTACACCTACTTTTTGATTTCCTTCAATTCTTCCAATGCCCAAAATAATTTCAACTCCACTCCTTTTAAGAGTTTTTGTCAAATTTTCTCTAACGTTTAAAACTAAATTATTTGCATGATCTGCAATTTTTGATCTCTCGAACCTTACTGGTGAAGCATGTATACCAAATTTAGCTAAATGTTCATAATTAGCTATTTCTCTAACTTTTCCACTTGCAGCCAAAAGAGCTTTAGATGGAACACAACCTTTGTTAACACAAGTGCCTCCCATATCAGAAGATTCTACTATTGCGACTTTCAGTCCCTTACCAGCAGCATGTTTAGCGGCATCAAAACCTCCATATCCCGCTCCTATTACAATTAAATCAAAATCAAAACTTGAATCAGTCACTTTGTATGTATTTATTTAGAGGTGTATGCGACTCTTTTTCGTTCAAGTAATAACGGAACTGCAACACAAGCCACATTCAATGATTCTACAATCTCACTATGCGGAATTGTAATTGTTTCATTAAAAGCTTCTTGAATTTTTTTATGAATACCTTGACCTTCATTACCCAAAATTAATGCGGTACGTCTAGACCAATCAACTTCCCAGTAAGGTTTTGGTGTTTTTTTTGAACTCTCATTATGGCTACTAGTAGAGAAAATCTTAAATCCTACATTTGATAATTCAGACAAAGACTTAAGTAAAGAATTTAATATTTCTTCTTCAATGCCATCAAATCTTAAAAATGGCAGATGAAAAACTGCACCTGAGGATGCTCTTAATACTTTTTGGCCTAATGGGTGCGCACCTCCAGCTAAAAAAATTGCATTAACACCCGCAGCTAAAGCTGTTCTAAATAGATTACCCATATTCCCAGGATCTTGAATTCTGTCGAGAACAAGAACAAAATCATCTTTTTTATTAAATTGATAATTAGGTATTGCAGAAATCTCTACTAAAGCTGCTATCCCATCTGGATTAATTGTTGAAATCGCAGATGCCAAGACTTCCTCTGAGACAATATTTATTAATGACTCATGAAATTTTTTGCTTAGATTTTGATTCTTTCTTAGCCATTTTTCGGTAACTAAAATATTAGAGGGATTTTTCCCAGACTTCAGCAATTCTTCAATGAGATGTGTACCCTCTATGCAAAAAAAGTCTTGATCTTTTGGAGATGATCCTCTTTTAAATGATCTAAATCTTTTAACTAGATTATTGTTTTTACTAGTTATTTTTAAAAAAGTATTTTCTATGAGTAATTTAAAAAATTTGTTATCAATTATATTTTAATTACATAAATATTTTGATCAATTATTTATTAAATTTTTATTTCCCAAGAAATCAAAAAATACATTTTCACTTTTAATTAATATTCATGACGTTACATAGGGTGGACTTAATATTATTAGTTTGTCATGATGAATCTAATAAATTAAGTCTTAATGATTTGCGGAAGCAATACGAAGTCATATCTTAAATCCCAAAATTTAAAGATTCTTGGCCAGAGCAAGTTAAATGGAATAGTTGAAATAAGTGGTGCGAAGAATTCCGCCTTAGTTTTGTTAGCCTCATCATTGCTAACTAATGAAAAAATAATTCTTGAAAATGTACCTTTTCTCACTGATATTGAAAAGATGGGGAATATCTTAAAGAATTTAGGAGTTAATTTAATTCGTAAAAACAACCAACTAGAAATAGATCCAACAAATATTTCGATTAAAGAACTTCCATATGAACTTGTTAAAGGATTAAGAGCTAGTTTCTTTTGTATAGGTGCACTATTAACTAAATTTGGAGAAGCTCAAGTACCGTTACCTGGTGGATGCAATATTGGTTCTAGGCCAATAGACGAGCACATTAATGGACTAATCGCATTAGGAGCAGACATTATTATTGAAGAAGGAATTGTCAAGGCAAAAACAAGGGGAAACAAAAATAGACTTCATGGCACTCATATTAAATTAAATTGTCCAAGTGTAGGTGCGACTGAAACCTTAATAATGGCAGCATCTTTAGCCAAAGGAAGATCTACTATTGAAAATGCTGCTAGAGAGCCTGAGGTTCAAGATTTATGCCAAATGCTTAATAAAATGGGGGCAAAAATTTATGACTCCGGTAAAGAAACAATTATTATTGATGGTGTTGATAAGCTGGGAGGATGTACGCATAAAGTAATTCCAGACCGAATAGAAGCTGGAACTTTTCTTATAGCTGCTGCTGCAACTTCCTCTTCAATAACAATTTCTCCAGTAATCCCGCATCATCTTGAAGCTGTTACTAATAAGCTTCAAGAGAGTGGGAGTAAAATTACTATTAAAGGTAATTCGATTTCTATCAAGAGTAAAGAGATTAAAGGAGTAGATATTGAAACAGCCCCTTTTCCAGGCTTTCCTACTGATTTACAGGCACCATTTACAGCTCTAATGACAATCGCAAATGGTGAATCAAAGATAACTGAAACAATTTTCGAAAACAGAATGAATCATATTTATTTACTTAATGAAATGGGCGCCCTTATAAAACTAAACAAAAACGTAGCTCACATCAAAGGGGTTAAAACAATTAAGGGGATGAATCTAGTTGGCTCAGATTTAAGGTCATCAGCTGCATTAATAATTGCAGGAATTATCGCAAAAGGTAGTAGTAAGATCTATGGATTAGAACATTTAGATAGAGGTTATGAAAATTTTGAATTAAAACTAAAAAATTTAGGTGTAAAAATAATTAGAGAGATCAGTAAAAATACTTTTGAGGATAATGGATATAAAATTGAACCTAAATCGGAGAATTTTTCAAAACTCGAAGTAGCTTAGTCTATTACAAAATATTTTTAAAACTTAGAACGTTGATTCAAACGTAAGCAATATTGATTAAAGAAATACAACCCAAAAATAATAAAAACAAAACTAAAAAGCGATTTGACCAATTTTTATTTAAACCATTAAATTTGAATTCGTTCATGCCCAAGTTCCACTATTGGATCCGAATGTTGTCAGTATAGTCACTGCAATAAAAAGATAAGGGACAAATTTAAAGGATAATTTTTTAGCTTGAGTTTTAAACATTTGTTTTTTCTAATTATAACACAATATTACTAATTATGAAGCCATCTCCTTTTAAAAAAGACTTTTAAGCGTATTTAATTACAAAAATGTATCATAAATGTTTAAATTTTCTTTTTTTACATTATTTCTTGTCAGCAAATACAATAAATAATTCTAAATTTTTATCGTAAAGATTAAGTATTAAAAAACATTATCTTGATCACTGTTCCTTGACCAAAACAATAGTCAACAAGTTGATTTTTGTTATAATAAAAAAGTTCATTTTTTCAAAAGCCTTGGGAGCGTGGTGGAATTGGTAGACGCACCGCACTCAAAATGCGGCACCTTCGGGTATGTCGGTTCAAGTCCGACCGCTCCCACTTTGATGAATACTTATAGTCGATTCGATATATCTTTCAAAAAAGGAAAAGGTTGTTGGCTATGGGACAAAACAGGTAAAAAGTATCTTGATGCGGTAGCTGGCATAGCAACTTGCAGTCTTGGACATAGCGATAGAGTTTTAGGAAGAAGGTTATCAAGTCAACTAAAAAAGATTCAGCACATTTCCAATCTTTACAATATTGAAGAACAAGAACAATTAAGCAGAACTTTGACGAATATGAGTTGTGCCAAAAGCGTCTTCTTCTGCAACAGTGGTGCGGAAGCAAATGAATCAGCAATTAAATTAATTAAAAAATATGGTAATACAACAAATATAGGTAAAGAATCAATTATTCTCGCAGCAGAATCCAGCTTTCATGGAAGGACGCTGGCAGCCTTGAGTGCTACTGGACAGCCCAAATATCAAAAAGGTTTCGAACCAATGATTCAAGGGTTCAAATTTTTTAAATTTAACAATTTTGATTCGGTAAAAAAATTATTTGAAGAGTGTGAAAATAATGATCAAAAAATTTCCGGCGTTTTAGTTGAACCAATACAAGGAGAAGGCGGCGTAATTCCTGGAAGTAAAATATTTTTTAAAAGCCTGCGAGAAATATGTGATAAATATAATTCTCTTCTCATTTTAGATGAGGTTCAAAGTGGAGTAGGTCGAACGGGAAAAATGTGGGGTTATGAGAATTTAGGAATTGAACCTGATGGATTCACCCTTGCTAAAGGTTTAGGAGGAGGTCATGCAATTGGAGCATTATTGGTAAAAGAAAAAGCCAACATTTTTTCTCCAGGAGATCATGCAAGCACTTTTGGAGGGAACCCATTCGCCTGTAAAGCTGCCCTAACAGTGTTAGAAGAGATAAATAGAAGAAATCTTATCAATAATGTTTATCTAAGAGGGGAACAATTAAGTGCTGGGTTTGAAGAATTGTCAAAAAAATATCCAAAATTTATTAGCGGGAAAAGAGGTTTAGGTTTAATACAAGGTCTTGTGATCAATAATGATTATGCTGATGCAAAAAAAATTACATTAAAAGCTTTTGATAAAGGATTACTGGTAGTTCCTGCAGGAGGAAATGTTGTAAGGATTGTCCCACCATTAGTTATATCTCGAAGAGAAATTAATATTCTTTTGGATAAGCTAAATTCAATTTTTGAAGAGTTATAGCAATTTAAATTTTGAAAAATGCAAATTTAAAAATTTTTGAATTATTATCTCCTAAATATGAAAGGGATAATATCAATTTAGGTTTATCAAGAATTAAAAAAGCACTTCAAGAACTTGGTGATCCTTGCAAGAACATCCCTGCCATACAGATTATTGGAACCAATGGAAAAGGATCAATCGCAGCATATTTAGAAAGTATACTTTTTGAAGCTAAAAGGAATTTCGGTGTAACGACATCTCCCCATCTTTTTGATGTATGCGAGAGGATTAGAGTTAATAAAAAAAATATTAATAAAACTGATTTTGAAAAAATCTATAGATTTATAGAAAAAAATTTTTCAACATTTGAATTAACTCCTTTTGAAAAAATCATTTGCTGCGCACTAAATTTTTTTGACAATAAAAAAGTTGAATTACTCATTCTTGAAGCTGGCTTAGGGGGACGATTAGACGCGACAACAGCCCATAAATTTAGACCAATCATTGCTATTGGGAATATTGGCTTAGACCATAAAGAATTTCTTGGAGATACGATTGAAAAAATTGCCGAAGAAAAAATAGCAGTTATTGAAAAAAACTCAATTGTCATCTCATGTAATCAAAATAGTCAAGTTGCAAATTTAATAACCAAAAAAGTTAAAGAGGTAGGAGCAGAAATTATTTGGAAAGATTCAATTTCAAACAGCTATGAGCTTGGATTAAAAGGAATTTTTCAAAAGCAAAATGCTTCGGTAGCTGTTGGAGCAATTGAAGCGCTGAATAATTTAGGATTTAAAATAAAAGAAAAACACATATCTGAAGGTCTTAAAAAGACAACTTGGAAAGGAAGGCTAGAAATAATAAATTATTTCAACAAAGAAATTCTTGTAGATTGTGCGCATAATTATCCTGCTGCAAAAGCGCTCTCTGATGAGCGAAGCAATTGGGAGAATGAAGATAAAGGAATTTATTGGATTTTAGGTGTCCAAAGACAAAAAGATATTTACGCAATATTAAAAACACTTCTAAAGAAAAATGATCGTTTATTACTTGTGCCAGTTCCAAACCAACCTAGTTGGCAATTAAATGATCTCTCTCAGATTAAAGAAATTGACTTTCAAAAAACAATTGAATTTAAAACATTTGAACTTGCCATTGAGTATTTATTTTCCCTAGAAAAATGGCCCCCTAATCATCCTGTTCTAACAGGTTCTATTTTTTTAGTTGCTGAATTTATTAAATTTGCGAATAAAGAAAAATGTTAAATTTTGAATTTTTCTTTTACTTCCCAACCTTCCAACTTTCCTGGATTTAATAGCCCTTTAGGATCAAATCTTAATTTCGCTTTCACTTGATCTGCATCCACAACTCCAAGACCTCCGCCTTCAACTGTTAAAACATGAGGATTAAAAATAAAAGCACCAAGTTTCTTGCAATCTTCCATTATTTCATTTAATTCTTCTGCCCCATTCCACTTTAATACAGGCAAAGCCGCTAATCGCGGTGATCCTTGTTGAGAAACTGCCTCTAGATGCCAAAGAACTTTTTTACCCCATTTTTTTCTCAAAAAATTAATTAATTCTAGTTCATTATTAAGTGGCAAAAGCATCTGTAAATACGTCCAATTTTTATCCCTAGACCTCATATGAAGAGTTGTATGATTCCAAACAACTTCAGAAATTCCATTCACAAGCTTTTCTTCTTCCCCAAGTAGGATAGATTCAACTTTAAATTTTTTACAAATTAGCTCGATGGTTTTTATTCCTCCAAGAGTAGATTGAATTAATATCTTGTGACTTCTAGATTTACTTTTAAACCATTTTGGCATTTGATCTACAATTTCTTCTTCAAGAATTGCTCCTAATTTCAGATTAATTGCTGCGCTGGTAAGAGTTTTTAATATTTCTATTGTTTTTTCAAATTCAATACAGTCGATAACTAATGAGTACCACTTACGTTTGATATCAGTAGCAAGTAATAAAGAAGTAATTATTCCATTAGTCCCATAAGCGTGATTTAGAGGTTCGGATTCTTCAGCATCAAATTTTAACAATGCAGGTTTTTCATTCATCGTTACTGCCTCTAAACCTATAAGGTTGCCTGGATCTCTTAAAAATCCCCACCTAATGGAACCAATGCCTCCTGATCCACCTGCAATAAAACCTCCAATTGTTGCAGTTTTCCAAGTACTAGGAAGTAACCTCAATTCCCTCCCATATTTCCCTAATTGTTTATTCAAATCTCCCATAACACAGCCAGACTGTACTTTTACAAAGCCTGTATCTGGATCAAATTCTTCTAATTTATTAAATTGACTCATCTGCATTACAACTCCTTTAAATAATGGGACAGCTTGTCCATAATTACCTGTACCTGAACCCCTTAGAGTAAGTGGGATAGATAATTCCCAACAAATTTCTGCTACTTCCTTTACTGCTTTGTGATCACTAGGTCTTACCACCAAATCAGCAATACATTCGTCTAATTTTTCAGTAAGGATTGGAGAGTAGTTATAAAAATCTTTTGAAAGTCTTTTAACATCGGATTTATTTTCAATGATCTCTAAGTTTTTGACTTCTCTAAATTTGTCTATAAATTTAAGTTTTGATATCATTAATAAAAATTTTTATGCTTTGTATATAAATTAGCCAATTAGCAATACAAATCGCCGTTTATAAATACTTTTCTCTTTAAATTGCTCGAAAAAACATCTGCCCATCTTTGTGCTTCTAAAATCACAAAATCAGCAGGACAACCTTTTTTAATTAAACCATCCCATTTTAAATTTA
>CACGDL010000040.1 GCA_902571795.1 uncultured Prochlorococcus sp.
ATGCCAAAAGTAAGACGGAGGGGAAGCTGTGCTTAGCATATAAATCTAATAGAAAAGCAACTATTAAACCCGCTATAAGTAATACCCAAATTTGTATTTTTACATCTTTAATTGAAATTTTGCCAGAAGGAATTGGTCTATTTGGTTCATTAATTGCATCAATTTCTTTATCAAAAAAAAATCATTTATGGTTTGGGTATAACCAGCCAGTAGTGGGCCACTCATCAACATACATGCTAATGAAGCTAGAACATTACTAAATGTCCATTCAAAATTCCCGCTTGCAGCTGCTCCACAAATAACTCCCCATATCAAAGGGATCCACGTTATAGGTTTCATTAACTGTATACGGAGTTTCCATATACTTGATGTTTCAGAGGCACCCTTAATTCCTAATAGTTGTTTTGGATCATTCACTTTACTCTTTAACCTTTCTCAATTTCTTCTGGGAAAAACCAATTTTGCTCACCATTCTGAAATTTTGCGGTGATTCCAATACTTCTGCCGTCTGTCATTTTATAGCCTGTTATTACGGCTTTAGGATTCGAGGATATTTGCTCGATTAATTTAGCTGGTAGTCTATCTTTTACTTTGTTAATGTTAATTTTGATTTTACTACCGATTTTAGGTAATAATTTTGTTTCAGCCATAAGAGGTAAAATGGAAGCTATTATGCAAGATTAACAGCATTTGGACAATTTTTACTAAAATGGTAGCTCTTCGTTTAATTCCTTGTTTAGATGTCGCCCATGGCAGAGTGGTCAAAGGTGTAAATTTTGTTAATTTGAGAGACTCAGGCGATCCTGTTGAATTGGCTTGTAGGTATTCTGATGAGGGCGCAGATGAATTAGTATTCCTAGATATTAGAGCTAGTGTAGAAAATAGAAATACATTAGTTGACCTTGTCTCTAGGACCGCAAAATCAGTAAAAATCCCATTTACAGTAGGTGGAGGAATAGATTCTGTTTCTTCAATTAATGATCTTTTAAGAGCTGGAGCGGATAAAGTGAGTTTGAATTCTTCTGCTGTTAGAAATCCAGATTTAATTTCTAAAAGTTCTAGAGAATTTGGTAATCAATGTATCGTGATAGCAATTGATGCTAAAAGAAAAGTTAATAAAACTAATGAATGGGAGGTTTATGTAAAAGGAGGTAGAGAAAATACTGGAATAGATGTATTGAGTTGGGCAAAGAAAGTTGAGGAGTTAGGCGCAGGGGAAATTTTGCTTACTTCAATGGATGGTGATGGCACGCAGAATGGATATGATTTACATCTGACTGAATCTGTTACCAATATTGTTAATATTCCAGTGATTGCTTCTGGAGGAGCAGGTTGTTTAGAAGATATCTATGATGTTTTCAATGAAGGCAGGGCATCTGCCGCTCTTTTAGCATCATTACTTCATGATAAGAAACTTTCTTTAAAAGAAATAAAGAATTTCCTCCTCGAAAGAAAACTTCCAATTAGACCATATGAATAAAAAATTTAATTTAATACCAAAAAGAATTAAGTTAAAATTTAAAAATGAAATTCACAAAAACTATCGAAGTCAAAAATATATTCAATAAAATTTCTTATAAATATGACTTTTTAAATAATCTATTAAGTTTTGGTCTGCACAGATTATGGAAAAGAAAATTAGTTAATTTATTGGGACCTTTAAATGGTGAAGATTGGGCTGATTTGTGCTGTGGAACTGGAGATTTAGCATTCTTAATTTCTGAGAGAGTTATTCCAAGGGGCTCAATTACTGGGATTGACAGTGCAGAGGACATTTTAAATATTGCAAAAAAAAAATCAGAGCTTAAAAAAAATAAATTTATTAAGTGGGAAATTAAAGATGTATTAGAAATTAATGATTATTCAAAAAATTTTGATGGGATTTGCATGTCATATGGACTTAGAAACTTGAATAATGTTGAAGAAGGAATAAAAAAAGTTTATGATCTTTTGAAGGATAAGGGAAGGGCAGGATTTTTGGATTTTAATCACTCAACAAGAAATTCTTTATCCAATATTTTTCAGAAAATTTATTTGAGATTAATTGTAGTAACCATTTCGCGGCTTTTTAATTTAGGTCCAGAGTACGCATATATTGAACAAAGTATTAGTAATTTTCCAAAGAAAAATGAGCTTTTAAATATTGCTAAGGGAGTTGGATTTAAAAAAGCGGAATATAGGACTATTTTTGGGGGACAAATGGGAATACTAATTTTAACTAAATAAAGAATTTAGTTTATTATTTTTCTCCAACAAAAAGAACACTTTCCCCATCTTTTGATTTCGCCCTCAGGAGTAGGGGAATTACAAAGAGTACAAATGCACATATTATTTTGATTAATTCTGCTTGGATGCTTTGCCCAAACTATCTTTGCATTAGTAGCTTTGATATTTTTATTTTTAATTTCATAATTTTGTATTATTTTTATTTCATTCAAAGTTATTCCAATTTTCTCGATTCTCTCCTTTAATTTATGCTTGTTATAGATTAAAGCTTGGCGCCACTGTGGATGATTTACTGCAATAGTAAGTATTTTTTTTTCAATATTTAATGGTTTACATTCTTGAAATAGCTCTAAGCCGATTAAGTTCTTCCAGTTTTCGTTGATTTTAGAAAGTTTATCTAATTCTCCGCAGGATTTTTTGAAATTATCAAGACAATTTTTTAATGGATGTGGATTCCTTCTATTCAATATTGGCAAATACTTTTTGTCCAATTTGTAAAATTTACTTATTAAGACTAAAGTTAATCTAATCTTTAAAAAGATGCTCGTTGTTTTAATAAAGAATTTGTGAAAGTTATTGGACCTGCAGCTAAGACAGTTTTTTATTTAAAAAAAATTCAGGGTCAATATCCAACCTGGACACTTCATTACAAAATAAAATGTAAAAGTACCGAAAATGAGCTAACAAACTTTCTTAAATATTCTGAAATAAAGAAAAACAAGCCAGTAGCGATAATCGCAAGAGAACAGTTTTTAGGGGTTGGTCAAAACTCAAAAACTTGGGTTTCTCCAAAAGGAGGGATTTGGTTAAGTGCAGCTTACCCAATATTTTCAAAAGAATTTGCATGTCAAATATTTAATTTGTCTTTAGGTATTAAGTTATGTGAAATGCTTAGACAAGAGAATATAAATGTTTGCTTGAAATGGCCAAATGATATTTTTTTTGGTTCAAAAAAGTTGATTGGATTTTTACCAAAGGTGATAACAAGAGGCAAAGAAACTATCTACATAAGAATAGGACTTGGCATGAATGTTTTAAATTACACTCCATCAGAGGGTATTTCATTATCAAAAGTACTTCAAACTAAGAATATTAATCCACATTATTGGACAGCCAAAGTTCTTAAAGCTTTTTATGATTCAATTGAATGTAATGAGAAGAAAGAATTTGTTATTAAATCTGCAAATAAGTTTCTTAATAAAAGTTTTTTACCTAGTGGTTATTGTCCTCATTCATGGAAAATTAAAGATATTGATTCGAATGGGAATTTAAGAATTGAAAATGAAAAACAACTTAAGGTAATTAGAAGGTTTTGAATTTAATTAACTTTTAATTCAACTATTCTTCCATCCTTAAATTTGGCTATTTTTTTTGCACGATTTGCAACTTCATCTTCATGCGTAACTAAAACTATTGTTATCCCAGATTCATGCAGTTTGTCAAAAAGATCTAATACATCTTCAGTGGTTTTTGAATCTAGTGCTCCAGTAGGTTCGTCTGCCAACAAAATTGCAGGGTTATTGATAATAGCCCTCGCAATAGCAACTCTTTGTTGTTGACCTCCGGATAATTGGTTTGGGCGATTATTCATTCTTTCTGAAAGGCCAACTTTTTTTAAGGCATTCTTACCTCGCTCTAATCTTTGCTCAGGCTCAATACCAGCATAAATCATCGGCAAAGTAACGTTTTCAAGTGCAGTTGCGTCTGAAAGAAGATGAAATTGTTGAAAAACGAAGCCTAATTTTTGATTACGTATTTCCGCGAGCTCATCATCAGATAAATTCTCAACAGGAATACCATTTAATTTATAAATACCTTCAGATGGTCTATCTAAACATCCAATAATATTCATAGCTGTACTTTTGCCTGAGCCACTAGCTCCCATTACAGCTAAATAATCACCTTTAAAAATTTCTAAGTTTATCCTGTCTAAGGCTTTAACAGTTAGATCCTCTTTCCCATAAGTTTTAGATATATTTTCTAGACTTGCGACTTTCTTAGACATTTATTAAAGAATTCTTCTAGGAAATATTGTTAGCGGTAGCAATAATATCTTGTAAGAAAGGAGTTTCTGAAACTGCTGTATTAGCTAATTTAAAAAGAGGATTAGATAAGATTCCTCCAAGAGCAGTAACTGCCACACAAGTATAAAGTGCAATTCTCAAGGGAGGTAATCCTACAATTCCCCAATTAATTTCAGGATAAGATTTGACTATTTCAGAAGCTTCCTGTGGTTCTTTAACTACCATCATTTTTATTACTGATATGTAGTAATAAATAGATATAACTGAAGTTACTAATCCAACTATTACTAATAGATATTGATGATTTGCCCAGCCTGCAAAGAACAAGTATATCTTTCCAAAAAATCCTAACATTGGAGGTAAACCGCCAAGAGATAGAAGACAAAGGCTTAAGCCTAATGTAATGAGAGGATCTTTTTGGTAAAGTCCTGAATAATCAAGAATTCTGTCAGAACCAGTTCTTAGTGAGAAAAGTATTACACAAGAAAATGCTCCCAAATTCATAAACAAATATGCAGCCAAATACAAAACAGCAGATGACAAACCATCTTGTGTGCCAGATACTATTCCAATCATTACAAACCCAGCTTGTCCAATAGAACTATAAGCTAGCATCCTTTTCATTGAGGTTTGAGCTAGAGCTACAACATTTCCAAGAGCCATGCTCAATATGGCCAAAATGGTAAATAAAAGTTTCCATTCTTCGTCAAAAGAAGAGAAAGTTGTAATTAATATTCTTATTGCAAATGCAAAGCCGGCTGTTTTTGAACCAACAGATAAAAAAGCTACTACAGGTGTAGGGGAACCCTCATATACATCAGGAGTCCATTGATGAAATGGAACAGCAGCAATTTTAAATGCAACAGTTGATAAGACAAATACAAGAGCTAGAGAGGTAATGAAGGATGGTTTATTGATAATCTCTAAACCTATTGTCGCTAAGTTTGTTGAACCACTTAATCCATAAAGAAAAGAGGATCCATACAAATAGACAGCAGCAGCAGCTGATCCAACAAGAAGATATTTTAAGGCCGCTTCTGAACTTCTTGGGTCTCTCTTGAGGTAACCAGAAAGTAAGTAGCTTGCTACAGATAAAGTTTCCAAAGATATAAATACACTAATAAGGTCAGTAGATCCACACAAAAGCATTGCTCCAAGGGTGGCCGAAAGAACTATCGCAGCAAACTCGCCAATAGGACTTCCACTTTGTTCTGTATACCGCCAACTTATAAGTAAAGATACTAGGGTTGATAAAGATATTATTGCTCTAAATGCGATTGCTAAATTATCTGAATTAAAGGACCCAAGGAATGCGCTTTCTACTGGATTACTCCATTGTAAGGCCAAGCTAATAAGAGAGCTGCCAATCGATAAATAGCAAATTATTGGTGCCCATTTCGATGCAGTTTTTTCTCCAGCCAAATCTACAAGAAGTGTTCCAACAATACCTAATAAAATAAAAGCCTCTGGAATAATGGCTTGAGCATTTAAATTAATTGTAAAGATTTCGTTGGGCACTTTATTAAATTGGATTAAATTAGATGTTTGATTGTAAGGGTCTAAGAGTTAATCTTAACTTGATTATAATTTGTGGGTATGATTTTTGAAATTTTCAGAAGAAACTACTTGAAAAAGCTTCAAATAATCATAATATGCCCTAACTGAACAAAAACACCAATTTTTGAAATAAACCTTGGATCACACACTTGTTATTGTTGAAAGTCCCACCAAAGCAAAAACTATAAGAAAGTTTTTGCCTTCTAATTATGAAGTTCTCGCTTCAATGGGACACGTAAGAGATCTTCCAAAAGGAGCTGCTGAAATACCTGCTGCGGTTAAAAAAGAAAAATGGTCAAGGATAGGAGTAAATACAACAGAAGATTTTGAACCACTTTATATAGTTCCAAAAGATAAGAAAAAGGTTGTTAAGGAGTTGAAAGATGCATTGAAAGGTGCGACTCAGCTATTACTGGCAACTGATGAAGATAGAGAGGGAGAGAGTATTAGCTGGCATCTTCTGCAAATACTTAAGCCTAAAATACCTACTAAGAGAATGGTTTTTCATGAAATTACAAAAAAGGCAATTAATAAAGCTTTAGACCAAACGAGAGAAATTGATATGGAACTTGTTCAGGCTCAAGAAACAAGAAGAATCTTAGATAGGCTTTTTGGATATGAATTATCTCCTTTACTTTGGAAGAAGGTAGCCCCCAGATTATCTGCTGGTCGTGTTCAATCAGTTTCTGTAAGACTTCTTGTAAGGAGAGAGAGAGAAAGAAGATCATTTAAAAAAGCTAGTTACTGGGGGATTAAAGCTTCCCTTATAAAGGATAATATTACTTTCGAAACTAAATTATTTAGTTTAAACGGTCAAAGAATTGCTAATGGTTCCGATTTTGATGAACAGACCGGCAAATTGAAACAAGGAAATAAATCTTTAATAATTGTAGAAGAAAAGGTAAATGATTTATTGAAGACTTTTTCCTCAGAGGATTGGTTAGTCTCAAAAATCGAAAAAAAACCAACCACTCGTAAGCCAGTTCCTCCATTTACAACTAGCACATTACAACAAGAAGCAAACAGGAAGCTTCGATTGTCTGCAAGAGAAACTATGAGATGTGCACAAGGACTATATGAGAGAGGTTTCATAACATATATGAGAACTGATTCGGTTCATCTTTCCGAACAAGCTACAAGAGCTGCTAGAGAATGTGTCAGTTCTATGTATGGAAAAGAATATTTATCTAATTCACCAAGACAATTTAATTCAACTGCAAGAAATGCTCAAGAAGCACACGAAGCTATTAGGCCGGCAGGTGAGGGGTTTAAAACACCCAAGGAAACTAATCTAACTGGTAGAGACTTATCTCTTTACGATTTGATTTGGAAAAGAACTGTAGCTAGTCAAATGGCAGAAGCTAGGCTAACAATGATTAATGCTGAAATTAGCGTGGGGGATGGGTTATTTAAATCGAGCGGGAAAAGTATTGATTTCGCAGGATTCTTCAGAGCTTATGTAGAGGGAAGTGATGACCCAAGTTCATCCCTTGAGCAACAAGAAATTATTCTCCCAAACTTAACAACTGGAACATGTCTTAAAGTTACTAATAAGGAATCTACTTTTCATGAAACTAAACCTCCTGCAAGATATACAGAGGCTGCATTAGTTAAAGTACTTGAAAAAGAAGGGATTGGAAGACCTTCTACCTATGCAAGCATTATTGGGACAATAGTGGATAGAGGTTATGCAAATATATCTTTAAATTCTTTGGCTCCAACGTTTACAGCTTTTGCTGTTACTGCTCTTTTAGAAGAACATTTTCCTGATTTGGTTGATACTACTTTCACTGCAAAAATGGAATCTTCATTGGATGAAATATCTTCAGGCAATCTTGAGTGGCTACCATACCTTGAAACTTTCTATAAAGGTAAAAATGGTTTGGAGGTAAAAGTTCAGAAAACAGAGGGTGATATTGATGGTAAAGCATATAGACAAGTTGATTTCCATGACCTTCCTTGCGTAGTCAGAATAGGCTCTAACGGACCTTGGCTAGAGGGTACAAAAATTGATGAATCTGGTAATGAAATTCAGGCTAAAGGTAATCTTCCAATGGACATTACTCCTGGAGATTTAGACATAAAAAAAGTTGATCAAATCTTAAGTGGCCCATCGGATCTTGGCACTGATCCAAAAACTGGGGAAAAAGTCTTTTTAAGATTTGGCCCTTATGGACCTTACGTTCAATTGGGAAATAATGATCTAGATAAAGCTAAACCAAGAAGAGCTTCATTACCCAAAGAGTTGAAAACTGATGATCTAACTCTAGACGAGGCTCTTTTACTTTTAAGTTTGCCTAGGTTGTTAGGAGTTCATCCTGAAGGAGGAGTTGTTGAAGCTGACAGAGGAAGATTTGGCCCGTATATCAAATGGATTAAAAATGAAAATGAATCTGAAAATAGATCCTTAAAGAAAGAGGATGATGTTTTTACAGTTGATATAGAACGAGCATTAGAAATTCTTGCAATGCCAAAAATGGGTAGAGGTGGTCAAGAGGTAC
>CACGDL010000041.1 GCA_902571795.1 uncultured Prochlorococcus sp.
AGAAATTATCAAATATAAGTCTCAATAAATTACTAAGCGAGACAATACCTGCATTATCAAAACTTAATGAGGAGGAAAAAAATTTAGAAATTAAAAATCTTTGGGAAACATTACCTGAAGATAACCATCTAATTTTTAATAAAATTCTTACAGGAACTTTTAGAGTAGGAGTCTCTATTGGATTAATCACAAAATCAATATCAAAACTAATTAATATTGAAGAAGAGATTATTTCTCATAGGTTGATGGGTGATTTTAAACCTTCAATTGATTCATATGAATTTTTAATTAACAAGAATATCAATCTTCAAGAGTTAAATTCCAAACCATTTCCATTTCTTCTAGCAAATACTATTGAAGATAAAATCTTCAAAAATTCAATAAATAATTTTCAATTTGAATGGAAATACGACGGTATAAGGATGCAATTAATTAAAAGATCAGGCAATGTTTCGCTATGGACAAGAGGGCAAGAATTAGTAAATGAATCTTTCCCAGAATTAGTAGAGAAAATGTCACATATAAAAGATGATTTTGTTCTTGATGGGGAATTATTAGTTTGGAATTTTAAAGAACAAATTGCCTTTGATTTTTCTTTACTTCAAAAAAGAATAAATAGAAAGTCTCCTACTAGATCAATCCAAATAAAATATCCAATTATTTTTATTGCTTATGATCTTTTAGAGATTAATGGGAGAGATATAAGAGAAATTAAATTAGAAAATAGAAGAATTGAGTTAGAAAAAAATTTTTCAAAATGGCAAATTAATACTGAGAATAATATCTCTGATATTTTCAAAATATGTGATTTGATCTTTCCTAAAGATTGGCCTGATGCTTTAACTTATAAAGAAAAATCTCGAGAAAATAATACTGAAGGATTAATAATTAAGAATAAGACTTCTATATACTCCTCTGGTAGAAAGAAAGGTATTTGGTGGAAATATAAAGTTGATCCTATGCAACTGGATGCTGTTCTAATTTACGCTAAGAGCGGTAGCGGTAGAAGAGCTGGTCTGTATACAGATTACAGTTTTGCATTATGGAAAGACAAAGAATTAATTAAATTTGCAAGTGCATATTCTGGTTTAACGAATATTGAGATTAAAGAGCTAGATAAATGGATAAGAAAAAATACAATAGAAAAATTTGGTCCTGTTCGATCCTTAAAACCAGAAATGGTATTCGAAATATCTTTTGAGAAAATACAAATTTCTAAACGTCATAAGTCAGGTATAGCAGTACGATTTCCAAGAATAACAAAATGGAGAAAAGATAAAAAAATTAATGATGCAGATAGCCTAGGGAATGCTTATGAACTAATGAAAAAAATATCATGAAAAATATTACGAAAAATAATAAGCAAAATAATTTAATTTCTAAAATTAAACAGTTTTTCTCCGCAAATGGATGGGAGCCACTACCTTATCAGATCGAATCTTGGGAAGCATTTTTAAATGGAGAGAGTGGAATAATACAAGTTCCTACTGGATGCGGCAAAACTTATGCTGCATTAATGGGACCTTTATCAAAGATAGAAGATCCCAAAAATAATAAAAGTGTGAATATATTATTAATAACCCCTTTAAAGGCACTAAGTAGAGATCTAAAAAGTTCCATACAATTAGCAGCTTTGCATTTTAATAAAGAAATCACTGTTGAAATTAGGAACGGGGATACGACCCCATATGAAAAGAAAAAGCAACTAACTAAACCACCTAATATTCTTATTACAACTCCAGAGTCTTTATCTCTTTTACTTTCTAATAAAGAATCTAATAATCTGTTCAAGGAGTTGCCATCAATAATTATTGATGAATGGCATGAATTGATGGGTAGTAAAAGAGGAAACCAGTGCGAGTTATCTTTAAGTTGGCTAAGAGGTAATATAAAAAATTTACAAATTTGGGCAATGTCTGCAACTATTGGAAATATTGAAGAAGCAGCAAGAGCAATAGTTGGGATGAGCGCTATTAAACCCAAAATTATAAGTACAAATATTCAAAAAGAGATCGAAATTATAAGTGTTTTACCAGAGGAGGAAACTACATTTCCATGGAGTGGGCATCTTGGGATTAGAAGTCATTCTTCACTATTAAAAATCCTAGATAAAAATAAAAGCACCTTATTATTCACCAATACGAGAAATCAATCTGAAAGATGGTATCAATGTCTTAAATTTTTTCTCCCAGAGATGGAAGACAAAATTGCACTTCATCATGGCTCCCTTGATAAAGAAGATAGAAAAAGAGTTGAAGAAGGGGTTAAAGACGGATTAATAAAATGGGTAGTCTGCACCAGCTCGTTAGATTTGGGAGTTGACTTCCAACCTGTAGATCAAATAGTTCAAATTGGTAGTGCAAAGAATTTAGCTAGACTTATCCAAAGAGCGGGAAGAAGTGCTCATAGACCAGGTGGAAAATCAAAAATAATTTTTATGCCTACTAATTCTTTAGAGTTATTAGAGATTAGTGCAATTAGAAGAATAATAAAAAGTGGTATATCTGAGGAAATTAGACTTCCTGAATTATCTTATGATGTGCTTCTACAACATCTAATAAGTTTGGCATGTGGAAATGGCTTTGATCCGAAAATTGAGAAAGAAAGGATTAAAAATTGCTGGAGTTATAGAAACTTAAAAGATCAAGATTGGAATTGGTGTCTTGACTTTTTAGAATATGGAGGAAAATGTCTTAAAGCATACCCAAAATATAAAAAGATAGTTAAAGAAGAATCACGAAATAATAATAAAAACTTTAAATATTTTGTAAAAGACAAATCTTTAATAAGAATGCATAAGTTCAATATTGGGACAATTACAAGTGACAAATTTGTGAATGTCAAATATATGAAAGGTAAATCTTTAGGTAATTTAGAGGAAAATTTTGCTTCAAAATTAAATCCTGGAGATACATTTTACTTTGCTGGCAAAATGCTTCAATTTGTAAGAATAAGAGATATGATTTTATACGTTAAAAAATCAACAAAAAAAAGTTCTCTAATTCCTGCATGGGTTGGAGGTCAAATGGCAATTTCTGATCTACTTTGTGAGAATTTGAGAAAAGAAATAGATATATGCAACGAACTAGAAAATTATGATTGCTTAAATCCTGAACTCAATTCATTACGCCCAATATTGATGAAACAAAAAGTTCTTTCAAATATTCCAAAGAAAGATGAATTCCTTATAGAAATATATAAAACCAAGGATTTATCAAATCTTTTTGTTTTTACACTTGATGGCAAATTTGTTAATGAAGGAATTGCATTTTTATGGGCTTTAAGATTGGCAAAATTAAAACAATCTACATTTAGTATTACTGCTAATGATTTTGGATTTAGCTTAACTACTGCAGAAGATTATGATTTTTCCATAATAAAAAAAGAAGCTGATTACTTTTTGAATAACAAAAAATTAGAAGAAGATCTAGAAAATGCAATTAATTTTTCAGAATTAACAAAACGAAGATTTAAAAATATTGCCCAAATAAGTGGACTAGTAAATCAAAATAATCCAACCAAAACAAAAACTTCTTCCCAACTTCAAATAAGTTCAAGTCTTTTCTACGATGTCTTTACTAAATATGAAGAAGGCCATCTTTTGATAAAACAATCGCATCAAGAAGTTAAAGAATATCAATTAGAAAATAAAAGAATATCTAGATCATTAGAAAGATTAAAAAATTTAAAAATGATACTAAATGAGATAAAAACTCCAACTCCTTTTGCTTTCCCTTTACTAGTTGAAAGACTTAAAAATACTTTAAGCAATGAACCAATAGAAAAAAGAGTAGAAAAACTTTTAAAAAAATATAGCGATTAAATGAAAAAAAGTTCTTTTAAATTTTGTTGGGAAGATACATTGTTAGAGATGCTTCCTTCAAGAGCTTTATTTCTACCGGAAACAAAAGAATTGTTAATATGCGATATTCATCTTGGGAAAGCTGAGTATTTTCAGCAAAATGGTATACCACTTACTAATAATTCAGATAAAAGTAATTTCTCAAGAATAAAAAAAATAGTAAAAAGATATAGTCCTGAAAAGTTAATAATATTGGGAGATTTATTCCACAGCAAATATTCAATAGATAAAACTCTTCAAAAAAAAGTTGAGGATCTTCCTGAGCTACTAAAAACTAATGTTGAACTTGTCCTTGGAAATCATGATGTAGGTTGTGATATTAAAAATATAAAAATTTTTGACATTAGAAAATCTAAAAATATTACTTTTAGCCATGAACCAGTTAATTTAGAAAACAATAAAACCTTGAATATTTGTGGCCATTATCATCCAAAAATCTATTTAAAAAGCAATGGCGATAAATTATCTTTTAGGTGTTTTGCAATGGATATGAATAAAAATGTTTTATATATTCCTGCATTTGGAGACTTAACAGGCGGATATCCTTGCAAAAAGTCATTTAAAAAATGGGCAATTGTTTCTGAAGAAGAAATTATCGAAATTAAATCTTAAGAAAAATCATAGTGAAGTGACTTAAATTTTTCATTTAGATATACCAATTTATACTTAAAAGTCTCGATTATTTTTTTTATCAATTATTTTGTGACTATTAATCAATCTTTTACTAGTAGAAATAGAAAAAAAATTTTTACAGCTAATGACCCTTTCCTTAGCAGACAATCCACGTTATAAAAAAAATAAACACATTTTATAGAAATGAAAAAATTAATAGCCTTGATTTTATTTCCATTTCTTGTAATTTCATTTGGAGCAAAAGCAAATGATAATTTTTCGGTTGAGATAGAGGCACTTACATTAGTAATGGAACAATATAAAGAAGATACTGAATCAAGTGTTGAATTAGATATTGAAGACATAAAGCCAAGTTATATGGCTCTTAGACAAGACGAATGTAATGCCACTGTTGAAGTTACAGAAAAAACAGGATTAGAGGTTGTAAGTACTGAATCTTTCGATGTAAACGTCTGCTTGAAAGAAATCTATAAAGTTATCAATTAACTAAGCAGCTTATAAATATATAGTAAAACAAGCAAATTAAAGAGATCTTTTACTTTGAGAAGGTGAGACCTCGAGACCTAACAGAAAACTTTGGAACGGGTTCTGCATAACCAATTAATAACTATAAAGTAATTGTAGAGGTGTAATTAAAAGTACAAAAACTAAAAATTATTTTTTTAAATAATTATTTCTTCTTTGATAATGTTTGTGATTCTTCTCTAGACATTAGAGCTTCAATTTGAGCAAGAACTTTTTGAAGTTCATCCGTTTTTGTAAGAGATGCTTCTGCTACTTCTCTTAATTTTTCTAACTGTTCTTTAGTTTTATCCATGATAAATAAATTAGAAATTAACCACTTTTAAAAATGGTTTTAATACAGATTTTTCACTCCCACACAGATTCATATTCTCTCTTTTTTTTATAAAGTCAAATAAATTTCCCTTTATTAAGGTTTTATGAGGACTTCCAATTAATTCTTTATTTATTATTGAAACCATAAGATTACCTGTAATAGAAATACTCTTAAATTATGAAGTAAATACGGGCAATCCTATTGTTGCAGTTGTTATGAGAGCTCCTGCAAAAATCAAGAAAGGTAGAAAAGGGTAGTTTTTCAAAGATAAACTTACTAATTCGAAATAACTATATAAGTATTTATACTGTTTGTCTACCCCTTGCCTTTCTTAAAGGTAAAAATTTTTCTTTTTAAAGGTAAAAATTTAACATCAACCAAATTTACCTGATATGTATTCCTGAGTAGTTTTTTCTTTGGGAGAATTAAAAATTTTCTTAGTGGAATTAAATTCTGCAAGATAACCAACTTTCCCTCCATCACCATCTTCATATTCAATAGCATTAAAAAATGCAGTCATATCACTAACTCTTAATGCCTGTTGCATATTATGAGTAACGATTATTATTGTGTAATTCTTCTTCAGTTCATGCATCGTCTCCTCAATTTTTAAAGTAGAGATTGGATCTAAAGCTGAACATGGCTCATCCATGAGAATTATTTCAGGTTCAATTGCGATGGTTCTTGCTATACATAGTCTTTGTTGTTGTCCGCCAGATAACGAGTAACCACTATCATTCAATTTATCCTTACATTCATCCCATAAAGCAGCCTTTCTTAGTGAACTTTCGACTAATTTATCCATATCTCCTGTAAAGCCATTAATTCTTGCTCCAAATGCGATATTTTCGTAGATAGATTTAGGAAAAGGATTGGGCTGTTGAAAAACCATTCCGATTCTTCTTCTTACTTCTACTGGATCTACTCTTTTATCGTAAATATTTGTTCCATCAAACAGGACAGTCCCTTTTAACGAACAATTAGGAATTAAATCGTTCATCCTATTTAATGATCTAAGAACAGTTGATTTACCACAACCGGAGGGACCAATAAGGGAAGTTATATTTCCTTTTTTAAAATTACAAAAAACATTTCTTACTGCTTCGAAAGTTCCATAGCTAATAGAAACATTCTCAAGAGACAAAATGATATTTTTTGGTATTTTTTTATTAGTTTTAATCATTTATACTCTCTTAGTTTTCTCTGTAAAAGCGGCCAATATCCTTGAAAATATATTTACTGATAGTATCGACAAAACAAGAATAAAGGAAGCTGCCCAGGCTAATTTATTTTGAGCATCATAAGGTTCAAGGGCAAAGTTATATATCAATACAGCCAAGGAACCCATCTCATAAAACAAGTCTCCAAAGCCTGTTATGTAGTAGTAAGAAAATAAAGCCGTAAATATCAAAGGTGCTGTTTCACCTGCAGCTCTTGCGATACCAAGTACAACGCCAGTAGCAATAGATCTAAAGGCAGAGGGCAAAGTAACTTTCAATATGGTTGTATACATACTTGCTCCAACACCAAGAGACGCATATCTTAATTCGTTAGGAACTAACTTTAAACCTTCGTCAGTGGTCTTAATCACAGTAGGCAACATCAATATTGAAAGAGCCATCCCTCCAGCTAAACCACTGTACATACTCCCAAACAAGATCTTTGTAGAAACAATTAAGGCATAAATAAATACACCCGCAATTATTGAGGGGACTCCCGCCAGAACATTAACTCCGAATCTAATAAATCTTGAAAAAGCTCCGCCTTTAGAGTATTCAGCAAGATATATTCCACCACCAACACCTACTGGAATGGCGATAATTGAAGCAATAGTAGTTATAATTAATGTTCCGATCAATGCAGGATTAATACCACCTGCATCTAAATCATCTCCAGGTGGATTTGGTTCTAAAGTAAATAGTTCTGGTGTAATTTGAGATCCACCTTTGATGAGAATATAAGTCACCAGAAAAATCAAAGGAAGTATTGCTATCAGCGCACAAATTACTGATAAAGAAGTAAAGAATTTATCTCCTATATTTCTTGATAATCTTTTCTGGTAATAGAGTGAATTCATAATTATCTAATATTTGAGACTAAATTTCTTAACTAGCCACTGCGCAAAGATATTTACTACTAAAGAAAGGATCATCAGTACAAAAGCCGCATAAAAAAGTGAAGAAACCTGACTTCCATCAGCCTCACCAAACTGGTTTGCAAGCATGGAGGAAATGGTATATCCAGGAGATAATAGAGACCAACTAAATGCATTGGAATTACCAATAATCATTGTGACAGCCATTGTTTCTCCCATTGCCCTACCTAAAGCCAATAGAACACCTGCCATAATTCCTGATAATGCTGCAGGCAAAATTACTGAAAATATTGTTTTCCATCTACTTGCTCCAATTCCATAAGCCGCATTTCTTAGCTTTTTAGTAACCTCTGAATGGAATCCTGTAAAAGATGAATACGGAGCTTTTACAGCAATATATGGCACATTAGTAACC
>CACGDL010000042.1 GCA_902571795.1 uncultured Prochlorococcus sp.
AAATATTCCGATAACTCGTTATATTTTTCTTCCCATAGATGCTCTAATGGATCCCAGATGAAATTTATACTCTTAAGAAGAGTTATTTGTTCAGAGGTTAATTTTTTCAGTTTGTAGTCTTTTCTTTGTTTGGAAGTCCATTGTTGGAAAGTCTTTGGAATATTGTTTGAAGCATCATTGTTCTCTTCAAGCAAATTCTTATATTCCTCAAATCTTTCCTCCCAATCATTATTGTAATTTGAATCCCATATAAAATTAATACTTTCGAGTTCTCTTATTCTTGCTTGAGATAATCTATTATTTCTTCGATCAATCCTGAGTTTGTTTACCCACGTACCTAAAAAACCAGAGCGTTGTCTTGGATTTGAATGCCCATTATCTTTATAAAAAGTTTTAAGTTTATTAAAATTTTCACTCCAAGTTGCTTCTAATGGATCCCATTCAATAGAAACTTTATTTAGGAGTTCTACTTTATCATCTGATAATTTATTTAGTTTATAGTATATCCTTTGCTTACCTAACCAACTTTGCAGAGGCAAATAATCACCACTGATACTAGTATGCCCATTTTTTTGGAAATATTCTGTTAACTCTCGATATTTTTTCTGCCACAAACTTTCTATAGGATCCCAATCAATATCTAAACTTTCTAAACGTTTTATTTGTTTTATAGATAATTGCTTTAATCTATATTTCTTCCTTTGGACTTGAACCCATGCCCCAATTTTGTCTACTCTTTTTTGGGCATTTGAGTGTCCGTTCTTCTCATAAAATTTGCTTAACTCTAAAAAATTCTGATCCCAATAATATTCAAGAGGTTCCCAAATAAAATTTATTTCATTTAAGAGTTCTTTTCTTTCTTCTGATAAGGTCTGCTTTTTAAATGATTTTCTTTGAGTGTCTATCCAATTTGAAATCTTTTCAGGAATGCTTTTTTGTGAAATAAAAACATTTAGACCATGATTATTAAATAAATTTTTTAATTCACCATATCTTTCAAACCAAATTTCTGATGTATTTTCAACTAATATTGTTGAGATAGATTTGGTGAATTTTGTAGTTAAGTTTTGTGGAAGATCAAAAATAAAATTGTTTAACCTATTTTTCTCTTTTATTTCATGTTTGCTCCCAAAACTGATCCTGAATTTATCAATACAATTTACTAAAGAATCATCTTGGGATTTTAACGCCATAACTATTTGCCACACCTTACTAAAAGTTGAAGAAATTACTTCGTCTTCTAGCATCTCCTCATTATCAATATAAATAGGAATAATTATTGTTCCTTTTTCTTTTTTTTTGCTTGCTCTGATTGCTCTTCCAACTGCTTGAATAATATCAATTTGACTTTGTTTAGGGTCTATAAAAGCAATACCACTCAATTCAGGAAGATTAACCCCTTCTGTTAAACATCTTGCATTAGCAAGTATTTTTGACTCATTGTTATTTAAATTTTTTAGATTAAGGATTTTTTTATTTCTTTCTATTGTTTTCATATTTCCAGAAATATAGTCGCAACTAATATTTGTATCTATTTTTTTATTAATATTTTGAATAGTATTTTCAAATGAGGAGGAAAAGTTTTGTGCATAATTTATTTTGCTATGAAATGAAATTATTCTTTTTAACTGGTACTTTTCTATTGCCTGAATCAGAGCAATTTGAAATGCAAGAGTTTCAGCATCAAGTATTTTTGCATTATTGATATTAATAAGATCTCTATTTTGAATTTTCTCTTTAATCATTTCATCATTAACCCCTATCACCAAAACTTGATAATCACTTAGAAGTTTTTCTTTGATTGCTTCTGAAAATTTAATTTGATAAAGGACCTCCCCAAATTTAGATTTATCATCCATAGATGCAACTTCAAAATCCATTTCACGAGATTTTGTTTTTATTTGTTTTGAAATAATTCTTGGAGTTGCTGTAAAAAATAACCTTTTTGATGCTTTGATTTTGTTGTCATCAAGGATACATCCAAAAGCATCAGAAACTTTTCCCGCACAACGATGTGCCTCGTCAGCAATAACTAAATCAAATTCACTAGTATCATGATGTTCCTGTGCTTCAACAATCAATTGCGATGATTGGTAAGTCGCAAATACAACTTTAGAACCACTTTCATCTAGAAAATTTTTAATTTCTAAAGTTTCACTTGTAACTGGAACTCCAATTTCAGAGGTATTCGCAATCCATTCATCCTCTGATTTGTCTTTAGCAACTGACTTATCAGAACAAATGCAAATCCACTTAAAGTTATCATTTGCTTCAAAAATCCACTCTTTAAGACTTTGAGAAAGAAGACTTAAAGAAGGAACTAAAACTAATACCTGTTTTGCTTGTAATTTTTCTTTTATCCATAAAGATGTAAGAGTTTTACCAGTTCCGCATGCCATAAGAACTTGACCCCGATCTGCAGTTTTGAGTCCTTCAGATACTTTCTCAATTGCTTCGATTTGGTGAGGTTTGGGAGACTTCTTCTCTTTTCTTTTCCCTTCATTAAGTTCTTCCATCGAAGAGGGAAATTCAATTTCAGATTGTCTGAACTGTTCTAATAAAAAACAGACAACTTGTTTTTCCTGGCGAAGAATAACCTGTTGAGCATTCTTCCCAATCCCATCAGTACTTGCAATTAATAATCTTCCATCTATTTTTGAATCGTTTGATTCACTTAAGAAACTATCAATTTCGGATTTTTTTATATCATTATTTGGGGAAATGCATTTTGATTGGACTGCCCAAGTTTTTCCGTTCTTGTGAGTAAAGATTAAATCAATTCCGCAATCTGCTCCCCATCTTCTTGGATAGTCATTCCATAACCAAACTTCATCAACCTGACTTGACCAAGTTGGGTCAGTTTTTAAAAACCATTTAACAAATTTTTCAAACTGCTTTCCTCTAATGCCGACATCAGGATCTAAAGAAGCATAAAATTCATCAAAGGTTGCCAAGATTATTCTTTGATCAAATTAATATATTTATTTTGCCATATTATTTTTAATTGCTTTACTCAAAAATATAATTTTTATTTAAGTGCTATTTTAGTAAAAACTATTTTTTAAAATTACAATAGTAGGATTTTAATATTTTGGTTGCTTTAAATTTAGAAGAAATTAGTTTTACTTCCGATGAAAGAGTTCTGAATCTGATAAATTCATCGAATGATTGGATTTCATATCTTGAAAATAATAATCGATTAGAAGACACCTCCGACATAAAAAAAATCAAAGGTAATGCTTTTGAATTATTAACAATTTTGCTTTTGATTAACGATCCGGTATATTCCTCAAAACTAAAAAATGTGTGGCATAGCAGTAATTTACCTCTTCAAATATTAGATCTTTTAGGTCTTCAAAAACCAGAAGTAGGAGTTGATATTATTGCTGAAGATAATGAAGGCAAATTTTGGGCAATACAATGTAAATTCCATCAAGATACAAATCTAAATATCACTTATGAAGAAGTAAGTCAGTTTTTTGGAGTAACTGAAAGATTATCTACTTATCAGAAACTTAGTCATAGAATTATCAGTACTTCATCAATAGATCTAAGTCCAAGAATAGAAAAAATTCATAAAGAGAAATTGGGATATATTACTTATGCAGATTATTCAAATCTTGATAAAGATGACTTTAATAATTTTAAATTATTACTTAAAGGGGAAACCTCATTAATCGAAGAAAGAAATCCTAGAGGGCACCAAAAGGAAGCAATTAGTAAGTCATATCAATATTTTATGGAAGAAAATAATACAAGAGGTAAATTAATACATCCTTGCGGAGCAGGCAAAAGTTTGACTGGTTTCTGGATATTTAAAGAACTCCAAGCAAAGAATGCCTTAATTGCTGTTCCGAGTTTGTTTTTGATTAAACAAACTCTCAAAGAATGGGCAAAGGAATCGACAGCAAGAAATGAAACTTTTGATTGGATTGTAATTTGTAGTGATGAGAAATCTAATGATTTTTCTGATGAACCATCAATGAGAAAAATTGATTTAGGAATAAAAGTAGATACTGATAAAGACAAAATTGCTGAATTTTTAAATAATCAAAATTCAAAGAATAAGATAGTTATCACAACTTATCAAAGTGGGCAGTCACTTATAGATGGAATTAGATTGGCAAATAATTTTTCTTTTGATTTTGGTATTTTCGATGAAGCACATAAAACTGCAGGAGATAAAAATAAATCTTTCGCAAAACTACTTCATGATGAAAATGTATTAGTACAAAAAAGACTTTTTATGACTGCAACTGAGAGAGTTTATAAGGGTGATTCAGATAAAATAATTTCAATGGATGATGAAGAAATTTATGGCAAAGTAATTCATCAACTGTCATTTAAATCTGCCTTGGAACAAGATCCACCAGTTCTTTCAAAATACAAAATAGTCACTAACAGAGTTAGTAAAAAATATATTCAGGATTTGATTAATGAGAATAAATTGGTTAGAGCAAATAACAAACAATGGAGTTATGATGCCGACTGCTCTACATTCGCATCATTAATTAGTCTTAGGCAATTGGTTAAGCAGGAAAATCTTAAACATGTGGTTTCCTTTCATAGCAGTATTCCTAGATCTAAAGAATTTAAATTACTAAATGATCAGTTAAATACCTTTTCTTCTGAATTTGGAACTCTTCATACTTCGCAGATTTCAGGGAAAGATAGTTCAGGAGTTAGAACAAAAGTACTTTCTGAATTTAAATCATTTGAACCAAGTCTAATAACAAATGCTAGATGTCTAACTGAAGGAGTAGATATTCCTGTGATTGATGCCGTCTTATTTGCAGATCCTAAAAACAGCACAGTAGATATTGTTCAGGCAGCAGGACGAGCAATGAGAAGATGTGAGGGAAAAGAATATGGATATATTATTGTTCCAATTATTGTTGATGAAGATGAAGAAGGTTCGATTCACAAAGATTCATTTAAACAAATAATCAATGTAATTTCAGCAATGGGTATGAATGATGATCGTATAATTGCTGAATTTCAAGCATTGGTTTTCAAACAAACTAGAGAGACTAATATTTGTGATTTTGATTTTGAAAGTGTTGCAGAATCCATAAACTTGAAAGATTTTTATTTGAATATTCAAAATAAAGTATGGGACAGACTAAGTTTTGCCAAAAGTTTTATAGATGAATCTACATTTGCAAATTGGATGAGAACTGCAACACCACTATCACCAAAATCAATAAAGAACTATGTTGGAGGTGTAAATACGATCACAAATGGTTTGATAAAAATGAGACCTGAATATAAAAATATTGATGATTTAATGCAATCTGAGGATCTTACACTTCTCAAAAAGGAATGGATGTCTATTGAAGAAAATAAAGCATTAGATGAGAGAGGAAATGGAATGTATAGTTCAGGGTTTAATAAATTAATAGAATATGCAAACTACAAAAAATCGATATTAGATAATTAAATTTTGCCATATTTATTTCCTTTTTTTGATATTCCTATATCGTTCCAAGTGTTCCCTCTAAATACCAAATATGTGGTGGTGGATGTGGTGGTGGGTATTTACTTAATCGCTCAAAAATAAGTCCCATATAGTCCAGTGTCTGCCTATTTTGCTTGAGATATAATTTCACCCTCTCCGTCAATAAAAAATCATCTTGAGCTTATGATATATTTAAAAAATGAATTTTAATATTCTAATTATTTAATGAAGTTTTTTTTAA
>CACGDL010000043.1 GCA_902571795.1 uncultured Prochlorococcus sp.
GATCAATTATCTCCGAAAAGGTTTGATCTGTTCCCTTAATTGGAAAATATTCTTCTATTCCTCTTGACAGCCATGATGGCAATTTTAAATTATCTTTCATATAGCTTTAACCGTTAACTTTAAGAAGTTTTATCGAGTTCATCCTTCATTCTTATTAAGGTTTTATTCATTTGATCAAACATTTGATCAGGAGTAATACCAAATTGACTTAACTGCGTCTTTAATTGTTCTACTGTCATTTTTGCTTGAAAATCTTCAGACAATTCAAATCTCTTCATAAAAACCTTATAACGATCCATAAGTGATTCCATTTTTTTTATAAACATTTTTTTCCCTTCTCTATCAAATTTTCCATAATCAGAGCCAAGTTTCATAAGTTCTTGGTAATCTGTAAAAAGCTTTTTAGCTTCTTCTTGAACGATGTCTGACTCAAAGAATCCCATTTCTATTTTTTTACTTCGCAGATTAAGGCTCAATTACAAGATAACAAGAATCTTATAAATTGATTAGAAGATTAATAAATTTTAGTTTATAAATAATTCTTTGATTTATATTTTTTCAGAATTAAATTATATAGATAATGTTTCATAAATATTGGAAAAATTTAACTTAAATAATATTTCAAACCAAAATAGACAATTTGAATTATTTGGTTCAAATGTAAATACATCAATTAATTTTCAACACTCAAATAATCTAAAAATCAAAGGGGAAATCCTAACTGAATGGAGGGATAAAATATATAATCACCAATTTAAAATTTCAAAAGATACTCACAAAAAAACTTTGCACCAAACAAGTCTTCCTATAAATGCAGTTTCCGATGAAAGAAAAATTGATCCTTTTTCCTTGCAGCCATTATCATTGAACTTTTGGAGAACCAATCAATATATACACAATGGGCCAGCAATGTATTTTGTAATTGACTCGATGAAGAGTTCTAAAATAATCCTTTATATAGGAGAAACAAATTCAGCAAATAAAAGATGGAAGGGAGAACATGATTGTAAAAATTACCTCATGAACTATAAAGAAGCCCTAGCTAATAACAAACTCTCAAGTCACCAAGATATTCGTTTCTTCTTAGATGTACCTAAAGAAGTAAAATTAAGACGTAAATTAGAACAGCAACTGATATATTTATGGTTACCACCTTTTAACAAAGAAACTCGAGATAGGTGGGCAACTACTTTCACAAACAACTAAAAGTTAATTAAATCCATTTAAAAAATGCAATTTTCCACATTCCAAAAAAATCTAGATGGCTGGCAAGGCACTTCATTAATTTTTGGAGTTTTAGAGGAAGAAATTTCAAGCCAACTTGAAAACATAAAATTTGTTATTGACCCAAAATTATTACTAAAAAAAGTTACTCAAAAAAAATTTAAAGGAGAAAAAGGAAAAACTTTAAGCTTTGAATTTTTTGATCAAAAATTAGAAACTTTAATCATAGTTGGTCTTGGCAAATCGAAGGACCTAAATAAAAGTGATATAGAAAACTCTATAGGAAATCTAGTTAGGAAAACAGTTGATAAAAATGAAAAAATCAGTATCTTGCTACCTTGGGAATTTATAAATTCACAACTAGAAATAAATCAAATAGCAGAGTCAGCCAGATTATCTGCCTATAAGGACAATAGATTCAATAAGAAAAGAGATGAAAAGAAAGTTCTTAAAGAAATAGAGTTTTTAAATTTAAAAGAATTTGAGAATATTAGCTTTGAAGAGACATCACAAATATGTGAAGGTGTAGAACTAGCTAGAAGACTTGTAGCCGCTCCTCCAAATAGTCTTACGCCTCAGGAAATGTCTATACAGGCTTCTCAAATAGCAAAAGATCATGGTTTGGAAGTTAAAATTTTAGAGGCAAAAGATTGTGAAGATTTAGGAATGGGTGCATATTTAGCTGTAGCAAAAGGTTCTGATCTAGATCCTAAATTTATACATCTTACTTTAAAGTCAGAGGGGCCTATTAAAGAAAAGATTGCGCTTGTAGGGAAGGGTTTAACCTTTGACTCTGGAGGATACAATCTGAAAGTAGGAGCATCTCAAATTGAAATGATGAAATATGATATGGGCGGAAGCGCTGCAGTTTTAGGAGCGGCAAAAGCACTTGGAGCAATAAAACCAAAGGGATTAGAAATTCATTTTATTGTGGCATCTTGCGAAAACATGATAAATGGATCTGCAGTACATCCTGGAGATGTAGTTAAGGCATCTAATGGTAAGACAATTGAAATAAATAACACTGATGCAGAGGGTAGACTCACATTAGCTGATGCTTTAACTTACGCATCCAATTTAAACCCAGATTCAATAATAGATCTGGCCACTTTAACAGGAGCTATTGTTGTTGCATTAGGGAATGATGTAGCTGGATTCTGGAGCAATAATGATGATCTAGCAAATGACCTAAAAGCTGCATCAGCCCAGGCTGGAGAAGAATTATGGCAAATGCCTTTACAAAAATCTTATAAAGAAGGGTTAAAGTCTCATATAGCTGACATGAAAAATACAGGTCCTAGAGCGGGTGGGTCAATAACTGCTGCTTTGTTTTTAGAGGAATTCTTAGATTCAGAGATAAAATGGGCTCATATTGATATTGCTGGGACTTGTTGGACTGATAAAAATAAGGGGATTAATCCATCAGGTGCAACCGGTTTTGGAGTTAAAACTCTTGTTCAATGGATTAAAAATAAATAACTTTATTTACATCATTCATTCCAAAGATTTGTTGATCTAGCGTTATCACCCCATAATTTATCCAACCTCTGATCTCTCCCGCATGAGAATCTATAAAACTTATATTTTAATTCATTTCTCTCAGCAAAATCCTGATGATATTCTTCAGCCAACCAAAATTGACCTTTTGATTTTAGTTCTACAGATATTTTTTCTAATGGCACTCGCAATTCATTAGAGGCGGAAACAATTGCATTTATTGCATCACTTTCCTCAGTTGCATCTTTGAAAAATATCACTGGCCTGTAAGAATCTCCACGATCACAAAATTGACCCTTGCCGTCTAGAGGATCAATATTTCTCAAATAGAGCCTAAGTATCTCGGGTAAAGTTATCAATTTGGAATCATAGTTTACCAAAACCACTTCCTGATGACCTTCATGATTTTCGTAAGTAGGATTTTGCAAATCTCCACCTGAATAGCCACTTTCTACAAAATTTATCCCCTTTAATGACTCTAAATCATGTTCTAAACACCAAAAACAACCTCCTGCAAGAATCAATTCCTCTGCAAAAGCGTTTACAGGGTTAACAAATATTGAAAGAGCAACTATTAGAGATAAGAGGTATTTCATTTTTTTATTATAAAGTTCAAATAATAGAATTAATAATCTCTTTAGCAGCTCTTTGGACTACGCCCGCTTCTCCTAATTCTTTTTTTAAAAAAGCATAACCTTTTTTAATTTTTATTTTTTCTGACTTTACCTCAAGAATCCTACAAGATTTGTAAAAAATTTTCTTTTCGTCAAACTCTCTTTGCACAAACTCAGGGATTATTAATTTATTAACTAACAAATTCACTGGAGAAATAAATCTTACTTTGAAATTAAGAATTTTTTTAGCAATAAAAGCAGTTACCCTACTTACTTTATAACCAACAATCTGTGGGATTCCATATAAAGCTAATTCCATATTAACTGTCCCAGATTTGCAAAAAGCAATTTTAGTGAGCGAATAAATATAAGGCTTAAATTTTGCACAATCTTTTTGAGAAATCACAAATCCTTTAACTTGATATTTTCTCAAGGCATTTTTGAATATTTCATCAAAAGCAATCCGACAGGAGGGGATATAGACAACTAAACTTGGATATTTTTGTTGTAATTTTTTAGCCGCTTTCATAAAAGTAGGTAGTACATATCGTAATTCTTGAGGTCTTGATGCTGGCATCAAAAGCAGGATATTTTGATTAGGGCGAAGGTTAAGAATAGTTCTGGCATCCTTCTTTAAAGGAAGTTTTTTTGTCAAATCAATCATTGGATGTCCCACCCACAAAACATTTCCGCCCCTCTTTTTATAAAATGCTGCTTCTTTCTTGAAAATCGCGAAAATTTTATCAGAAAATTTTATTAGATTTGTTGTAGTGTTATTGCCAACCCTCCAGGCCCATTCTTGAGGAGCAATATAGTAAAAAATTGGAATTTTAGTTTTCGATCTTTTTAATTTTGTCCCAATTTTTATATTGGGGCCCATATAGTCAATAAGAATTAAGCAATCTGGAGGATATTTTTTTAGTAATTTATAAAATCTTTTTTGAATTCTTATTGTTGGAAGAATAAGAGGTAAAGCCTCCCAAATTCCTATTGCACTAATTGATGTAGTATCTTGAAGAATTTTTACACCTTCTTTCCTCATCCTTTCCCCACCTAATCCGCAAATTTCTAAATCTATCGACTTTTTTTTAGATTCCTCTAATAATGCTTTTGATAACAAACTTCCGTGCAAATCTCCAGAGACTTCTCCGGTACTTATAAATATCTTTTTATTCATAAATTCACTATAGGCATCGGTCCTCGTCTTTCTTTAGATATTGACTCTTTTAAGAAATTACATAATTTTGAAGATGAAATATCTAATTCTCCTTTCATTACTTTTTCTAATGAATTTGAAATCGCATCATTAGATTTAAAAAGGGAATTCCAAGTAGTTTGCAAAAGTTTAAAATCAAAATCCTTATTCCCCATCAAACCACTTCTCTTAATTCCAATCCTATTTAAACCTCTCAATCTTCCTGGATGTCCTTCGGCCAAGCAGAAAGGAGGTACATCTCTATCTACTCTAGTCATCCCTCCAATCATTGCTAAATATCCAATATGTACAAACTGATGAATACCTAAACAACCGCCAATAATAGCTTTATCTTCAATCTTTACATGGCCGGCAACTTGAACACTATTTGATAAAACTATCCCATTTCCAAGTTCACAATTATGGCCGATATGAGTGTAAGCCATCAACAAATTATTATTTCCAATAATTGTTTTTTCGCCCTCATCAGTTGCCTTATTAATAGTTACACATTCTCTGAAAGTATTATTATCTCCAATAATTACTTCAGTATGGGCCCCTTTATATTTAAGATCCTGGGGATCGAGACCTATAAAAACACTTGGGAAAACTTTATTGTTAACACCAATTTGAGTTCTTCCTGAAATAACAGCGTTTGGGCCTATTTCGGTTCCTTTCCCGATAGTCACATCAGGGCCGACAATAGCTCCTTGAGAGATAATGACACCATCATTCAATTCTGCTTTTCGATCTACAAAAGCGTTAGGGTGAACTTTGACACCACTAAAGCTAGACTTTGATTCAGTATTATTATTTTCCATTTTTTTAGTCGACTAATGAGAACATTAATTCTCCAGCACAAACCAACTTCCCATCAACGTGCGCCTCAGCTTTAATTTTGCCAAACCTTTGTCTTTTGATGCCCAATAACTCACAAGAAATTATCAATTGATCTCCTGGTACAACAGGTTTTCTGAATTTAACATT
>CACGDL010000044.1 GCA_902571795.1 uncultured Prochlorococcus sp.
ATTGTTTTTGGATTTTTGACGGGAATATCCGCCCAGATAATATTTATCTGTTTTGATTTATGTTTAATACCGTTGGACGATATCAAGTTTAAGAAACCTTTATTGGTTGTAAAGTTTATATTCTTTTTTTCCGAAAAACTATCAGTCTCCCCGCCTAAATATTGCTTTAAGCCAATTAAAAATTTTCCTTTTTGAATTTCATTATGGAGTTCAACCTTTAGCAATTCTTCTCCTTTTGCATTTGAAATAAATTTAGTATTTATTATTAAAAGAGAAATACAGCCTAAAAATAAGTTTAAAAAGGCAAATTTAAGTTTCATAAATTAGAACTTTCCTTATCAATTAAAAACTTTAATTTGCACCAATGCGTATAAAGGTTTAGATTATCCTAATTAAACACATTTGACTTAAATGTCTAAACTAAAAACTCGTAAATCAGCTGCCAAAAGATTTAAAGCTACTGCAACGGGTAAATTCATGAGAAGAAGAGCTTTCCATAATCATTTACTTGATCATAAAAGCTCAAAATTAAAAAGACATCTATCAACAAAAGCCGTAGTTGATGAAAGAGATGCTGATAATGTAAGATTAATGATTCCATACGCATAAATCTTTAACCATTTTTTATTAGATATTCATGGCACGGGTAAAAAGAGGCAACATCGCCAGAAAAAGAAGAAACAAAATCCTAAATCTTGCAAAAGGTTTTAGAGGCGGCAACAAAAATCTTTTCAGAACCGCAAACCAAAGAGTAATGAAAGCTCTTTGTAATGCTTATAGGGATAGAAGAAGAAGAAAAAGAGATTTCAGAAGACTTTGGATCTCTAGAATTAACGCATCTGCGAGGATAAATGGAACAAACTATAGCAAGTTAATAAATGGCATGAAAAATTCAGAAATTATCATTAACAGAAAAATGCTTGCTCAATTAGCCTTAAACGATCCTAAGTGTTTTGAAAAAATTGTTTCTTCCGTTAGTAAGTAGAAAAAAGAATATAATCTAGAAAAGTAATTATAAATAATGGAAATATCTTCCTTTCAATCTTATTTAATAATTCTTTTTGTTGTATTGATAATAATTTCTATTTTTGTATTCAGACAATTTCTAAAAACAAGAAGTGAAGAATTAAATTTAGTAAAATTCGAGCAGAAAGGTTTAGATTCTCTCACTCAAGCTACAGAATTATATGAATTTGGGTCTATTCAGATAAAAAAAAGATTATATTCTGAAGCTACTAAAACTTTTTTAAAAGCAATTGAAAATTATGAAAATGAACCTGATGAAGCCAAAGCGATAATAAATAATGCTTTAGGATTTTCTTACGCTGCTCAAAATGAATTTAAGAAAGCAATTAAACATTATAACTCTGCAATAAAATCACTTCCAGAATATCCTATAGCCCTAAATAACCTAGCATCAGCACAACAGCGATTACTTGAGTACGACTTGGCATATGAAACTTATCAAAAGGTTTTGGTCATAGATCCAAAAAACAAAACAGCAATTAAAAAAAGTAAGGAGTTAGAAAAAAGAAACAATTATAAACCTTATAAAGGTATTAAAGATAAGGGATTCTAAATATGGAAAATTATTCTTCTTTACTAATTGGTGGAAAACAATTTTCCAGTAGATTAATGGTTGGTACTGGCAAATACAAATCTACTCAAGATATGGTGGATAGTTTGTCAAATTCTGAAACTGAAATTATAACCGTCGCTGTTAGAAGAATAAAAAATGATCAGACCGGAGAAAATTTACTCGAAAAGATCAACTGGGAAAAATACTGGATGCTTCCTAATACAGCTGGTTGTATTAATTCCGATGAGGCAGTCAGAATAGCAATTTTAGGTAGAGAACTTGCAAAATTATCTGGTCAAGAAGAAAATAATTTTGTGAAGTTAGAAGTTATTCCTGACAAAAAGTATTTGCTACCAGATCCAATAGAAACTCTTAAAGCAGCCGAAATTTTAATAAAAAAGGGTTTCGCTGTACTACCTTATATCAATGCAGATCCTATTCTTGCAAAAAGACTAGAAGAAATAGGTTGTGCAACTGTTATGCCATTGGGCTCGCCCATAGGCTCCGGGCAAGGTTTGTTAAATTTATCAAATATAAGGATAATTATTGAGAATGCAAAAGTGCCAGTAATAATTGACGCAGGAATTGGAGTGCCTAGTGAAGCTTCTCAAGCTATGGAAATTGGAGCTGATGGTGTCTTAATCAATAGTGCAATAGCACAAGCTGCAAATCCTCCTCTAATGGCTCAAGCGATAAATTATAGTGTGAAAGCTGGCAGGCAAGCTTTTCTGGCAGGAAGAATTAAAAAACAAGACCTTGCAGTAGCAAGTTCGCCGGAAAAAAACATATCTATCTAATTCTCTAAATTGAGAAAAGTTTAAAAAGAAAGTAAAAATTTTATTATTTGCTTTTATTTATCGTATTAAGAAAGAAGATTTGAAACTATTTACAATGTTTTTTCGCAAAGTGGAAGCACACTGTAGTAATTTAATAAATATATTATGAATCTTTTAATTCTGGAGTTCTGAGTGAAAGTTATTGTTCTAGGTGGAGATGGGTTTTGCGGTTGGCCTTGTGCGGTGAATTTAGCAGAGCAAAATCATGATGTTATTATTGTCGACAATTTAAGTCGTAGAAAAATTGATATTGATCTAGAGGTAGAGTCTTTAACTCCAATTGCTTCGATAACAGAACGACTTTCTGCATGGGAAGAGATTGGAGGTAAGCCTATGAGATTTCTTAATATGGATATCTCTAAACAATATCAAAAATTGCTCAATTTGCTAATTGATGAAAAACCAGATTCTGTGATCCATTTTGCAGAACAAAGAGCAGCACCTTATTCGATGAAATCCAGTTTCACCAAAAGATATACAGTGGATAATAATGTTAATGGCACCCACAACCTTCTTGCTGCAATAGTAGAGAGTAATTTAGATATTCATGTTGTTCATTTAGGAACAATGGGAGTCTATGGATATGGATCACATAGAGGTGCAACAATTCCAGAAGGTTATCTAAAAGTTGAAGTTCCACAACCAGATGGAAGCCGATTTGAAGAAGAAATATTACACCCTGCAAGTCCAGGTAGTGTTTACCATATGACTAAAACCTTAGATCAGTTATTATTTCTTTACTACAACAAAAATGATCTTGTAAGGATTACTGATTTACATCAAGGCATTGTTTGGGGAACAAATACAGAAGCAACTTTAAAAGATCCTAGATTGACAAACCGATTTGACTATGACGGAGATTATGGAACTGTTTTAAACAGATTTCTAATGCAAGCCGCAATTGGATATCCATTAAGTGTACATGGGACAGGCGGCCAAACAAGAGCATTTATACATATAAAAGACTCTGTAAAATGCGTACAACTTGCTCTTGAAAATCCTCCAAAATCTGGAGAAAGAGTCAAAATCTTTAATCAAATGACTGAGAGTCATCAAGTTGGAGAACTAGCTAAAAAAGTTGCTTCTCTAACAGGAGCTGATATTAATTATTTACCAAATCCAAGGAATGAAGCGGTAGAAAATGATCTAATTGTTGATAATAAATGTTTTATAGAATTAGGTTTAAACCCAACGACTCTTGATAATGGCTTATTAGAAGAAGTTGTTGAAGTTGCCAAAAAATACTCCAATAGATGTGATCTTAAGCGCATACCTTGTGTTTCATCCTGGACTAAAAAACAAGCTGAGGCAATAAAGATAAATTAAAATTTCTAAAATAGTTACCTTAAGAAAGTGAAAATTGCATTGTTTACTGAAACTTTTTTACCTAAAGTTGATGGCATAGTCACAAGACTGACTAAAACGATTGAATTTTTAATAAAAAATGGTGATGAAGTTATAATTTTTTGTCCAGAAGGGTGTCCAGAATCATATATGGGTGCAACTGTAGTTGGAGTTGCTGCAATGCCATTACCCTTATACCCAGAGTTGAAGCTTGGTTTGCCGGGTCCTGCAGTTTCAGATAAGTTAGAAAAATTTAACCCAGATTTGATACATGTTGTTAATCCAGCTGTACTTGGCTTAGGTGGCATATGGTTAGCGAAAACTAATAATATTCCTTTAATTGCCAGTTACCATACTCATCTTCCAAAATATCTAGAACATTACGGTATGGGTATGTTAGAGCCACTTTTGTGGGAATTACTTAAAGCAGCTCATAATCAAGCCTTGTTAAATTTATGTACTTCCACCGCTATGGTCAATGAGTTAAAAGATAAGGGTATTCAAAGGACTGCTCTATGGCAAAGGGGAGTAGATACTTTCAGTTTCAGACCAGATTTGAGAAGTGAGAAAATGAGAAAAAAATTATTTGGGGAATATAACGACGCTAATTACTTATTGATTTATGTAGGAAGATTATCAGCAGAAAAACAAATTGAGAGAATTAAACCAGTCTTAGAAAGTATTCCTAATGCTTGTCTAGCACTTGTAGGTGACGGACCATATAGAAACCAGCTTGAAAAAATCTTCGAAAATACAAAGACTAATTTCATAGGATACTTATCTGGCGATGAACTTGCTAGCGCCTATGCCTCTGGAGATATATTTTTATTTCCATCTAGCACTGAAACACTTGGGTTAGTTTTACTAGAAGCAATGGCAGCAGGATGTCCAGTTATCGGAGCCAACAAGGGGGGAATTCCAGATATTATTAGCGATGGGATTAATGGTTGTTTATATGATCCTGATGAAAAAGATAATGGAGAACAAAGTTTGATTGAAGCGACAAAAAAAATTCTAGAGAATGAAGAAAAAAGAGAAGTTATGAGAAAAGAGGCACGAAACGAAGCAGAAAAATGGGATTGGAATCAAGCAACACTACAACTCCAAAATTATTATGCAGATACTCTCAAAGAAATAGATTAAAATTAATCTTAATTATGCTACGTGTGGAGGCGTGGGATTATTATACGAACTTAAAGGAAGTATTAGTGTAGCGATATTTTGATTCTTTTCAGGCCTTTTTTTCTTTGAAAATTTTTTACCAAAGGGTACTCTTATAACATTAGTTCCCTCAATAGAACAAATGTTTGAGTTATCTC
>CACGDL010000045.1 GCA_902571795.1 uncultured Prochlorococcus sp.
CATTATATGGATCTACTGTTCTTCAGATGTGTCAACAGCCACATGGTCTTTGGCATCTTAAAAAATCTATGCAGTCTTTAAGTGAATCATTAGAAAGTTCATTGATTAAAAATGGAGTTAATTTAATTTTTGGGCAAGAAGTTAATTCTATAAATTTTGACGACGTAAATATGTGTTGGCAAGTATCTGCTAATTCGAAAAAAAAATCATTTATTTACCAAGCAAAAGATGTGATTTATACCCCGCCTCCACAATCATTGCTCAAGCATTTGAAAGATTCTTTAAAAAGAAAAAAAAATTATAAAAATCGACTTAATAATTTGCCTGATCCAAGTGGAGCTGTAGTTTTTTATTCAGCCTTAAAAAAGGAACATATTAAAAAAACATTATCCAATCATTATCAATTTGTTTCGAAAGAATTTTGTTCGTTATTTGTATCAATTAGTGATGATGGTGATGGAAGAGCGCCAAAAGGTGAGGTTACTTTAATTGCCAGTATCTTTACCAAAACTAAAGATTGGTTTGATCTAGATAAACAAACTTACTTGAATAAGAAAAATAGTTTCATGAAAAAAATATCGCTTGAATTGGAAAGTCAATTTGATATTGATCCTGAAAAATGGCTACATAGGGAATTAGCTACTCCATTGGGCTTTGAAAAATGGACAAAAAGACCTAATGGAATAGTAGGCGGTCTTGGTCAAAATCCAGATATTTTTGGTTTATTTGGATTATCAAGTAGGACACCTTTTGAAGGTTTATGGTTATGTGGAGATTCGATTTATCCAGGAGAGGGGACTGCAGGTGTTAGTCAGTCTGCATTAATGGTTTCAAGGCAAATCTTAGCTTCTAAAGGTATAGAAAATTTTAGTTTATAAAATTTTGTCTGTTTTCTTTTGCTTCGGCAAGTTTGTTAGAAAGTAACTCCCAATTTTTTCCCTTAATAAGAGATTCCAATATATTCAGATTATTTTTAAAATTATTTATGGAATTTAAAACATTAATCTGATTATTAACAGCTAAATCTAAACCTAGTTGTTCATTACCTCCGCCAACTCTCGAAGTATCAGCAAATCCTGTAGAAGCTAATTTTTGCGTGAGATCTAATAAAGATTGATTATTTTTTGTTTGCGCCGTTTCAATGAGGGCAGAAGCTAAAAATATAGGCAAATGAGAAATTAGAGATACGGCTTCATCATGCTCTTTTGGCGAAGCTTGGCAAATTTCACAATCCATTGATTTTATGAGTTCGGAAATAATTCTGACTGAATTTAAATCACTATTTTGTGTAGGGGTAATAATCCATTTTGCATCTTTAAAAAGACCTTCAAAACCTGAATTAACTCCTTTTTTTTCTGTTCCTGCCATTGGATGAGATCCAATAAAAAGAGGATGTAAATTCTCCCATGTATTTACAATTGGTTCTTTTACAGAGCCTACATCAGTTAATATTGTTTTTTGAGGTATGGATTCTACTAATTGTTGAGAAGGACTGATCAAATCTTTGATAGGCAATGCCAAAATTATTAGCTCACATTTTTTTAATAAGCTCAGATCACAGCTAACAAAATTTGCAAGTTTTTTATCCTTAGCTTTTTTTTCATTAAATTCATTATTTGCTATTCCATAAATTGTATGATTTAGACTTTGGAGTTTTAATCCTAAAGAACCCCCAATTAAACCTAATCCTACGATGCCAATTTTCATAGATTGATAAATTCAAGACCCTCTTATAGTGATACCAATTTTTTGTATATTAGGTTCATAAATTTTGTATGTATTTCAAATTAAATTAATTATAAATGCTTGAAATTTTAAGTCATCAATATTTGAAAAATTATTTGAGAGATCAAAGCATTAGTTGGGAACACATATATTCTTTTGGGAGAATAATTTCCAAATGTATTGAAAATGATTCTACATATCTAATTAATTCAGAAATTTTCTCTAGCTATGATTGGTTACCTCCAATTTTGATTTCTTTATTTTTAAAGGAAGAAAATTCGACTTTTATCTTATCTAAAGAAAAAATTCAATTTATAAGCCAATTTCAGATTGATTCATTGAGAAATCTAGGTTTTAATTTCATTTTGAAAAATGATCAATTTATTTTTGAAAATCATCATGTTCGTTTGATCACAATCCAAAATTTACTGAATAATTCCAATTCTCGTAATCTTAGAAATCATCGAATAGTTTATTCTGGAATTGAGGATATAAAACAGGATTTAAAAAATCATTTTAGGATTTCTTTACTTAAAAAGGATTGGACAAAAAATTTTAAAGAATTTGAATTAATCAATCAAAAATTTATAAAAGTATATGATTCGTTGAAGAAAAAGTTCTTGATGAGAAAGGTATTAGGAAATAGTTATATCAACTTAAATGAAAAAGAAATTAGTTTTTTTTCAAAATTTTTTCATGAAAATTCTTTTTTTTCGGATAAATTTTTAAGCGTTAACAAAGCATTATCTAAAGGTTGGGCATGCTGGGTAAAGTTAAACGATACAAATTTAGATTGGAATTTATATTTGCAGCCAATAGATGAACTTTCTCAAATTAAGGAATTTTTTTCAAATAATAAATTTGTTTTTTTATCAGCATTGAGAAAAGATAATTTTTTCCAAATGTATTTTAAAAAGCATAGTTTAGATATTGACTTGGTTATTAATTTTAAAAGTAATTTTGAAGAGAAAAAGATTTCATTATATATACCCTCTAAACAGTTGCTTCCTAACAATCCTCTTTTTACTAGTTCAATTTTGGATAAATGCAAAAAGTTAATACTTTTTAGAAAGGGTTTAACTTTAGTTTTGTCTGATGATATTGATTTAAGAACTAACATTGCTACAGAATTAGCTTCTAAGTACGGGAAGAGGGTCTTACTAGAGACAACTCCCTCTGGTAAAAATGAAATTCTTTGCTCTAGTTATGATTGGTGGATTATGAATTCTTATTTAATTCAAATTCCAGAACAAATTATCATTCCTTTACTTCCGATTCCAAATATGTCAGAACCTATTAATGCAATTACAGTCTCTCACAAAAAGAAGCTTTCTCAAGATTGGTTTAGAGACTTCCTTCTTCCTCAAGCTAGAATTAAACTTGAAAGATCTATTTCTCCTTTAAGAAGAAATTCAGGTAAGTTAATAATTCTAGATGGAAGAGCAAATAAAAGAAACTGGGGAAGATTACTTTTGCAAAACATTCAACCCTCAAAACAAATTAACTATGTGCTACCTTTTGATTAGGTTATGATTTTGTAAATAATTAAAGAAATATGGGAGAAGCAAAAAGACGTAAAACACTTGGTTTACCTCCAAAAAAAATTAATACTAAAACTAAAATTGATGACTCTCCAAGATTATATGAATGGCTTCCCTTTACAGTTAATCAAAGAGATAACCTTATTAAATTAAGTATTAAGCTCAGTTGGTTTGGAATCGGAGGGTTAGTAATCTTATGGATTGTAGTGAGATTTATAGGCCCTTTTGCTGGGTGGTGGACTTTAGCTGATACTTGATAAATCTAAGCTACTGTTTTTATATCATTAACAGCGATTGTATTAGCAGGATTGCTATTTAATGCTTTCATTGAATTAGAACTAACTTCAGTTCCTTCTGTTAATTTTCCCTTAACCATGGATTCTACTTTATTCCTGATTTCTAAGTTTTGATCAAGCCAAATAATTGTATTATCTCTTCCTTGCCCAATATTTTCTCCTTCATAACTATACCAAGCACCTCTCCTTATTATGATATTAGTCTCTTCTGCTAAATCTAATAAACATCCTGTTGTACTAATACCTTTTCCAAAGAGAATATCAAACTCTGCAATTCTAAATGGTGGTGCAACTTTGTTTTTTGCTACTTTCACTTTTGCTCTTATGCCATATTCTTCAGTACCTCTTTTAAGAGTTTGAATTCTTCTGATATCAAGTCTCACTGAGGCATAAAATTTTAATGCATTACCTCCTGTGGTTGTTTCTGGATTGCCGTATGTAACGCCAATTTTTAGGCGTAATTGATTCAGGAATATTACCGTACATCCAGATTTGCCAATGTTTCCTGTTATTTTCCTCATTGCTTGGCTCATTAGCCTTGCTTGGCTTCCAATTACGTGATCTCCCATCTCTCCTTCTATCTCGGCCCTTGGGGTTAATGCCGCGACTGAGTCAACGACTACAAGATCTACTGCACTCGATCTTATAAGTTGGTCAACTATTTCTAGAGCCATTTCACCAGTATCTGGTTGTGAAACTAATAAATTTTCAACATCAACTCCTAGAGAGGCTGCATAAACTGGATCGAGTGCATGCTCAGCGTCTACAAATGCAGCTACTCCTCCATTCTTTTGGACTTCCGCAATCGCGTGAAGCGTTAATGTAGTTTTTCCTGAACTTTCTGGTCCATAAACTTCCACTACTCTTCCTTTAGGATAGCCCCCTCCTAATGCCAAATCTAAGGTGAGCGCTCCAGTAGATATTGTTTCTACTTTCATTCTTGATGCGTCACCAAGTCTCATTATTGATCCTCGTCCAAAATTTCTTTCTATTTGACCTAAGACGAGACTTAATGCCTTGTCTTTTTCTTTTGATTCAGTGTTTTTCTTTTCTTCAAGGCTCATTGTTTGATTTATCGGTTAAAGTTCTTGTAATTATTCTAAATTTGGAAATTTTTATTTAAACCAAACTTCATAAATACAAATTATAGTACATTTGTACTTTAGCTGATTATCTTTAAATTGCAACTAATTCCTCAAGGTTGCTTAATTTTAATAATTTGATTTCATTATTTAAATTATATCTATCTGATTCTTTCAAATATCCCCAATCAGCTAGGAAGCATTGAATGTGAGAAGTTGCTGAATTTTGTTTAATATCAATTAAAGTTTTTTTTCTATCTTCGATAAAGCCTAAAATTTCATATTTTTTTGCAAGCTTTTCAGCTATTTTGATTTTTG
>CACGDL010000046.1 GCA_902571795.1 uncultured Prochlorococcus sp.
AGTGAAGCGATTAAGTTGCTTGAATTCTTAGCTTCTCCTGAGGGAAGCAAAGGTTTAGCAGCGCCAACTTTTGAACATCCTTTAAAGGAAGTTAATCAGAATGAAATAGTAAAGAACTTTGGAAAATTTACACCTGATAGTGTCACAGTAGAGGATCTTGGAGAAAAAAATTCTCTAGCTATTAAATTGATGAAAGATGTAGGGTGGAATTAAAATTAAGATAGTTACATAGTTTATAATTTTTTCTTTATTATGTGCAAACTTATAAAAAGGTGGAGAGGTGGCTGAGTGGTCGAAAGCGAACGACTCGAAATCGTTTAATAGGAAACTATTCGTGGGTTCGAATCCCACCCTCTCCGTTTTTTTATGGTTTCTTGCAGTCCTAGATAGGTTAAAATGATGAGTTTTTAAAACTATTCTTGAGAGTTTTATTCCCTAATAGTTCCCCCTTTTCCAGAGTAGACCTTTATTCGTTGTGTGGGGTGTTGTGGGGGGTAAATTATGCGTAGTGGGGGATATTCAATAGTCAAAGTATGGTTGTGGGGGGTATCTCTAAAAAGTAATCTGTATCTATCTATTTTTAAAATATAATTTTGTTTTTTCATTAAAGTGTAAGCATTTTTTGTTTTTATATTGTTCTAAAAAGTTTTCTAATTCTGATCCAATTCTCTCTTCATTTTTTTGAATCGTTCCTTCGGAATCAACAATTAAATATTTCTTCTCAAATAAATCATCGCATCCTAATTTGCAAAGTGGCATTGCAATATTAGGATCTTTTCTGATCTCGTCATTTTTGATTTTACTCCTTTCCCAAATGTGGGCAGCAACAATTAATTCATTTGGAAGTGTTCTATGGCATAAAGAGCATTGAGTTTTATTCTGCTTTAAATGGAATTCTCTTAATAGTGCCTGCTCTTTTCTGCTCTTTGAATAATTATTTAGGGAATCAGTTTGATGAATACTTTTTAATTGTTCTTTTATTCTTAAATTTTTCTCTTCATCTGTTTCGCAATTTGAGGTATAAAAAGGAGAATCCCAATTTAAAAGATCAAATTCTGCGAGTATTTTCTCAGAGATAGATTCGCTGTATGTTGAATAACCTTGAAGAATAAAATTAGGGGAGTAATTCATCAAATTATTCAAAATATGTATAGGAATAGATATTTTTTTTATTTCATCAATAAGAAACATATTTTCCCAAGGTAATCCATCTTTGTTCAGACCCCATAAATCCTCAGATAATTCCTTATTTTTAAAACTTGTTATTATTTTGCCAGCACTAAAGAAGATCTTGTCTCGATACATGAGGCAAACATCTCCTGCTTTCATTTTTTCCCATTTTTTTAAATTAGAATTATTTTTTGCATTTGTAACTCCCCAGCAAGCATAATTTTCATCTTTGAGGATTTTTTGTATCTCATTACCCTTTTCAAAACTTATAATTTTGTTCTTCGGAACTAATTTTTCAATAGTATCTTTATGATGTTTTCTTGAATATGGATCTGAACAAGGGATTAGGTGAATTCTCATAAATCAGAGTATTTTATGCATCTTCCTCTTACTTTATTCACAGGATATTTTTTTGCATTAACTTTAATTTTTTCTAATGAAACTTTTTCTAAATCAATATCAAGAATATCTACTAATTTAACTAGATAGTTAAAAATATCTGCAATTTCCTCTTCAATCTTATTTCTTTCTTTAATAGCAATATTTTCACCACCGTCATTTACCCATTGGAAAATTTCAACCAATTCAGATACTTCAACTGATAATGCCATAGTTAAATTTTTCGGATTATGAAATTTTTCCCAATCTCTTTCTGTTGAAAAATCTTTAAGTGCTTTTTTAATCTTTAGTAAATCTAGTGTTTGAGACATTCCCTATTTTTTCCAAAATTGATATTCATAGGTTATCTCAGATAATCCAAAAAATAATCACTTTAATATGGAGTTCTCATTTAAAAAATAATTAAAAGAATGTAGTGGGGGGTGTAGTGGGGGGTAAATATTAATTTCTCTCAAAATGATTCCTATATGGTTCTCTAATTGCCCTAGTGGAATTAAATATAATTTCACCCTCTCCGTCAATTTATACAGACAGAACTTAGTCAGGGATAGTCAGATTGTCCAGAATGACTGGTATCACAGTGAAAATAAGTGACTTACCAAAGTCAGACACTCCCAAAACATATCACAAATAATCGGATGGTGTCAGGGATGTGTCAGGGATTTCAAGATTCTGTATCAGTACAGAAAACAAATCGAAAAAATTAAGAAAAATGTATTTTTTTTGCAAATAAAATTGTTTTTAAAATTTAAAAAAAAGTTATACTCTGATTAATTAGATTTAAATTAGATTAAAAATTTCTGTGATTAATTTCAGATCCAGTTTAATTTTATTCTCATTAGTAAATTTATTCGCCCCTGTTCATGCGGATGAACTTTGCAATTGGAAATTAGTAAATTCTAAAAAGGAATTTAAATTTTTAGATCTTCATAATTTAGATTATGTTGGGAGAAAGGAACTAATTAAAAAAACAACAAACGATTTTGATCGTGGAAGATTAACGCCATCGATTACATGCTTAAACGATTACGCAGAGAATGTTAAAAGCAGTTACCCAAATTGTTATACATCTTGGAAGAGCAAAATTAAATATGAAAGCGGGGGAACTTATGAGATCAAGATTAGAGAAGAAGTAACTGGTTTACATAGATATATAAAATCCATGCCAATGTATAGTCTGGTAAGTTTTACAGATAAAAATAATAAACAAATCAAACTATTTACTAAAATATTAGGTTTGGGACAAGTTAATGAAAGAATTAAAAAGAAAATTAATCAAAATTATCAAAATCGGAATGGTTATTATGATTACCCGATTTATATTGAAGGCATAGTTTTAGACACGCGAAAAAAATTTCCTCCATTCGACAAACCTGATGATAAAGATTTCGAATTTAAAATAGGATGTAACCGTAAAAGGGTAGCGATGGGTCCAGCGAATTGGAATTGTAATAAAGGAAATTGTACTAGGAATTCTTACAGATTAAATTCTGGTTACTTAGACATTATTACTTTCTACGAATTAAATAATGAATACAGACCTATAGCAATCATCGCGAAAGAGTCGTTAAAATTCAAAATCAAAAAGTTAAATAATGAGAAGGGATCTTTTTGAATTTTCAATATTCGAGTTAAAAGGATCGATCTAATCTTTCCCGACTTCATTACCTTTAGAAAATAATTATGGTGTCAGGGATGTGTCAGGGATTTTGGTAAATATTTCTTTTCTTACTGGACAAATAAGGACATCACTGGACAAACTAGAAACATCCCACTAACACCCTCTCCGTTTTTAAGACTTCACTTATAGACCCACACAGGGCATTGTCAGGGAATTTTAAGGAATATAACTGGGTTTAGAGTTTCATATTGAACCCACATTTCCAGTTTATGTCAAAAATTGTGGTGGTGGATATGGTGGGGGATAAAAAGTGTGTGGTGGTGGATATTTGATAGACAAAGTTTTGTGGTGGTGGATTCCTTAAGATCCATTGTCAATAATGAGGTGATTCTGATTCTTCTTGAGGAAAATAGGTATCGTCATAATTACCTTTTTTCTTCTTTCTGAAATATTCTTCGGATGGATCTAATGCATCATTATCGTAATTCGGTTCTTGTCCATCCAAAAAATGCATATCCATTAATCCCATCCATAGGCAAAATATTTTTTGCAACTACCAGAATCAATAAAGAATCCTTCAGAAGCATTAATTATTGCTTTCATCTTTGTTGAAAGATTAAATCTCCCATATTCTCCTTTCTTTGTATTACCTGAGAGAGAATAGTAATAAAGAGACGCTAAATTTGGCATAAATGCTTTAAGTTTTCCTGGTTTTCTTTTTGCTTTTGGGGTTGATCTTGCTAACTGATTTCCAACAAAATTAACAAAGGGTCCATAACCGATTGTTTTAAGTTTTTCATGTTTTAGATAGTGATATTTAAGTTTTGAATCGTATGCAATTGCATTCGGATCATAATTTTTTAAGTGGTAATATTGACCTCCATAACCATTAGAAATCCCAATTTGCAAGAGATATTCTGGGTCATTTTTATAACTTAAAGTTCCAACACCCCAACCTCCATATGGTTTATGCATTTTAAGGTGGACATCTGGTTCTGATTCACTTATGAGAGTGCAAAATGAATCTGCTTTGACTGAAGGAATAAGACCTAATAAAAGTGATAGAAGGAGTAATCTTTTCATTATCTGCGACGACCTAGGTCAATTAACTTAGTTGTTTTTTTGCAAATATCAACATCAATCCATTCCATATTTGCAGTATGAGTTCGCATATCCTCTTTTGCCGCAACTGTATATTTACACTCATTGAAGACATCTTTTTGATAAACCCAATACCAAGGATATTTGTAAAATTTATTCTCCTTAATTCTTTCTGTAAGGATCTCCCAGTAAGTTTCATTAACTAATTTAATTGCTGCTCTTTCGCCTTCAGTACATTCACCTTGAGATTCTGGGCAAGTGTATTTGTGGATGGGATATGGTTTTGCATCTATTGGCGTATTAAAACCAAATATTAAAAATAAAAGAAACAGTTTTTTCAAAAAATTTTTTATTATTAGACTAATTTTAAAGAATCTGTCAATAAATTTTTTACTTTATTCTGCGAGTTTTTGTTTTTTATAACTTCTTTTATTTACTTTCATTTTTATTTAAATTAGTCTCATCATTTTTTTATCAATATCCACTGAAACCCTATATTTTCTAGAAGTTTAATTTTCTCCTTAGTTAATGCCTGTTTTTTATATGCGATTCTTTGTTTATTAACCCATACACCTAAACTTCCAGAACTTTGGACAGGGTTTGAATGCCCGTATTTTTCATGAAATTTTTTTAATTCATGAAACTTATTTTGCCATTTAGATTCAGA
>CACGDL010000047.1 GCA_902571795.1 uncultured Prochlorococcus sp.
TTCATAATGCACCCAATACTAGTATTAGATTCTTATTAAGAGATGAGCTTCGGTAACAATCCAAACTTTGATCAATCGAGAGAAATCCTTCCAAGCCAAAACGCCAAAATAGAAGTTATTGGTGTAGGTGGTGGTGGCAGTAATGCAGTCAACAGGATGATAAATAGTGATTTAGAAGGTGTTTCATTTAGAGTCCTCAATACAGATGCACAAGCCCTACTACAATCTTCTGCAGAGAGTAGAGTCCAACTGGGACAAAACCTCACTAGAGGTTTAGGTGCGGGTGGTAATCCAAGTATTGGGCAAAAGGCAGCCGAAGAATCCAAAGAAGAGCTTCAACAAGCTTTAGAGGGATCTGATCTAGTTTTTATAGCCGCTGGAATGGGCGGAGGAACTGGTACAGGAGCAGCACCAGTTGTCGCAGAAGTAGCCAAACAAAGTGGTGCTTTAACAGTAGGTATAGTAACCAAACCATTTTCTTTTGAAGGGAAAAGAAGAATGCGTCAAGCAGAGGAGGGGATCGCAAGACTAGCTGAAAACGTTGATACTCTTATAGTTATTCCAAATGACCGATTAAAAGACGTTATAGCAGGGGCTCCCCTTCAAGAAGCATTTAGGAATGCTGATGATGTTTTAAGGATGGGCGTCAAAGGTATCAGTGACATAATTACTTGCCCGGGCTTAGTTAATGTTGATTTTGCAGACGTAAGATCAGTCATGACAGAAGCAGGCACTGCTCTATTAGGAATAGGTATTGGTTCAGGAAGATCTAGAGCTATAGAAGCAGCACAGGCAGCTATGAATAGTCCTTTATTAGAAGCAGCAAGAATTGATGGTGCTAAAGGCTGCGTTATAAACATAACTGGTGGCAAAGACATGACTTTAGAAGACATGACCTCAGCATCCGAAATTATTTATGATGTTGTTGATCAAGAAGCAAATATTATTGTTGGTGCAGTGGTAGATGAAGCAATGGAAGGAGAGATACAAGTTACTGTAATTGCTACGGGATTTGAAACAACCCAACCATTAAACCAGCAAAGAATTAAAAACAGATTATCTAATCAACCCTTATATAATTATTCAGAGAATAAAGAATCAGGAGCAAGTATTCCTGAATTCTTGAAATTAAGACAAAATAAAAAAATATAGGTTGAGAGGTAAAATAGAGTGACTCGGTTATCTCGCCTGCCTCAAGCATCCCTTGTGGCTGCTACCTTCCGGTCCTGACCAGGTTTAGGCGTTAAAACCGCGAAAGGCCGAGTCAAAAATATATTAGCAATTCTTGATTAAAAAAGATACATAGATTTATTATGTTACCTTCAGAACTAGTTAATTATAAAAAAAAATCTCGCAAAATCATTGCACTTACTGCATGGGACTCCATATCAGGATCTATTGCAGAACAAGCAAATGTTGATCTCGTATTAATAGGAGATTCATTAGCCATGGTCTGCTTAGGATACAAATCAACATTGCCATTAACTTTAGAAAACATAATTTATCATACTAATGCTGTTTCAAGAGGATTTAAGAAAAAAATTGAGGAACAACCTTTAGTTGTCTCAGATATGCCTTTTCTGACTTACCAATGTGGTGAGGATAAGGCTGTTGAGTATGCAGGGAAAATCATTCAGAGCACTATTGCAAAAGCTGTAAAAGTGGAAGGAGCTGAACCAGAAATACAAAAAGTTATTTCTAGATTAATAAGAATGGGAATTCCTGTTATGGGTCATATAGGCCTTACACCACAAAGCTATCTAAATATTGGATTAAGGAAACAAGGAGAAAGCTTAGCAAGCCAAGAAAAAATAAAGAAAGAGGCTTCAATTCTTGAAGAATTAGGATGTTTTTCAATAGTTCTTGAACATATTCCTGATTTGCTTGCTAAAGAAATACAAAATTCTTTAACAATTCCCATAATAGGTATCGGCGCAGGTAATTATTGCGATGGGCAAGTAAGAGTTACTGCAGATTTGTTAGGCCTCAATGATGATCAACCCCCATTTTGCCAACCAATTATCCAAGGAAAGAAATTATTAAAGGATAAATTAAAAGAATGGGTAGACTCTGAAAGACTTAATTAATCTCATCCCACCACTTAAACATAGAAACAAGAATTTGATTGCTTAGTTCCATGCCATTTGGCTCACTTAAAAAAAATCTATTGCCCTTTCTTACTAAAAGTCCACTTTCAAGAAACCTTTCCCATTCTTCAAGCAATTTACTAAAGTTTCTTTCAAATTTTTTGTTTCCCCAGTTTTGTTCTTTAAACACTTCTTTGATATCTAAACCCTCTTTGAGTCTTAATCCCAACATTATTTTCTCATCAAGTTCTTTATAAACAAACTCCTTATTTGTAAGGGATGAATCTAAATTAAATTTGCATTGTCTAGTTACCCATTCTTTATATTCTTTACTAACTCTTGGTCTAGTAAACTTTTCACCCCAAGGTGAACTAGTGGAACCTTGACCAAAACTCCACCAGCCTAAACCACTCCAATAAACTCTATTGTGTCTCGATTGATGACGCGGAAGGCAATAGTTTGAAATTTCATATCTTGAATACCCTGAGTTTTTTAAAATTAATTGTGTTGATTCACTATTTCTAAAAGCTTCTTCATCACTTGGGAGTTCTAATTTTCCTAAATTAGCTAATCTTTTAAAAACAGTTCCATTTTCAATATTTAAATCGTAAATAGAGAGATGAGGTGGTGAAAATGTTATTGCTTTTTTTAGGTCATCTTGCCATTCTTTAAAGCCACTAAGTGGTAAGTTTTGAATTAAATCTAAACTCCAGCTTTTTATTAACCCAGAATCATATTCTCTCTTCAACCAGTAACAAGATTTTTCCGCATCTTCTCTCAAATGACGTCTTCCCGACTTTTGAAGAATCTGATTATTAAAACTTTGTACTCCGAGACTAAATCTATTTATACCAGCATTTATAAATCCAAAAAGATCATCTTGAGTAAAACTAGCTGGATCAATCTCCATAGTAATTTCAGCACCATAGTCAATTCCATAATTTTCTTTAAAAAGATCAATTAATTCTTTGATTTGGGTAGGATCTAAAATTGATGGTGTACCACCTCCTATATAAATCGTCGATAGAGGTGATTTATGCTTAATTGACAATATTTCTTTATATAAAAAATGAAAATACTCTTGAACAGTTTTGCTTCCATAACCTTTTAAAGTTTCAATTTTGTTTCCTAGTGGAATAACTGCAAAATCACAATAAAAACACCTTCTGTGGCAAAAAGGAATGTGCACATAAGCACTTCTTGGAAACTTATTCATAATCTAAATTCATTTTTAAGCTCCAAAAAAGTATCAAGGATCGAAAAAAATAAAATCCTTATTTACTCAATTAATAAATCCTAGTAGATTATAGATATGACAGATATCTTAGTATTAATTTTGTTTGTATTGTCTGGGGCTGCTTCAGGGTGGCTTGGTGTTGATTTATTGCCAGTAGACATACTCAAACAGGTATCTAATGTAGAAGGTTTTAGAATTGTTTTAGCAATAATTGGTTTTTTTATAGGATTAGCAGCTGGTTTTGTATTCATTCAACTTAGAAAGACTTTTCTTGATCAAATAAGAACAATGCCAACGGACTTACTAATAAGTAGGTCCGTTGGATTAATTTTAGGATTACTTGTTGCGAATCTCCTACTTGCTCCCATACTATTAATTCCCTTCCCTAGAGAGGTTTTTTTCGCAAAACCCTTAGCAGCTATATTAAGCAACATTTTCTTTGGTGTGCTTGGTTATAAGTTGGCAGATACCCATGGAAGGACATTATTGAGATTATTCAATCCAAATAACACTGATGCATATCTAGTCAATGAAGGAATCCTCCCTGCTGCAAGTCCAAAAATTCTTGATACAAGCGTAATTATTGATGGGAGAATCAATGGCCTATTAAGCTGCGGCTTATTAGAAGGGCAATTAATTGTTGCTCAAAGTGTAATTGATGAATTACAAACTTTAGCTGACTCAAGCAGTAATGAAAAAAGGTCGAAAGGCAGAAGAGGTCTCAAATTATTAAAAGAATTAAGAGATTTATATGGCAGAAGACTTGTAATAAATCCAACAAAGTATGAAGGTAATGGGGTAGATGAAAAACTCCTCAAAATTACTGAGGATATGACAGGAACTTTAATTACGGCTGATTATAATCTTTCTCAGATCGCTGAAGTTAAAGAATTAAAAGTTATGAATTTGAGTGATTTGGTTATTGCTTTAAGGCCAGAAGTACAACCAGGAGAGTCACTTAATATAAAAATCGTCAGAGAAGGGAAAGAAAAAATGCAAGGTATTGGATATTTAGATGATGGAACAATGGTTGTTATTGATGAGGCAAAGAATTTTGTTGGAAGCAGATTAGATATTGTCATCACAGGAGCATTACAAACTCCCACTGGAAGAATGGTCTTTGGAAAACTAATAAATAATCCTGAGTCAAACAAATCTTTTAAATCACCAGCGACACAGGGCTAAATCTAGCTAGAATCAGTTCAATCTTAATTTTGTGATACAAATGACTGTATCTGCTCCTTATTACGGCGAAAACACCGTTATGAGGACCCCGCCCCCTGATCTCCCCTCTCTTTTGCTTAAAGAGAGAATTGTTTATCTTGGTTTACCATTATTTTCTGATGATGATGCGAAAAGACAATTAGGAATGGATGTTACTGAGCTAATCATTGCTCAACTTCTTTATTTAGAGTTTGAGGATCCAGAAAAACCAATCTATTTCTATATCAATTCAACTGGGACAAGTTGGTACACTGGTGACGCAGTTGGTTTTGAAACAGAAGCTTTCGCCATCTGCGATACAATAAGCTACATTAAGCCTCCA
>CACGDL010000048.1 GCA_902571795.1 uncultured Prochlorococcus sp.
GAAATTGATCAAAAGATTTATGGGATTAATAAAAAACCCAAATCTGCCTCAAAAATTATATTCTCCTTAATTCCATACATAGAAGCCCATTTAAGTAATGGAGGAAAATCTTGGGATATTTGTAAACATCTTATAAATTTAGTTGAAGGTATACCAAAAGCTAAAATTTGGAGAAATCAAATTTCAAATAAATCTATAAAAAATGAATTAAATATTGAATATTTATTTAAATTAACGACAGAACTTAAAGAAATGGGTTATTAATTTGTCTCGTTTGAAGCATTGTTCTCATTAGATCCTCCCCTTTTTCTTCTGCTCCTACCACTTTCATATTCAGAGTTATCAGAAGAATTTCCATAGCTTCTGTCTTCCCAACCTTCTGCTCCAGAAGATTTATTAGCGTTAGAGCCATTATTACCGCCGCCGTAGCCACCACCGCCGTAGCTACCATTATTGCCGCCTCTTCCTCCTCGACGAGATCCACCAGAACCTCTAGGCTCAGCTTTATTAATTCTTAATGGTCTACCCATAAGTTCCGTGCCTTGCAAACCATCAATAGCTTTTGACTCAATCGCTTCATCTGCCATTTCAATAAATGCGAATCCTCTTTTCCTACCAGTATCCCGCTCTAAGGGAAGAGAACAATTTAAAACCTCACCAAAAGGGGCAAACAACTGTATAACATCTTCACGCTCTGCGCGGAACGGCAAATTGCCAACGAAAATACTCACTTTAAACTCAACAAAAAATTAACCTTATAAAAAAACTACACTGAGTAGTCTCATAATATTGCTTTACTATTCTACTTCAAAGCATACCCTTGTTGTAGAAAATATAATTGAGATTCAAAGTAACAATCTTTTTTGCCAATTATTTATCTCTTTTTCTACTTGAACAAAACTGGTACCACCTTCGCTATTTCTAGATTTAACTACATTAAGAGGCTTAAGATCCACAAAAACATCATCATCAAATTCTGGATGAAATTTTTTAAATTCTTCAATATTGAGATTTTTAAATAACATTTTTCTATCCAAGCAATATTTAACCATTTGACCAACAACTTGATATGCGGTTCTAAAAGGAACATCTTTATTAACTAAGTAATCTGCCAAATCAGTAGCATTTGAAAAGTCGTTCTCTACTGAATCAGATAGATTTTTAATATTAAATTCAATGCCCTCATTAATTAAAATAGTCATTGCTTTAATACAAGAAGATATTGTTTCTGCAGTATCAAATATTGGCTCTTTGTCCTCTTGAAAATCCTTATTATAAGAGAGTGGTACTCCTTTGACCATGGTTAACAATGCCTGGAGATGTCCATACACTCTTCCTGTCTTACCCCTGATCAATTCTGGTACGTCAGGATTTTTTTTCTGAGGCATTAAGCTACTTCCTGTTGCACATTTATCTGTTAATTTCGCAAAAGAAAATTCATCAGTTACCCATAAAATTATTTCTTCTGAAATTTTACTTAAATGAGATATCAATATAGCAGATGCTGAAACAAACTCTATACAAAAATCTCTATCACTTACTGCGTCAATACTGTTTTTATAAATCTTTTTAAAACCCAATTCTGCAGCTGTAAAGTGCCTATCTATTTTTATTTTTGTTCCAGCTAATGCTGCAGCTCCTAAAGGAGAAATATTAACTCTTGAGCGAACTTCTTTATACCTATCACGGTCTCTTTGGAACATTTCTATATAAGCCAATAAATGATGAGCCAAAGATAATGGTTGAGCTCTTTGCATATGAGTATATCCAGGAATTAAGGTAAAAATATTGGATTTCGCAAGATTTAAGAAAGATTTTTGCAAATCAGTTATTAAAATGTCAATATTGTCAATCTCTTTTCTTAGCCACAATCTTATATCTGTACCAACTTGATCATTTCTACTTCTACCTGTGTGTAATTTTTTTCCAGTTTCACCAATTAAACTTATCAGCTTTTCTTCTATGCAATAGTGAATATCTTCAGAAGGTGGACCAGGAGAAAATTTACCCTCCAAATACTCAACTTTTATTAACTCTAAACCATTAATAATTTGCAAAGCTTCAGAAGAAGATAAAACTTTTGTTTTGCCAAGCATTTTCGCATGAGCAATCGAGCAATCTAAATCTTCTAAAATAAGCTTTCTATCAAAACCAATAGAGGCATTAAACTTTTCAATAAAGGGATCAAGTGCATTATCAAACCTTTTACTCCAAACTTTTGCCATATTAATTAATAACTTTAAGTATCTCTAATAAAGCATTTTTTTATATAAGTGACAAAAAAATATCTACTTTAATTGAAAAATAACCATTGAGGCATCATCTTCAAGATGTCTATTTTGACCTGTAAAATCATCTAGCTTTTTAAATATTTTATTTAATATTTCTTGGGAGGTATAAGACTGCTTGCACAATTTTGTAAGAGTTTTAATTAATCTTTCCTCATCAAATCTTTGTCCTAAAGAATTAGAAGTATCAATTACTCCATCTGTGTAATAAAGAACTAAATCATTTTGATTAAGCTTGATTTCACCACAATGATATTCAGCATCTTTTTGTAGTCCAAGTACAAATCCTTTTGCATCTAGTCTAATAATTTTCTGATCTGAACTTTTCCAAAGCAGAGGAGGATTATGTGCTGCATTAGCGAATCTCAATTTTCTAGTTCTAGGATCATAATCTGAGTAAAATAATGTCACAAATCTATGCGATTGATCTAAATCATTTATTGCTAGTTGATTCAAATCATGCAGAATTCTATCTGGAGGAAGACCTGTAAGAACCTCTGCACGAAGCATGCCTCTTAACATAGTCATTAAAAGACCGGCTGGAATACCTTTACCCATGACATCACCTATTACAAAGGCCCATCTTGATTTTTCTTTCCTTTTTTCAGAAATATTAGTCTTTAAGCACATAAAATCATAGTAATCTCCCCCGAGTTGAAGAGCTGGTCTACAATGTGCAGCTAGGTCTATACCATGGATAATTGGACAATAATCAGGGAGTAATTGAGATTGAATTTCAGCACCAGTGGAAATTTCTCTATCTACATTCTCATGCTTTTTCTTTGTTTTTATTAAGTAGTAATTTTCTAATCCAACAGCTAGACAATTTTCAATAAAATTAAAATTACTGTCTTCAGTAATCGACTGTCTAGAAATATCTTCGCTAAAAATATAAATAAATCCTCTACATTTGCCTCTGGATATTATTTTTTTTGCTTCAATTTTATATTCTTTAAATTTACTTTTTAAAGCATTTTCAAAAGTTACAATTTCTTTTATTTTAAAATTTTTTGAAAAATGAAATTGATCCAAAAAACTATTAATCGCTTCTTGAATTGTTGAATATTCATAATTAAAAGAAATTTTTATATTTTCATTCCATATCTCTCCCTCGTAATTTAAAGGAATAATTAAAATTATATTCTCAGAAAAAATATGTTTAAAAATTAAACAAACATAATCCAGAAATTTATTTATATTGGAAAATGATTTTAAATAATATGCTAGAGAAAATGCAATTTCAGCAAATTTATATTTATTTTTTAAGGTGAATTTAGGATCATTTTCTAAAAAATTTTGGACAACTTTATTCGAAAATATTTTTTCTTTTTGATTATTTGCCAAAACAAATCTAATAGATAAGTATGTTTTAACATTAAATTTGAGTTTTTAAAAAAAATTAATTAAATTTTTATTTATCTGCAAGCATAGCCTCTACAAATTCATAACTATTAAATGGTCTTAAATCTTTTATACCCTCTCCAGCTCCAATAAATCTTATTGGCAAATTTACTTCTTCAGATACTGCTAAAGAAACACCTCCTCTAGAAGTGCCATCTAATTTAGTAATAATTGCTCCACTTAAATCTGCTGATTTAGCGAAACTTTTTGCTTGTTTTAAGCCATTTTGTCCCTGACTTGCATCTAAAACTAATAATGACTCAACAAGTGCATCTGGGACCTTTTTATCAATAATTTTTTTTATTTTTGCTAATTCATCCATCAAATTATTTTTTGTTTGCAATCTACCCGCTGTATCAACAAGTAATAAATCAATATTTCTTTTTTTTGCAGAATTAATTGCATCAAAAACTACAGCAGCTGGATCAGCATTTTTTGATTGATTTGATATAACGTCAACATTACTTCTATCTCCCCACACTTGAAGTTGTTCTACTGCGGCCGCTCTAAAAGTATCAGCAGCAGCAATCAAAGTTTTATAATTACTTTTTGATGACAAATATGCTAATTTCCCTAGTGTAGTAGTTTTACCAACACCATTAACTCCTACTAATAACCAGACATTTAATTTACCCTTTTGGGGAACTAAAAGATCAGAACCCGAATTTTTTATTGGTTTATCAATAATTAATTTTAATTCCTTCTTCAAAAATTTTATTCCTGCTTCTCCACCCACGACTTCCTCGTTTAATTTTGTTCTGAGAGAACTTATAACTTTATCGGTTGAATCAATCCCTACATCAGCTCTTATTAATAAAGTCTCTAAATCATCAAGAGATTCAGGAGTAAGAGGATCATCTCCCAATTTATCCAATAATTCAGTAACAAATCCTTTTCGGGTTTCTTCTAATCCTCTCCGTAATTTAGTTAACCAATCAATTTCATCAATCGATATTTGATCTATTTTTTTTCCTTGAGCAGCTAATACCATTGCCGACCAAGTAAAATTATCATCAAATTCTCCTAATTCTGGTTCAGCAATAGTTTTAGACTGTTCAGCAATATT
>CACGDL010000049.1 GCA_902571795.1 uncultured Prochlorococcus sp.
GCCAAACATAACAACCAGCATTTCCATCAACAACCATTACCAACCTTTCAGGAGTTGCAGGGAAAACAGTTACTGGTTCTGAATCATTAAAAACTAGTGCCCTTGAGGCCAACGAATGTGGCGCAATTGGAGTTAGTTGTACTACTGGACAATCAGGTGTAATAACTGGTCCTCCAGCACTAAGAGAATATGCAGTAGAACCAGTTGGAGTAGATAAAATTACTCCATCAGCTGAAATATCCACAGGAGCATGTCGCCCTATAGAAATCTCAAAGTGACACATACTTGTTAGAGGTTCTCTATGAAGAGCCATCTCATTAAGGCAAAGAGACTCCCATCTCCGCTGATCATTCCTCATTACACTAATAATAAAGCAAGTTCTTTCTTCAATATCCCAATTCCCAGCAATTATTTTATCTATAGCCTCATCTAGGTTAGATAAGTAAGCTTCCGCAAGAAATCCTAAATGACCAGTATTTATTGTAAGAATTGGAATTTTAGCAGGTGCCGTTTGCCTTGCAGCAGAAAGTACAGTCCCATCTCCGCCTAGAACAATTGCAAATTCTATTGATGAATCAAACCCCTCAGGGACACAATTCGTATATCCCAAAGGACGAACATGTTGATCAGGATTTGCGAAACCAACCATCCCTCCAGAGCTACTAACTCTTACAACTTCAAAATTAGATTTTTCCAATTTTTTTTGAACAGAAGTTGCAGTTTGAACAGCTAGTTCCTTTCCATCATTAACGATTAGTCCTGCTTTACGTACCAATCAAAAAATTAAAACTAGGACTATCTTAAACTAATTTGTTGGACAATCCTAATTTAAAATTAAATACTACTAGAACTGTTCTAAGAATCTAATATCATTTGTATAAAATTTTCTTATGTCGTCGATCTGATGTCTCACCATACAAAACCTCTCAACTCCTAATCCTGCTGCAAAACCAGTCCATTTCTCAGGATCTATTCCTAATTTTTCTAAGACCTTTGGATCAACCATTCCGCAACCCATTACTTCTAACCATTTACCTTTCCACTGGACGTCTACTTCTGCTGAAGGTTCAGTAAATGGGAAATAACTAGCTCTAAATCTCACAGGAATATCTCCAAAAAAGGCCTTTAAAAATGTAAGAACTGTTCCTCTTAAATGACTAAAATTAATTTCTTGATCGATACATAAAACCTCAACCTGATTAAATACAGGGGAATGAGTAGCATCTACTGCATCCCTCCTATATACTCTCCCGGGAGCAATAATTCTTACTGGAGGCGGATTATTCTCTAAGTACCTTATCTGAACAGGAGAAGTATGGGTCCTTAAAAGTCGATTTTCATCTAAGTAGAAAGTATCCTGCATATCTCTTGCTGGATGATTTTTGGGTATGTTGAGAGACTCAAAATTATAAAAATCAGTTTCTATTTCAGGGCCACTTTCAACTGAGTATCCTAAACCACAAAAAATATCTATTATTTCGTCTTGAGTTGAAATCAAAGGATGTTTATTCCCAGGGGGTGTTCCAATTGAAGGAATAGTTACATCAATTTTTTCTTTTTTAATCTTTTTATCTAAGGCTTCGCTGTTTAGTTTATTTTTTCTTTCAGTTATTAGTTCCTGCAAATTTATCTTTATTGAATTTGCCTTCTGGCCAATAATTGGTCTATCAGTTGCAGATAATTGACCCATTGTTTTCAAAATAATTGATAAATCACCTTTTTTCCCTAGCAAAGAAACTCTCAATTGATCAAGTTCTTCATGAGTATTAGAATTATCTATATTATTTTTTGCTGTTAGAGAAAGATTATTTAGTTTTTCCTCAATTTGACTTAATGATTCAATTTGACTCACTGATATAGTAAAAATAAGTATTGCTTTATCTTACTTAAATATCGTCCATAAATAAAATGTCTTGATTAATGAAACCGTTAAATATATTAATTAGCAATGATGATGGTGTTTTCGCAGCGGGTATAAGAGCTCTAGCAAAATCAGCCCAAAAAAGAGGACATAAGGTAAAAGTAGTATGTCCTGACCAAGAAAGATCAGCTACTGGTCATGGTCTTACTTTACAATCCCCATTAAGAGTGGAGAAAGCTGACGAATTATTTGGAGAGGGTATCGAAGCTTGGGGTTGTACCGGCACACCTGCAGATTGTGTCAAATTAGCACTATCTGAACTCTTGGATCATAAACCTGATCTGGTACTATCCGGAATAAATCACGGACCCAATTTAGGGACAGATATTTTTTGTTCAGGTACAGTCGCTGCAGCTATGGAAGGCACTTTAGAAAATGTTCCTTCCATGGCAATAAGTGTTGCTAGTTTTAAATGGAAAAATTTTGAATTTGCTGGAGAAATTGCAATGAATATTGCCGAACAAGCAATTAACGATAGTTGGCCAGCTTCACTTTTATTAAATTTGAACATACCTCCATGCGAAAAAAACAAGATAAAAGAATTATCCTGGACAAGATTATCGGTAAGAAAATATAAAAATCAATTTTCCAAAAGGGAAGACCCTAGGGGTGATGATTATTATTGGTTAGCAGGTGAAGTTGTTTTAGATCTTAAATCGAAAGGTTACGGTCCTAAGAATTGGCCTAGCGATGTATCTCAAATACAAGAAAATAAAATATCTCTTACACCTGTAGAACCAGATTTATTTTGGAGAGGTAATTTAAATGACTTACCTAAAATTAATAATTCATTGGTAAATCCTTCTTAAAAGCCATAAAGAAAAGCAAAGTCCAAAAAAATGAGCTGCGATAACTTGCGTGTTACTGAGAACTGATAATATTTCAAGACCAGTAATTGGGATATCAGATGTCGCTGTTATCAATTGTCCAGTTGTTTGAGAGGATGCTTGTATAAATAAGGCTCCCATAAGAGCTTGATATCCAATTAATCCAAACAAAATTCCAAACAAATCAACTATTAGGCCTCGTTTTATCAATTTACCGGTTTGTCCTCTTGAGGGTCTTGCGTTGCTTGCGATTGCTCTTCCTGTTCTAACTATTAACCAACCTTGCCAAAGACTAAAAAGTAGTAAAATCAGGGATATTGTTGTAAGTGATAGACCAGGCGCTAAGCCAAGCTGTCCTTCACTGTTATTTACAACATTTGAAAAAAGCAAAACAGCTGCAACAACGACACCTAAAATGGACTGAACCCAAAAGCGTATCCATCCAATGCGTCGCATTCCAAATGAAAGGGACTGAAAATCCATTTTGTCAGACATTCATTTGATTGAATAAACTGTAATCAATCCAAATTTGCCACTAAAATCATAAAATTGCACGTAATCTTTTGATCTCTTTAATATCGCCATCTGAAGTTAAGAGTCCTACCTCAATAGCTATTGGAAGTTTTGATGGCCTTCATGCTGGCCACAGACAATTAATAAAAAGTGTAGTTGAAGAAAATCAATATGCCCCAACAATTGCAAGCTTCTGGCCTCATCCCCGAGAAGTTCTTTACAAAGAGACGCGTCTAAGACTTGATCTCCCTAATGAAAAACTATCTATTCTTGAAGATCTGGGGATTGAACAATTAGTTCTGATTCCTTTTGATATGGAACTATCCAAATTAAGTGCGGAAAGGTTCGTAAGAGATATTTTGATAAATCAATTACAAGCAAAAAACATTTCTGTAGGTGCTAATTTTAAATTTGGTTTCAGAAGAAGTGGAGACATAAATACAATAAAAAATATGATTAAGGATACGGATATTAAACTAAAAATATCTCCCATTTTAGAAGACAAGGAAGGTAGAATCAGTAGCAGCAGAATAAGAGATCTATTAGAGAAAAGTGATCTGAAAAATGCTTTCAAAATTCTTAAAAGGCCCTATAGTTTTAATGGAAAGGTTGTTAAAGGTAAAGGAATTGGAAAAAGTATTGGATGGCCTACCGCAAATCTTGAAATAGATGGCAGAAAATTTTTACCAGGAGAAGGAGTTTATGCATCTTGGACAACTATACAAAATTCCAACCAAAAAATTGAATCTGTTATGAATCTTGGCCCTCAACCAACAATTAATCCTTTATTGCCATCTGCAGTTGAAGTTCATTTAATAAATAAAGATATCGATCTATATGGTTTCAATCTATGTGTTGAACCAGTTGAAAAACTTAGATCTCAAATCAAGTTCAAAAATATAGAACAACTGTCAAATCAAATTAAAAAAGATAGAGATAATGCTCTAAAAATTTTTAAAAACTACAAAAAATAAATTACAAATGCTTAATTCCAATACTAGAGACGCTGAAGATTTAAGAATTTATCAAATTATTGACGCTAATCTAGA
>CACGDL010000050.1 GCA_902571795.1 uncultured Prochlorococcus sp.
ACAGGATTATTATTAGCAAATATCCAATTACTTTCATGTATTAGGGTACAAAGCTTCCAAAATCTTTGACTCCCAGGAAACTGCATTTCTCGTTCAGCAATCCATTTACTTTTTTCATACCAAATAGGTATGGGCTGACCACCATCATTTAAATCAACAATGCAAGCAGGGTCTAAAATTGTGGCTTCTGGGGATGGAATATCTAAAAAATCAAAAATTCTAGAATGTATTCCTCCTTTCTCTAAACCAGCAACCTGAGTTGCACCAACATCGAAAGTATAATTCTTTCTTTTAAAAGTACCAGCACATCCTCCTGCTTGAGTATGAGATTCGATTAAAGTCACTGATAAGCCTTGTTTTGATAAAATCGCTGCAGAAGTTAGTCCTGCTATACCGGCGCCTACAACAATAACTTCAGACTTTCTCATTGAAAATGCAAAATTTGTCTCCTACTGAAATTAACGAAATTTGTGAAGAATTAGGTGAAACCTGTCCAAAAAATATTGAACAAGTACATGGTGGTGATATTCATAGTGCCTGGCAAATAGAATTCTCAAACAAAAAGTTATTCCTTAAAAGAAACATTAGAAACAAAAAATTTCTTGAATTTGAAAAATATTGTCTTCAAAATTTGAGAAAATATATTAATCAAGAAAACTTAGTTATTCCTGAAGTTATTGCATATAAAAATATAAAAAATATAGAGATTCTTTTAATTGAATGGATAGATATGCATAACTTCGACCAAAAAAAGCTTGGGAAAGGTTTAGGTGAATTGCACTTAAAATCAGCTGAATCTAATCCCAAAATGTTTGGATTTCCTGTTGAGGGTTTTATCGGAACAACAGATCAGAAGAAAGGCTTGGAAGATAATTGGATAGATTGTTTTTTAAACTTAAGGATAATACCTCAATTATTACTTCTTAAATCAACGATTTTAAATAAAGAAACAACAACTCAAGTTACAAAAAAAATTAAATCAGAATTGCTGAATCACAAACCAGTAAATGCACTAGTTCATGGTGATTTGTGGTCAGGAAATGCAGGGATGGACAAAAGTGGTAGGGGAGTTATATTTGACCCTGCATCTTGGTGGGCAGATAATGAAGTAGATATAGCTATGACAAAACTTTTTGGAGGTTTTAGAAAAGAATTTTATGAAGAATATCATAAAATTTTTCCCATAAAAAATGGTTTTGAAAAAAGAATTATTATTTATAATTTTTATCACATATTGAACCATGCCAATATGTTTGGGGGAGGGTACTTAAACCAAGTTAAAGATTACGTAAAAGCAATACTCAATATGTAATCTTTAACTACCCTAAATATGTTTTCTTGAGATTTTGTACCTTATCTAGAACAGCTTCACGATTTTCACTGGTACGAAGATTTTGCCAGCTCCATTGACCGACAACAATTACGCCTAGTAGTTCTAGTAAACCAGGGAGAATTGGGAAAAAGTTTATCGTATCAATGACAACTTTAATTATTATCTGAGCTATTACGACAACAGCAATGATGCCTGCCGCCTTGCCGTACTTACCCATTTGAGTCCAATCAACATTACCAAGGGTTTCGTTGACTTTCCCCATAACATCAGAGTACTTCTCTGAAAAACTTTTGGTTTCTGAGCTTGTATCGGAGCCGGAGTCTTGGTTTGACTCTGGAGTGTTATCACTCATGAATTCAGTAAACTTAATATATGAACCAGACAGTATCGGAAAAAACGTCTGTTGACTACCTTTTAGTTGTGCAAAATTCCGAACCGAAACATTTTGTATTTTTTTAGAGGCCTTAGTATATAAGGTTTCTGAAGATATTTTAACTTAAAATTGATTTATAAAAACTTCACATTATCGTCTAGTTCTAACAAATAGATTAATAAATCTCAGTAATAAGAAAAATTTAAAAGGCTAAAATTTTTATTTTAATTATTATGTTTTCATAGTTCAGCTCGCAAACATTAAGGGATCGAAATGTCCAAAGATATCAAATTTAATTTCTTAAACTCTGATGAAGAAGAAAGATATCAAAAACATTTAACCCTCAACGAAATAGGTTATGAGGGTCAATTATATCTAAAAAACAGCTCAGTATTATGCATTGGTGCAGGTGGGCTTGGGTCTTCCGTTTTGCTCTATTTAGCTGCAGCGGGAATTGGAAGAATTGGAATAGTTGATAACGATCAAGTTGAAAAGTCTAATCTCCAGAGACAAATAATTCATGAAACTAATACTATTGGTAATCTTAAAATTGATTCTGCCAGAGAAAGAATTAAAAAATTTAATCCTAATTGTGAAATATTAACTTTTTCAAAAAGAATTAATCCTAAAAATGCTCTTGACTTAATACAGGAGTTTGATGTTATTTGTGATTGTTCGGATAACTTTGGCACAAGATATTTAATAAATGATTCATGCCTGATATTAAATAAACCCCTCGTCTTTGGAAGTGTACAAGGCTTTGAAGGGCAAGTGAGTGTTTTCAATTTATATAAAAATAGCCCTAATTTAAGAGACTTACTTCCAGAATCACCCTCAAAAAATGCTGCCCCTAGTTGCGCAGAATACGGGGTTGTGGGTGTTTCAACAGGTTTAATAGGAATTCTTCAGGTTAATGAAATTATCAAAATCATTTTGAAAAAAGGTGAAATTTTAGATGGTAAGATTTTAATTTTTGATCTATTGAATATGAATATGAAAAAATTACATCTAAAAAGTGATCAGTTAAATAAACGAATAACAAATCTGTCTCAGTTTGAGAGCTTTTATAATGGTGATGAATATTGTGAGAAAAACGATTTATTTAACAGTATTAACGCTATTGACTTCAATAGGTTATACAAAGCAAAACCCAACAAAATTCTTTTAATTGATGTTAGAGAAAATGAAGAATTTTCTACTTCTGCAATAGAGGGATCAATATCAATTCCTTTAAGTCATTTGAACCAAGAATCTGACTTAGAATTTATTCAAAAAGAAAGTTTAAATAAAGAGGTTTTCACTATATGTAAATCAGGAAAACGTTCTGAAAAAGCTTCAAGAATCTTGTCTAAATTCAAAATTCAATCAAGATCTATTGCAGGCGGCATTGAAAAGTTAAAAAAATATTGTGCAATTAATTTTCAAGAATAGTTAGTAATCTACACCTCTTTTCAAATCAACTCCCACATTTGCATAATGCTTATGACAAACCATTTCAGAGTAAACATCAGCTAGTTCAAAGTATGAAGGTTCATTTTTACACCTGCCAGTAATTACAACTTCTGTATCTGCTGGTTTTTTTAATAACGTTTGATGTATTGATTCCACAGGTAACAATTCTAAATCAACAGTTGGATTTAATTCATCTAAAATAATCGTTTTATACAGACCAGACAAAATAGCAGCTTTAGCAATTTCCCATGCTCTTTCAGCCTCAACATAATCAATTGGTTGTTGTTGACCTCTCCATACGATGGCATCTCTGCCTGACCGCAAATGATCTACTAAATGAGGGTAACTCTCTCTCAAAGCTTCTATAGCAGCATCTTCGGTATATCCATTGCCACCTTTTAACCACTGTAATATTAAAACTCTATGACTTTTATCTTGAGATATTCCTTTACCGATAGCTTGAAGAGCCTTACCGAGTGCACTTGTGGATTTACCCTTGCCTTCACCTGTGTAAATCTCAATTCCGCCACTAGAACTGCTTTGTCTAGTTTGTTTTAATAAGTCTCCTGTGAAACGTGGTCTCATTTCTGAATGGAGTTGAGATATTCTTACCAAAGAGGGAGGTGCTGCCCTTCCTGTAATAATTATTTCTAATCCATCTGGACGATTTTGAAGAGAGTTAACTACTTCTTTGATATCAAGCATTCCTAAATCAAGAACTGGGTTCAACTCATCTAGCACAACTACGGAATAAAGAGAACTAGCAATTGCTCCTTTAGCAATATTCCAGCCTCTCTCAGCCTCACCAATATCAAACTTTGTCACTTGTTCAGCAGTAAAGAATTCCGATCTTCCTGTCCTCACATGGTCAATTAAATGTGGAAAGCCTCTTTGC
>CACGDL010000051.1 GCA_902571795.1 uncultured Prochlorococcus sp.
TTTCAAGAGCAACTTGAAAATTACCATGTAATTTAGAAAAGAATTTTTTAGCAAATTCCATATCAGCAACTACACCTAAATTTCTTCCACATGCAGTAAAGCCTTTTTTATGCTTCATTTCCATTCTCGCCAATTTAGTTAACTCCTCTAACTCATTTGGAATTAAAGTTGCTAATGAAATGTAATTATCATGGGCCTCTTGCTCTCCCTCAATAACAATTGCATTTATTCTGCTGTATGCATCTTTATAAGAATCTGTAGTGAAATCGGGCATATCTAAAGAAATCGGATTAATCGATTCTTCAAAAGTTTTTTTATTTGATTCTAGAGTTTGCATGTCAGTAATCTTTAGCTCATTATGCATGAATATTACACGATTATAGAGAGTTTATTTAAATATCATGAAAATAGTTTCAATTGTTAAGTCACATTTTTTACTTAAACCTATTTAAGAGTTACTTGGCCAATCTGATTGCATCAGATTCATAATCAATTTGAACCAATGATTAATCAATAATTCCTTTAAATTTTTCCCTAAAGACTCATTTGCTCCTCTACTGTCCCCTATAACACCTGACTTACTGAAGTCGTCAGTAAGCCACGCAGTAGGTGCATTGCCCTCTAGACTCCATCCTTCTGGGATCTGTACTTTAATGCACTCATTTGGGCGTTCATCGCCTACTAATTCTGGTTTTAAAGCGAGCATTAAGCTTGTTTCAGCTAAAGAAGCATGAAGCCCATTCTCGATCTCAGTTTTTGTTAACAATTCACTTAATCCATTAATACCACTCCATAAGAAACAAGGGAAAACTGCCATCCCTGGTGAGAAACTTCTTAGCTCTCTTGCAGCAGTATTTAATAGTGAGATTTGACCTCCATGTCCGTTTATTAATATCAATCTTTTAAAACCCATTTCAGATAATTGACCTCCGACTTCCTTAATCATTGAGGTTATTAAATTTGAGGAAAGTGAAATCGTCCCAGAGAAACCCTTATGTTCTGGCGAAAAACCAATATATTGAGTTGGAAGTTTTTTTAATGGAATATCAGCAGGGAATAATTTTAAAACTTCGCTAATAATTTCATCAACAAAAATACTATCTGTAGCAAGAGGCAAATGTGGTCCGTGTTGTTCAACAGCACCGAATGGCCAAATTACTGTTGATCTTTTTTCTTTTGCAATACTCTCAATTTCTTGCCAATTCAAATATTCAAACTTATTAGGTATTGGTTTAAAGTTCATTAATTTTAATTTTGAGTACTAACATTTAGAGTATGTTAATAATTAATTATTCTTATTTTACCTACGATGGGAGTCAATAATAAAAATGCCCAAGATAATATCCAATCAAAGGGCAATAAAAAACCTCTTCAGGTACTTCACATAAGCAAGAAAGATTCTCAAAAAATACATAATGAGCAAAACAATTCGCAAGAAAGTATAAAAAAAGAAAATATTGCAATCAAACCTCAAATCATTAAAGATGATTTAGTTAAAGAAATTGAGGACAGTAAAGAAAAGACCAATGATTTTGAAATTTATCAACAAGATTTAAATAGACCTCTTAATTTTTCTGAGCAAAACACAGATTTTAAACTAGAAAGAACAGTTGATGAATTCGATTTTGATGAAAGTGCTTTTTTGGAGGCTTTAAATGCAAATGAGCCAATTGGGGCTGCTGGAGAAACAATTTCAGGTAAAGTTATAGCAATCGAAAGTGACGGGTTATATGTAGACATTGGTGGGAAAGCACCTGGTTATATGCCCAAAAAAGAATGTGGTTTGGGTGTCATTACTAACTTTAAAGAAAAGTTTTCTATAGGCCTTGAAATGGAAGTTTTGGTTATCAAAGAACAAAATGCTGATGGGATGGTAACAGTGAGCGCTCGGGCATTAATTCTCAGGCAAAGTTGGGAGAAAGTATCAAGTTCGGCAAAAAATGGAGAATTAATTAACGTTTTAATTAATGGATTTAACAGAGGTGGGATTACATGTGATGTAGATGGATTAAGAGGATTCATCCCAAGATCCCAACTTGAAGATGGTCAAGATTATCAATCTTTTGTTGGCAAAACTCTAAAAGTAGCGTTTCTTGAGGTGAATCCAGAATCCAGAAAATTAGTTCTCTCGGAAAAGAAAGCATCATTAGTCTCTAAACTTGCAAGTTTAGAATTAGGTCAATTAATTGAAGGAGAAGTTTTAGCAGTAAAACCATATGGCTTCTTTATAGATTTAGGTGGAGCTAGTGGACTTCTTCATCAATCCTCACTAACAAATGGATCGATTCGTTCTTTAAGAGAAGTTTTTAGAGAAGGGGAAATGATAAAAGCTTTAATATCTGAAATAGACCTCGAAAAAGGACGTATTGGTCTCAATACAGCACTCCTAGAAAACTCTGCGGGAGAATTAATTATTGATAAGCAAAAAGTTATGCAAGAAGCCACAGAGAGAGCACTAAAAACTAAAGCACTCTTCGATAAAAAAGAACAAGCTAAATGAACACTAATAAAAAAATGGAGTCAAGTCTTAAATTAATAATTTCAGATTGGGAATTAGACTTTTACTCAAGACCAATTATTGAATCAAATGGAAAAAAAAGGTGGGAATTAATTATTTGCTCTACAAGAAGTTGTAAGACAGAAAATGTTTTTCTTTGGAATAAAAAGTGCCCTGCTAATGAAGTTAATTCAGTGTGGCTTACAAAGGCACTAAATGAAGCAATAAATGAAGCAAAAAAACAAGGGTGGGAGAAACCTTCTATAGTTCGTTTCTGGAGGTCTTCAATGAAATCGATCATTAAGAAATCACTAGAGGCCGTAAGTATTGAGGCTATTGTAAGTAGGAGAACTTATAATTTATTAGATAGAATCGAATTTCTTGAAAAAGAGATTTATCCAAAGGAAAAAGGTTATGTAAGAGGCGTGTTAGCTCCTACTTTTACTTCAAAAATGGAAAGCCCTCCTACACCTCTACCAGAAGCAGTAAGGGGTGATGCTTTAACTATCTCTGAAATATCAATTGGAGAATTAAAATCAGCAGAAAATTGGCCTATAGAATTTGGAGATATTTTCCCAATTCAGCAAAATTTAGATGATAATTACTTAGTTCCAGGATTAAGACTTTTTAGCAAAGATAGATCTTTGGCACTTTCTGCATGGTTTAGTTGTTTAGAACCTATTAAATTAGTCGTAAATAAGAACCAACTAATACTTGAAGCTTCAGAAGATGATAAGTGGCTGGTAACTGATTTACCAGAAAAAGATGCAAAAATTTTGAATACAAAGTTTTTGGAGAATAAAAAAAATTCTTTTGGCTATCAATTTATATCCATACAGTCAACGCCGTATATTGAAAAATTTGCAGGATTCTGGATCTTAAGAGATATTGAATTGATTTCATAAATTCAGTTTAGGAGCGGGAACTATTCCTTATAAAGAAATATATTTCTCAAAAGATGAAATTTATATTCAAAACAAAAAATTTGAGTATTATTTATCACCTATTCTTAGCCAAAATAATTTCAAACATGCCTTCTTCAACAAGTCTTGCTCAGAGAAATTTCTTCAATTATTAGGTAATCACTTTAATGAAAATTCCATAAATTGTGTTTCCAATCAAATTCACAGTAATGTGATAGTGTTTGGATCACGTTCCCAAAAAGGAAATAAGAGTGATGCAGATGGTCTTGTTGGCAATAAATGCAGTC
>CACGDL010000052.1 GCA_902571795.1 uncultured Prochlorococcus sp.
AGTTTGGAAGGAGTCGAGAAAATTAATAAAAAAATTAACGATAAAGTAAAAATTGAATTGTTAAATTACCAAAAAAATAAACTAGAGGCCCAATTAAAAACAGGAGATTATAACGTTACTCTTTTTGGCGCAGGTTCCTCAGGAAAAACATCTATAGCAAGATCATTATTGAAAAATATTGTCGGACAAACTTCAGCAAAAATAGGTACAACAAAGCAAATTAATAGCTATAAAATTCGCATCCCAATCTTAAAAAGAAACATTAATATTGTGGATACTCCTGGTTTATTCGAACCATCTAAATTAGGAGAAGAAAGAGAAAAAGCAACAATAATACAAGCATCAACTTCTGATTTAGTTCTTTTTGTCTTAGATCAAGACATAAATAAATACGAAAACTATTTAATTAAAGAATTATTGAAAATAGGAAAAAAAATAATAGTAGTTCTAAATAAATGTGATTTGAGGTCTAGAGACGAAAATAACCTCATCAAAGAAAATATAATTTCTATAACTTCCGCTAGAAAAAATAAAATTTCAGTAGTTCAAACAATTGCGGTACCTCAACAATCTCCCCATATAAAGTCAGATACTTTAAATTTAGTCCCAGAGGTAGGAAGTTTATTTAGAGAAATAATTGAAACGCTCGATAATAATGGCGAAGAACTATTGGCGGATAATATTCTTTTTCGCTCAAATAAGCTTGGTATTAAAAGTAAAAATTTCTTGCAAGAACAAAGATATTTGATGTCAAATAAAGTGATTAATAAATATATGTGGATAACAGGAGGAGTAATACTAGTTAATCCACTACCAGCAGTTGATTTCCTAACTACTACCTCCGTAAACCTACAAATGATAATGGAATTATCAAAAATATATGAAATAAAACTTACAAAAAAAGATGCAAAAGATTTGGCTACATCACTGCTAAGCGCATTGGCTAAACAAGGAATATTAAAAGGGGGTCTCTCCATTATTTCTACTGCTTTAGCTACAAGCTTGACTAAAATAATATTATCTAAATCTATACAATCAGTTACCGCAGGCTGGTTAATAAGAATTGTAGGACTAAGTTTGATTGAATATTTTAAAAATGGGCAAGATTGGGGAGATGGAGGAATTCAAGAAGTAGTAGATAAGATTTATAGAATAAGTAGGAGAGAGGACATTTTAAACAACTTTGTAAAAGAAGCTATTTCAAAAAATTGAAATGAAAAAGTATTTAATATCAAATAAAAGTTTGCCTCCATTTACTATGTAAAATTGGATAATTGATCATTTAGATAAGTTCTGAAATCAAAGATAGTTATTAAGAGTAAGTAAGCAATACAAATAGCTATAGATATAAACCCTGTTACTATTGCAATAATTTTTGCTCTACCCATATTCATTAGTTAAGCGTCTAAAAGTCTCAAAAGTTCTTCAATATGAGATTCTTTTGTATTGTAATTTCCCATGACAACCCGTAAAAAATATTTACCTTTAAATTTTGGTCTAGAAAGCATAAAATTATTGTTAATTAGTTCATTAACTTTACTTTGAGTCCATGCATCAGACTCATTAGGTTCTAGATTCTTTGGCAAGAATGAAACAATATGAAGAGGACCTGAATATATATTAAATTTATTTTTACTAATATTTTTTATAAAAAAATCTTTTCTTTGAATTGATGATTTTAATATATTTTCTATTCCATTTAGACCTAAAAAACGTAACCCAAGCCATAGTTTGATAACCTCTGCAGGTCTAGAACCTTGTATTCCTATTTCTCCTCTATTTATAATATTTTTTTTAGATGATAAATATGGTAGTCCAGTATTAAAAGTGTTTTCTAAAGTACTCATATTTGAAACCAATAACAAAGATGAAGTCTTTGTAATACCAATGATTTTTTGTGGATTTATCGTTATCGAATTAGCCTGATTAATATTATTTAAACCTTCTATTGGAATAGAAGTTATAGCAAAAATGCCTCCAATGGAGCCATCGATATGAAGCCATATATTTCTTTCTTTGCATATTTCACTTATATCTTTAATGGGATCAATTGCTCCTCTTAGAGTTGTACCTAGAGTGGCAACAATAGCGAATATTTTTTTATTATCAATAAAACATTTATCTATAGTTTTTCTAAGATTTTGTATATCAATACTGCCGTTATTATCAGTTTTAATCCTGATAAGATTTGCTTCATCAAGACCCATTATTCTTATACATTTAATAAAGGAGGAATGAGCATCTTCACTTACAAGTAATACAGAATTGGGATCTGAACCTAATCCAGAATTATGTCTAGCTGCTATAAGTGCATTCAAATTACTTAAAGTACCTCCGCTAGCTGCTATTCCTCCTGATGAATCATTAAACCCTATTTTCTTTGCAAACCATTTGCATAATGATTCCTCAAGCAAAGTAATACTTGGAGACAACTCGTAAGCAAGAAGATTATTATTTAAACCAGCAGCAATTAAATCGCCCAAAATAGAAAAAATCAAAGGTGGGGGATCAAGATGAGCTAAAGAGCCGGGATGAACTGGATTAAAAGAATTATTTAGAAGAGATTGAATATCAGAAAACATATCTTCTGTAGAATTACCATCCTCATCCGGCATTAAGCACTTGAAATTCTCATCAAATGGTAATGGACCATATTTATCGGCTTTAGAGAACCAGTCAACAAGAATTTGAGTTGTTTTATTTAGAAGAGTAATTAAGTTATCGTTAGTCCCTAAATACGAAGGGAAATATATATCTTTTTTATTAATTAAATCTTCAGTCATCAGATAAGATATCTATTAATAAGTTTATTCTTAATATTGGTAAATGAGGTATATTTTTGAAAATGTAAATAGTAATTATGATGAACAGAAAGGAATAAATATTTTAAAATACTCAAGATGGATGAACTCTATTTTAAGAAGGTCAGAAGAAATTGGAAAAGTAGAGTTACCAATATGTTCAATAATTTTAGATGAGAGAGGAAGATGCATTGGAAGAGGGGTTAACAGGAGAAATATAAATAATGATCCTTTAGGTCATGCTGAAATTATGGCACTAAAGCAGGCATCTCTAATAAAAAATGATTGGAGATTTAATGAATGTATTATCATCACAAATTTAGAACCATGTACCATGTGTGCATCGGCACTTATTCAAGCAAGGATGGGTAAAGTTGTTTTTGGTGCCTACGATAAGAAAAGAGGTGGATTGGGCGGCTCAATTGACTTATCAAAGCATAAAAGTTCTCATCACAAAATGGAAGTCGTAGGAGGTATTTTAGAAGACGAATGCAGTAAAATTTTACAACTATGGTTTAAAAAGTTGAGGACTCAAAAATAGAATATTTTTTTAACTCAGTATCAAATAGGTTTAATAATCTGTCTACATTCTCCTCACTTGAGTTAAAGCCCATTAATCCTATGCGCCATACCTTACCAGACAATTCTCCAAGTCCATTTCCTATTTCTATTCCAAAGCTTCTTAAAAGATGATTTCTAAAACCATCTCCATCAACTGCAGGTGGGATCTTAACTGTTGTAAGAGTTGGCAATCGATAATCCTCTGATACATGTAATTCCATTCCTAAACTTTCTAAACCTTTCCAAAGTTTCTTCGCATTAGTATTATGCCTATACCACACATTCTCTAAACCTTCATTTGCAATTAAACGTAAACCTTCTCGAATAG
>CACGDL010000053.1 GCA_902571795.1 uncultured Prochlorococcus sp.
CGGAATTCCATATTTCTTCAAAAGCATCATGAGCCTCATACCATTCATGATTGTTAAAAAGATTTAAAGCATTCAAAAGAGAATCTTTAAAACTTTTTGCACTTTCTTCATTCATGAAACTAATTATTAATTTCTTTTCTTTTTATTTATTTTTCTCATTCTTATTGAATCCGGTGTTACCTCTAGCATTTCATCTGGACCAATATATTCGAGTGCTCTTTCAAGGGTAATTTCAACAGGTGACTGCAAAGTATCAAGTTCTTCTGCCCCTGCTGATCTCATATTAGTCAACTGCTTAGTTTTACATATATTTAACTCAAGATCTTGAGGTCGATTATTCTCTCCAATTATCATTCCCTTATAGACTTTAACTCCAGGTTTAATGAAATAGACTCCCCTATCTTCAGCATTCTTTAATGCATAGAATGTGGCCACACCTTCCTCAAAAGCTATAAGGACTCCATTTCTTCTAGTTTCAAAATCTCCTGTTTTAGGTTTATATTCATAAAATGAATGACTCATGATACCTTCACCTCTTGTTATCCGAACAAATTCTCCACGAAATCCAATTAGTCCTCTTGATGGTACAAGAAACTCTAATTGAGTTCTCCCATCTGAACTTGTCTGCATATTTTTCATCTCTGCCTTTCTCGATCCAAGTTTTTCTATACAAGAACCAACGGATACTTCAGGCACATCAAGGACTAAAGTCTCTATAGGCTCACATTCAACATTATCAATTTCTCTAAAAATTACTTGAGGTTGTGAGATTTGAAACTCGAACCCTTCTCTCCTCATAGTTTCAATCAAAATACCTAAATGTAATTCTCCTCTTCCTGATACTGAGAACCTATCAGGAGAATCAGTTTCTTCGACCCTTAACGCAACATTTGTTAAAAGTTCCCTTTCCAGTCTATTTTTTAATTGTCTACTAGTAACAAATTTCCCCTCTTTACCTGCAAATGGAGAATCATTAACAACAAAAGTCATATTTAAGGTGGGTTCATCTACTTTGATTAATGGAAGTGGATGGGGCGAATCGGGACATGCTATGGTCTCACCGATATTGACGTCATCGAAACCAGAAACAGCAACGATATCTCCTGCAAATGCTTCATTTATATCAATCCTTTGTAATCCTTCAAATCCAAGTAATTTACTAACCTTTCCTTTAATATTTTTACCATTTTCTTTGATTAAACTAGCTTGTTGACCATTTTTTATAGTTCCATTATGAATTTTCCCTATTACAATTCTGCCCAAGAAATCAGAATAGTCCAAAGTAGTTATTTGTAGCTGAAGAGGCTTATTTGCATCACCTACTGGAGGTGGAACATGTCTGATAATAGCCTCAAAAAGAGGCATCATATTGTCGCTATTAGATTCCATCTCTTCTTTTGCAAAACCAGATAGGCCGCTTCCAAAAAGATAAGGAAAATCACATTGATCATCATCAGCTCCTAATTCTAAGAACAAGTCAAGTACCTTATCAATTGCTACTTCTGGTACTACTCTTGGTCTATCAATTTTATTTACAAAAACTATAGGCCTAAGTCCTTTTTCTAATGCTTTTTTTAAAACAAACCTTGTTTGAGGCATTGGCCCCTCATTTGCATCAACAATAAGCAAACAACCATCAACCATTCCCAAAACCCTCTCGACTTCTCCTCCAAAATCTGCATGTCCGGGTGTATCAATAATGTTAATTCTGGTACCTTTGTAGTTCACTGCAGTATTTTTTGAGAGTATTGTTATTCCTCTCTCTCTTTCAAGATCATTCGAATCCATTACACATGTAGGAATGACTTCATTGTCTCTAAATATTCCTGATTGAGATAACAATGCATCCACAAGAGTTGTCTTGCCATGATCTACGTGGGCAATAATTGCAACATTCCTAATTTCTTTTACAGACGATGACATTTATAAAATTTATATAAATAATTAATTGACTTTATTAAGGCTAACTCAAAGGATGCTAATTATGAGAATTTTCTCTTTAAGACTTTGAAAAACATAATCATATTGAATAATTTAATTATTAAATTAGATTTATGATTTTCTATTTGAACTTTCAAAAACTTTTAAAGCCTCAATTGATCCTTCATATCTCCAATGCCAAGGTTCATAATCTATATATTTATTATCTTTGGTGAAAGATAACTTAAAGTGAAATTTAGCTGCATTTTTTATTAACCAATTAAAGGCGTCAGTATTTTGAAATTCGGTCTCAAAATCTGTTTCTCTTTGAGTGGCATCACCAATATCAATTGCAAAACCAGTACTGTGTTCAGAATAGCCTGGGGGGGCTGAAACTCTAGCTCTTTCGGCCGCTTCTTGATTTCTAAAAGATTTTAGAGAATAGAAGATTTCTTTTTGCAAATTTATTGATCTATAACCACTTAAGAAGACCAAATATATACCATCCTTTCTCGCTTCTTTTCTCATATTCAATAAAGAATCACGCATATCAATATGAACTTCAATGTTAGGCTCTATTAGAACTAATTTCTCCTTAGGAATTTCCGCATAGGGTAAATGGCCCAAAATTCTATTATCTTGATTTTTCTCAGCCTGAAAATTAAGGTTGATAAAAGGGATTTGTTCTATATTTTTAATCAACCGCAATGCAGCATAAGAAAAAAGAAGTAAAAGAAATGGAGAAAAAATTAATAATTTTTTAAATAATGTTGAGTGGGAATTATTTATGTAGATTCTTTTGGCTAGAGGTATATCAATTTGATTTAAATCTTTGTTTTGTTCCAATATTTATAGGTGAATCTGGAAAACATATTTCGATATTAACTATTATTTTACGAAATGCACTTTTATAAGCAAAAAAGATGTAGTTTTTATATACAGTATTATTTTTTTTCATATGTTGAGGGTAGCTGTTATTGGAGGAGGTCCAAGTGGTTCATGTGCTGCAGAAATACTTGCTAAAGCTGGGATAAAAACTTGGCTCTTCGAGAGAAAATTAGATAATGCAAAACCATGCGGAGGAGCAATTCCACTTTGCATGGTCGAAGAATTTGATTTGCCTGAGTCAATTATTGATAGAAAAGTAAGGCATATGAGAATGATATCTCCATCAAATAGAGAGGTAGATATAAGTTTAGATCGAGTTTATGGGAAAAGTGATAATGAGTTTATTGGGATGTGTAGAAGGGAAGTTATGGATGCCTTTATGCGTAACAGAGCATCAGATCTTGGTGCTACATTAATAAATGGATTAGTTACGTCTATAGATACTGGCGACAACAATCAAGGGCCATATAAGCTTTCCTATTCAGATTTTACGAATGGAGATAAAAAAGGGGAACTCAAAGAGCTTACTGTTGACCTTTTGATCGGAGCTGATGGAGCCAATAGCAGAGTCGCAAAAGCAATGGATGCGGGAGATTACAAAGTTGCGATAGCATTTCAGGAAAGAATTAAATTGCCTAAAGAAGAAATGAGTTACTACGAAGATCTTGCGGAAATGTATGTCGGAACTGATGTTTCTCCTGATTTTTATGGGTGGGTATTTCCTAAATATGATCATGTTGCTGTAGGCACTGGAACCATGCAAAAGAATCAGTCATTAATTAAAGGACTTCAAGAGGGTGTAAGAAATAGAGCAAAGAAAAGACTTGTTAATGGTGAAGTAATAA
>CACGDL010000054.1 GCA_902571795.1 uncultured Prochlorococcus sp.
CCTAATTCGTACATTGCAAATATGATTCTTCTTTGTACAGGTTTAAGACCGTCTCTTGCATCAGGCAAAGCGCGTCCAACTATTACGCTCATTGCATACTCCAAATAAGAACGTTGCATTTCTTCTTGAAGTGATATGGAAGTGAAATTTTTCTTATCCATTAGAGCGCAAAATTTAAAATTATTAATTAACTAAATTAAGACTAATAGGTAAAAAAATATTTACCAGTATTGAACATTAAGATGATTCATTTATTTTGGACTTTGCCAATATTACATCTTTTTTTAATTGTTCATTTTGCAAAAGAATTTCTGTGCTGGCTTGTAATTTTTCTCCCCATAACTGTTCTTTTCTATAATCATAATTGACATATTTGGGATCTTTAGCCAAAGCTTTTTTTGCTAGCTGAATTGCTAATTTAGTATCATTGATATTGATACATGAGGCCAGGCCTAGTAGAGGTTCAGCATTTTCCTCAATTGTTATTGCAGTTTCAAAAAGTTTGATTGAAAGATTTACATTGTTTCTCTCGAAATAAGCCAAACCTTTGTTATTGATTGCTTGCCAGAAATCAGGTTTAATTTTTATTGATTTATCAAATAATTTGATAGCTCCTAAGTAATCTTTTTCCATTAATAAAATATTTCCTAATTGAAAAATAGCTTTGTGATTATTAGGCTCAATCTTTATTCCTTCTTCTAAAGCAATCTTTGCTTTTGTTTGTTGGGAAATTTTTAAGAAAACATTACTTTTAGCAAAATATATTTCGCTAATATTTGCATTGATCTGTTGTGCTTTATTTAGAGAATTTAATGCGTTTTTTGTATTCTTTGTTAGCTATTTGTGCTTCAGCCAAAATCAACCATAGTTTTTCATCTTTTGCATTTATTTTTACAGCTAATTTGGCTAAGTTAATACTTTCTTCATATTGACCAAAATAAAGTAGTTGATATGCATTTTTGCCTATATATAAACTTTGCTTTTGTAAATTTTTTATTGTTGGGAAAAAATAATATGGAACTATTGAGTGAACTTTTCCTATTTGAAAAAAGTGAAAACAGATCAAGAAGATCCAGATTGTTTTTTTTAATAACTTCTTCATATCTTAATTTTTTTATTTTTTATATTTGCTTTTATGTTTCTTTTCCACATCCATGGTTTAATTCTTTTTAAAGTTGTTCCTTTAAGATTTTCTTGCCACGTTTTATCGTCCCAATTGAGGGACTCAATATTAAGATTTTTAATCCATTCTTTCGGTGTAGTTTCATGATTATTATTGTATGGCACTGATTTATTCCATGGACAAACATCTTGACAAATATCACAACCTGCAACCCATCCTCCTAAATTTTTTTCTATTTTCTTTGGAATAGTTTTATCTCTGCTCTCTATTGTGTGATAGGCAATGCAAAGATCTGATTGTATTACAAAGGGTTCTATGATTGCCTTTGTGGGACAATGTTCAATACAAATATCACATTTTCCACAAAGTGATTGATGAGGTTTATCTGGCATTAAGTCTTTTGTGAGAATCAAAAAACCCAAAGTAAGCCAAGAACCGTTTTTTTTGCTGATTAAATTACTATTTTTACCTATCCAACCAATCCCTGCCTCCTCTGCCCATGCTTTTTCAAGAAGCGGAGAGGTGTCAACACATATTTTCCATTTGCAACCAGGGATTTCTAGGTCGATCCATTTACCAATATTCTTTAATTTTTTGTAAATTACTTTATGATAGTCCTCACCTTGACTAAATTTAGCTACCTTGAGGAAATTGTTCTTGTTGTTTTGTGAATTAATGTAAGTAAATCCAACGCTTAAAACACTTTTTGCATCTTCAAAAAGTGAGCCTATATTTTTTCTTTTTTCTGCTTCCATCCATTTCATTTCAGAATGATAATTATTTGATAACCATCTTTCTAATGCATTAGTTCTTAATTTTATTCGCGAACTACCTGGTATTGAAGCTATTCCAGCAACTGTAAAACCTTCAAAAATAGCTCTTTCTTTTAATTTTTTACTTATTTCTTTTTTGTCCTGAATCGTATCAATCATTTCTTTTTCTTTATGGCATTTCTTTTAAAAGTTATTTTTTTTGAGAATAAACTTTTAAATAAAATAGATATATTTAAGAAAAATATATCCTAACTTAGTAAAAACAGTTAAATTATTAGTAAAGTTAATACAGTTAAAAGGTTATTTTGGTTGAATCTAATCAAAATCAAGATTCGAATTTAGGATCTAGGCTTCAACAAGATCTCAAAAATGATCTTATTGCTGGGTTGTTAGTTGTTATACCTTTAGCAACAACAATCTGGCTGTCATCATTAGTTAGTAAATTTGTATTAACGTTAGTTACTTCAGTCCCAAAGCAACTAAATCCTTTTATTACTTTAAATCCTTTATTACAAGATTTAATTAATCTCACCTTAGGTTTAACTGTTCCTTTATTAGCTATTTTGCTTATAGGCTTGATGGCGAGAAATTTTGTAGGAAGATGGTTATTAGAATTTGGAGAGGGTACTTTATCAAAAATCCCAGTAGCTGGAGCGGTTTATAAAACTCTTAAACAATTGTTAGAAACTTTCTTAAGTAATAAATCTAATAGATTTAGACGAGTTGTTTTAGTTGAATATCCTCGTGAGGGACTATATAGTGTCGGCTTTGTCACTGGAGACGTAGGACCTTCTCTTCAGCCAGAATTGAAAGAAAAGTTACTTAGTGTTTTCATTCCTACAGCACCAAACCCAACTACCGGCTGGTACACACTCGTGCCTGAGTCTTCTGTTAAGGATTTGGATATTTCTGTAGAAGATGCTTTTAGAACAATAATTTCTGCTGGGATAGTTAATCCAGATGAGAAAAATAACACCACAAATCCAACATTTTCAAAATTGTTTTCTCAATTACGAGCTTCCACTAATACTTCTTCTTAATAGATGCATAATAGATCCCTTTCAAGAGAATTATCTTTAATTTCTCTTGGCCTTATAAGAGATAAAGGTGATTTTAAATTAAATAAATTTCAGATAGAAGAAATTTTTGAATCTGCTTTGGATTCTCTCATAAATCATTGCAGAGAGGAATTAGATAATTGCGAGTCAGAGTTAGAAAATGCTTCACAAAAAATATTAGATAGTGAATTGCAAGAAGGTGTTGATTCCTCTTATTCAAATGTTCGAGAAGAGTTAAAAAAATCTCTGACAAAAATTGAAACCGTAATGAATACACTCTCTGTCACTCTAGACTTTCCAAAATTAATTGTTTCTAGCGGTCAAATAGATATTAGAGAGGATGTAAATCAAAGGATTTGTAATATAATCAATAACCTTAAAAGTATTGATTCAGATATCGATCAAGTAATGGATGGTTGGAGATTAAAAAGATTACCAAGAATTGATAGGGATATTTTGCGTCTAGCTTACGTGGATATCAATTTTTTGAACACACCTGTCGCTGTTGCTTGTGATGAGGCTGTTAATTTAGCTAATAAATATAGTGATTTGCAAGGAAGAAAATTTATTAATGGAGTTTTAAGGAGATTACAAACAATTTAATTGTCATAATTATTTGATATAAATAAATAGTATTTAGAAAAATTTTAATTACGAACTAAAGATAATAATGACTAATACTAATAATGATTCTGATAA
>CACGDL010000055.1 GCA_902571795.1 uncultured Prochlorococcus sp.
TCAGCTAATTTATTATTATTTTTCATTTCTTCTAGTCTTAATTGCAACAATAATCCTACCCCAACAATCTCACCATGTAAGAACTTATTAGGAGTGATTATCTGAGTAATTGCATTATGAATAGCATGTGCTGCTGCAGTCCTACATTTTTCTCCACCAATACCGCCAACTAATCCTGCTGTAAGTCCACATGCTTCTACAGTATTTTGCCAAGATAGATTATTTTCAAATTGACTCTTAAATGCTTTTCCTCCATCTATTAGTAGTTGATCTCTTAAAACTCTTGATATCTGAATTGCTTGTTGAACAAGACCGTCATCTATTTTTGAACTTGTTATTGAGGATTCGTACCATTTTGCTAAGGCATCTGCAATGCCACTTGCAAGTGTTCTTAATGGAGCTGTTTGAATAAATTTATGATCAAAAACTAGTATTTTCGGACAAGATCCTAATGCAACATCTTTTATAAATTGACCATCCTTTGTATAAATATTCGATAAGGCTGTCCAACCAGCACATGTAGAGGCACTAAGGGGAACTGTAATACAAGGGATATTAAGAGAATCGGCTATATATTTTCCAGAGTCTAGAACTTTGCCACCTCCAGCTGCGATAACACAATCATTATTATTATTTGAAATAATATTCTTAATTCTTGAAATATCTTCGTAACAACAATCAAATTTTAAATTAGCAGAATTTACATTAAGTTTTTGATTTTTTAAATCATCAAAAATATTATTTCTCAAATCATTGGTTTGAATCCCTCTACCTAGAATTAATGGACTTTTAGTTAATTTAGTGATTTGAGGTAAAGATTTTTCCCAAGCAGAATTACCCCTGTATATAGTTTCTGGAGAGATAGACTGCATTTTTATATTGATTAATTAGAAGTTAGCACCTGCTAACTCTTGAGAAGATTCTTCAGAAGAAATATTTATTGTAACTTTTTTATTATCATCTATATCAACTAAAGCATTATCTCCATCTTTTATTCTTCCAGAAAGAACTTCTTCAGCCAAACTATCTTCTAGTAAACGCATAACTGCTCTTCTCAAAGGTCTCGCTCCGTATGAAGGATTGTAACCTTCTTCAACAAGTCTTTCTTTGAAAGCATCGGTGACATTTAATTTAATACCTTTATCTTGTAGTCGGATAAAAACTTCTTGTAACATTATTTCAGCAATTTCTTTAACTTCATTTTTAGTCAATTGTCTGAATACAATTATTTCATCAAGTCTATTTAAAAATTCAGGCCTAAAGTATTGCTTAAGTTCTTCATTAACTAGTGATTTAATTCTGTTATATTGACTATCTTCAACTGAATCGCCTGAGAACTCGAATCCTAATCCCCCTCCACCTTTCTCGATTACTTTTGAACCGATGTTAGAGGTCATTATTAATAATGTATTTTTAAAATCTACAGTTCTGCCTTTCGAGTCAGTTAATCTTCCATCTTCAAGTAGTTGCAATAATAAGTTGAAAACATCTGGATGCGCCTTTTCAACTTCATCAAACAAGACGACAGTATAGGGACGTCTTCTAACAGCTTCAGTAAGCTGACCACCTTCATTAAAACCAACATACCCAGGAGGTGAGCCTATTAGTTTACTAACTGTATGTCTTTCCATAAATTCTGACATATCTAATCTGATCATCGCTTCTTCACTACCGAAGAAATATGAAGCTAATGATTTAGTTAATTCGGTTTTACCAACACCGGTTGGACCAGAAAAGATAAAACTTGCGATGGGTCTATTAGGACTTTTTAATCCAACTCTTGCTCTTCTTATAGCTCTTGAGACAGCCTTTACAGCTTCATCTTGTCCAATTAGCCTTTGATGAAGTGTTTCCTCCATATTAAGAAGCTTGACTGATTCTGTTTCTGTTAATTTTTGAACAGGAACACCTGTCCATGAAGCCACAATATGAGCTACATCCTCTTCACTAACAAGGGGACTTTGTAAAAGTTTTGAATCACTTTTTTCAGAATTATCAGCATCAGATTGATCTCCAGCTGTAGATTCTTTTTTATTGTCCAAAACCTCTTTAATTTTTGCAGACAATTCCATCTCTTTTTCGCGTAATTGGCCAGCTTGATCGAAATTTTGGTCTCTTACAGATTCTTCCTTTTGTTTTTGGACTTGTCTTAGTTCTCTATCTATCTGTTTTGCTTCAGGCGGAAGTTTAGAGTTTATTAAACGGACTCTACTTCCAGCCTCGTCGATGAGGTCAATAGCCTTATCAGGTAAAAATCTGTCAGATATGTAACGATCCCCTAAATGAGCGGCGGCCTCTAGCGCATCATCAGTAATTTTAAGACGATGATGTTGTTCATAACGCTCTCTAAGACCTTTTAAAATTTCGATTGTATCTTCTATAGATGGCTCCCCTACCATTACAGGTTGGAATCTTCTTTCTAGAGCAGCATCTCTTTCAATATGTTTTCTATATTCGTCTAGAGTTGTTGCTCCAATACATTGAAGTTCCCCTCTAGCTAATGCTGGCTTAAGTATATTTGCCGCATCTATAGCTCCTTCAGCAGCTCCAGCACCAATTAAAGTATGCACTTCATCTATGACAAGAATGACGTTACCTGCTGATTTAATTTCTTCCATTATTTTTTTTAACCTTTCTTCAAATTCACCTCTATATTTTGTTCCTGCTACCAAAAGACCTATATCGAGAGTCAAAACTCTTTTTTCTTCAAGTATGTCTGGGATATCCCCAGTTTGTATCCTTTGGGCTAAACCTTCCGCGATAGCTGTTTTACCTACACCTGGCTCCCCAATAAGAACAGGATTATTTTTTGTCCTCCTACCAAGTATTTGAACCACACGATCTATTTCTGAATGGCGACCAACGACTGGATCTAATTTTGATTCACTTGCTAATTTTGTTAAATTTGTTCCAAATTCGTCAAGAGTAGCAGTTTTTAAGTTGCCCTTAGTTGTACTGGCCCCTGTACTAACTTCGGCGGTTTCACCTAGCATCCTTATAACTTGAGTTCTAACTTTTGTAAGGTCAATATTAAGATTTTCAAGAACTCTTGCAGCCACACCTTCACCTTCTCTTATTAAACCTAACAATAAATGTTCTGTACCAATGTAATTGTGTCCAAGTTGACGGGCTTCTTCTAAAGATAGTTCTAAAACTCTTTTAGCTCTGGGTGTAAAAGGTATTTCTACAGCTACAAACCCTGAACCTCTACCTATTATCTTTTCCACTTCTATCCTTGAATCTTTTAAATTGACTCCAAGGGATTTAAGTACTTTCGCTGCGACCCCAGTTCCTTCTCCAATTAATCCTAAAAGAATTTGTTCAGTTCCAACAAAATTATGACCTAGTCTTCTAGCTTCCTCTTGAGCAAGCATGATGACTTTTATTGCCTTTTCTGTAAATCTTTCAAACATTAGAAGATTAAATTCCTACTAATAACCTACCAGTAATATGTCAGTTTTGTGTTCAGAATGAGCTTTTGTGAATACCCAAAAATATAATTTATTAAATTAATTTGAACTTTTTTAGTGATATAGCAAGAAATTATAGTAATTTCAAGGATTCTGGTTATCCGAACATTTAAATTTTTACATTATTTTGTTGTTAATTTT
>CACGDL010000056.1 GCA_902571795.1 uncultured Prochlorococcus sp.
TTCGTAAATCATATTTAAAATGCTTGAATCCAGGGATAAATATCATAATTAATCCATATACCTTTTTCCCAATATATATCTTCCTCAATAAGATCTTTTAACTCGTTTAAATCATTAGCATTAAAAATTCCAAACAAATATTTGGTACATTTTGTTGGCCCTAATGTAACTAAAATATCGCGATCTTTTAAGTTTTTAAGTCTATTAAGATGTCGTTCTCGAAATGGTTCCCTTTTAATAATTGCATCTTCACAGTACTTCCCAAAAACTACAAACTTTTCCATTTTTAAATATAAATAATAGAATAAATATATACTAAATAATTGCATATATTACACGCAAATTGCTATGTTGATTAATGCAACTTTCTTCTAATTAATTATGCTAACTGGTAGCGATCTCCTTGCAAAAGTAAAAGAACTTGGTGATGTTAGCAAATCTGACCTAGTTCGGGCCTGTGGATATGTTTCCACTAAGAAAAACGGAGGTGAACGCTTAAACTTTACAGCATTTTATGAAGCACTTTTAGAAGCAAAAGGGGTTAATCTTGGTGATTCTAGAGTTGCAAGTATTGGGAAAGGTGGGAGAAAACTTAGTTATATAGCTACAGTTCAAGGCAATGGAAATCTTCTGATTGGGAAAGCATATACAGCACTGCTTGATTTAAAAGCAGGTGATGAATTCGAAATTAAGCTCGGAAAGAAACAGATCAGATTATTACCTACAGAAGAATCTTAAAGAAAACAAAAACAAATTATAGTTATCATTTTTAATTAATTTTCTATAATTAATTTTTTTAATTAATAAATTACTTTTATTTATTTTTTTTGATCAGCAGCTAAACGCATTTTTTTACAAAATTCACCAACATGATCAACTACATCTTTTTCACTTGAACTAGAAATTCTTTTTACAAATGCACTCCCAATAATTACTCCATCGGCTCCCCACTCACGAACTTTATTAACATGTTCTGGAGTGGATATTCCAAAACCAACAGCTATTGGATTGCTATTTACATCTTTTAATTTAGCAATAAGATTTTCTACTCTATTTTCCATTTTGTTTCTCTCACCAGTGACACCTGTAACACTTACTAAATAAGTAAAGCCTTTTGTGTGATTTGATATTTGTTTCATTCTTTCAAAAGGAGTAGTAGGAGCTACCAATAAAATCAAGTCCATAGAATAGTTACTAACTATTTTAGAAAATTTATAAGCTTCCTCTAAGGGGAGATCTGGAACTATTAGTGCAGAAACTCCAGCATTAGATGCCATCTCACAAAACTTTTCAAAGCCAAAACATAGTAATGGATTTAAGTAAGAAAAAAGGATAATAGGAATATTTAATTTACCTTTTAAAGACTCTAAAAGTTTAATTACTTTTCTTGGGCTAGTGCCTGACTTTAAGGCACGAGAGGCCGCTACTTGAATAACAGGTCCATCAGCAAGTGGGTCACTGTAAGGGATACCTAATTCGATAAGGTCAGATCCATTTTCTTGTAACTTTAATAAAATCTCAGAGGTTTTTTCAATACTTGGATCCCCTGCCATTATGAAAGGCATCAAAGCTAATTTTTTATTATTTCTTAATTCATAAAATTTCTCATCTACCTTAGATAAAGATTGATTTTTAGTAATTTGGATTTTGTTATCTTTCATGATTTTTAGATATTTTTCTATGAAAGATTTATGGATTTTTCTCTAAATCTTCCATTAGTTTTTGCTGCTCTTCCTTTGATAATGAGTTAAATCTGGTTTCTAGTTTATCATTAACAACTTTTTCATACTTTTTTCTATAACGCTTCCTTTGTTCCATAAAAGTCATTTTTCCATTTACAACTCTAAAAACATAAGATGTTACCCAAGTAATAACAATCAAAATCAAGATACAACTTGAGATAGTAGTTGCCGTAAAATTGTCGATACCAATTTGCGGTACAAATTCATAACTAATTAATCCTATTAATGAGATAAATAAACCTATTTGTATAACTTTACCTTTTGTCAATTATTTACCCTTTACCACTTCCTTTTAGTCTGAGATTTAAAAATGGAGAAAATAAAATTAAACCTGGAAAGAAAAGAAAAACAAGACCATAAATTCCTAATCTTTCAAATTTGCCCATAATATTCCATCTATTATTCATCCAGTAAAATAGTAATAATGGAATAAACAATAAATAGCTAGAAATAATTCCAAAATAAGCAATTAAAGTAGCGAATGAACTATTGAAAAAACTTTCCATTTTGGTTTATGTCTCCCTAGTTAAAACATAACAACTATTGGAAGTTATCGTCAGAACTAAAAATAAATAATTAATTAATGGGAGTGGGGGGACTTGAACCCCCACGAGCTAAATCGCTCGACGGATTTTAAGTCCGGCGCGTCTACCAATTCCGCCACACTCCCAAGGGAATTTGCGCTATTCAATCGTAGCCGAAAGCAACCCATTTAACCAAGAAAAATTGGAATATTTACACTTTTATTTGTCAGATTAAATCTAATTTTTTATTTTACTATCCCTTCTACTTGCCATTGTAAAGTTTCACCTGCATGAAATGGTTTTATTTGTTCGACAATATTTTTTTCTTCAACAACATCAATAAATTCTTTAATTTTATTAGGTCTAGAAACTAATTTTAATTTTTCTTTATTTGGGGGCACATTATAAAAATTAGGGCCATTCAAACTTGCAAACTTTTCAAAATTATCTAGAGCATCCTCCTCCTCAAATACCGTTAAATAGCTTTCTAATGCTACTGGCGAATTAAAAATACCTGCACAACCACAAAAAGCCTTCCACTTCCTAAGATGTGGGGCAGAATCAGTTCCCAAGAAAAAACATTTTTCCCCACTTGTTGCGGCTTTCCTTAAAGCGAGTCTATTATTTTCTCTCTTGGCAACTGGTAAGCAGTAAAAATCACTATTTAAGCCTCCAAAAAACATTGCATTTCTATTTATATGCAAATGATGAGGAGTAATAGTAGCTCCGATATTATTTTCTTGAACAAAATTCACAGCATAAGAGGTAGTTATATGTTCTAAAACGATTTTTAATTTTGGAAATCTTTTAGTTATTTGAGAGAGTTCTTTATCTATAAAAACTTCTTCTCTATCGAATATATCTACTTCAGAATCAGTAACTTCACCATGAATTAAAAGAGGCATTCCAGAATCTTGCATTAATTCAAAGATCCTATAAAGATTTTCTATTTTCCTAACTCCATGACTGGAATTTGTTGTGGCATTAGCAGGATATAATTTTGCTGCGAAAAAGACATTATTTTTAAAACCATTTATTAGTTGCCCTTTATCAGTCTCATCTGTAAGATAAATTGTCATTAGTGGTTCAAACTTAGAACTTTCTGGTAACGCCTCAACAATAGATTTCTTATAAGAAATAGCGCTATTGATTGATGTTATGGGACTTTTAGTATTTGGCATGACAATTGCCCTTCCAAAATATTCTGAAGTAAAATGAATGA
>CACGDL010000057.1 GCA_902571795.1 uncultured Prochlorococcus sp.
TTAAATAATATATTTCTCTTAGATGTTTATGAATCATGAAATTATTTTTTTTACATCTATTTTTGCAGTATTGATTGGATTTATAGCTTTTGCAATTTTAAAAAAAAGAAAGAGATCAGCTAAAAGTATTTATAAATTAATAGATGATTTAGAAAAAAAATACATATATTAATATTCTTTGTAGAAAAAAAGATTAATCAAATTCTATACCAACTTCTTCTTTTAAATCTCTGTCCAAATCTGGAAGATGAGGTTCAACCCAATGATCTTTGTTATCAATACCAGCGGCATTTACATAATTCATTATGTGTTGATCCACTTGCTTGTAAAGATCATGCAAATTTAAATCCATACGAATATCATGTGCAATTTCAGAGACTTGTTTTTCTGTTAGACAATGATCTGGATGAAGTAAATCACAACATGGAATTCTCTTCTCAATCAATTCATTTAGATTGATTTTTATTTCGTAATCTTGATGGACAGTCATTGATTTTATATCGATATACTCATTTTAATAATGTTTAAGCTTTTGTATATCTTTAGTCAAGAAACAAAGTTCTTTAATGCATATACGGTAATTTTAAATAAATAGATCTTCCAAATCTTTATACAAATCATCATTCTCTTTTTGGTTTTCTATAAGTTCATGGTGATCTAGTGAAAGTTCTTTTTTTGAAGTATAGAAAAGATATCCAAGGGCTCCTAAGAGTAATGTTGTTGGTAAAATCATTAGCATTAAATTGACTTATAATGAATATAGTGCAACACTTATTAGAGTCAAGTGCTGAACTTTAATTAATTTTTAAATGCCTACCAAGAAAAAAAGAGTTGGTTTTATTCCTCGAGAAGATGTTATGAGAATAATTGAAAAGTTGAGCACAGAGAACAATTTAAGTAATTCAAAAATAATAAGTATTTTGGTAGAAGAAGCGCTTTCTATAAGAGGTATATTTAATAAAAAAAATGGTAAAGTAACTGAATCATATAAATCAGTTGATGATAATTCAAAAAACTTATTTGATAATTCTGGTGACTTTAAAGATAAGGCAAAACTCTCAATTGATACTAACTTAGGAAATTATTTTATTCCTAGTAAATCAACCCATTTAAATGAAGAGAATAAGGAGGCTTTTGACTTGCAAACTTATAAAAAGTTTGTATTATTCCTGAAATTTCAGGAAATGATGGATAAATATAACTCTTAATGAGGTGTTGCTAAGTGATGCACTGTTCGTTAAATTTAATTTGTATACATAGGAGATTCACATATTAAGATTATTTTTCATCATTTCAAAAAATTAATTTCAATTAATCTATAAAATATTAATGACTATGAATTCATCTCTCTCAGGTTTATCTGTAAATCTTCTTCCTCCAGACAAGTTATATTGTAATTTTAGTTATTGGAGTTCTTTGTTCTCTCAGGATATGCAAATTTTATGGGATAGAGCGCATGGAGTACCTTTAGAAAAACTTCCAAAAGGGGTTTCTGATATGATTTTTCCGTATTTGTTGCTTGCACTCTCAGACTATAAGACTTCGCAAATAAATAAAATGAATGGAATAGGATTAGACAATCTATTAAGCCTTTGGTTTGATAAGTACTTATTAAATAAAAATGGTTACTTCGAGCTAATTAAAAAATAATATTTAAAATTTGATATTAATATCAAATTTGATTGCTATAAAAATTTATATCGTTTAGATATTTTTTAAGTGATTCTTTACTAATTGGCACATCAATAGTCTTGCTATAAATATATTAAATGGTTTGATGATGAATCCTTTAAATTTATTTTTAGCAAATATGTGTATTGTCGTTTTGATATTGCTAATTAGGAGAGATATAAAATTAAGAAAGGCAAGATAAATGAAATTTAATTCAAAAACCCTAAGCTTGATATTGAATCTGTTATTCTGCTTGTTTATTTTTATTATTTAATTTTTTAGTCTTTATTCATTAATTTTAAAAAAATTCAAAAATTAATATTCAAATTTGGTTGACTTTTGTTGTTAATGCGATGATAATGGCAAAAATAATTTTTAATTGTGAATCATTTTTCAGATACTTTTGATGATTTTGTTGATGATCTGCTCTCATCAGATGTTGATTTGTTGAAAGGGGAACTTGATTTTCTGGTTATGCAACATTTATTTGATTCTATAGATTTGAAGCGTATTAATAAAACTGAAATTAAAGATAACGAATCATTAGCTGCTTAATTTTTTATGAAATTTTTTTATGAAAAGTTTTGGGCCCCAGTTTTTGGTTATATTTTATCAAAATTTGTTTTTTTAATAGAAGGTAAAAAGCAAGATTCTAAAAATAAAAAAAATATAGATTAATTACTTTTTATCTATATAAGGTATTTTTAATTACATAATTTAAGTCAATATATTTTGATAACAACAAAAGTTGTGCTTTAAATTTACGATTAAATGCATGGTTGAAATATACATAATTGCTTTTAGCAAATAAAATGAACAAAAATAATATGTTGAAGCCATATACAGTGCATTACCGTGATTTTCAAAATATAAGATTAGAAAATTGTTTTTATGCTTTTGACGCTTACGAGGCTAGAACACTGGCAATGGAATTTAATAAGTATATTAATGAGCATCCAAACAGTATAGATCTTATAAGATGCGAAAAATGATTAAAGATTTTTATTAATTTAAAATAATAATCTATTAAACACTCAAGAATTTATCAATAACCGCTTGACTCAACTCACTAGTATTTCCGCTTGCAACAATACCTCCGCGTTGCATTGCATAATATCTATTGGCTTGTCTTACAAAATGCAAATGTTGTTCAACTAATAAAACGCCAATTCCTGTATCTCTAATTATCTGGTTAATTGCATTTTCAATGTCTAAAACTATATTCGGTTGAATACCTTCCGTTGGCTCATCAAGTAATAGAAGTTGAGGTTTGCCCAGCAATGCTCTTGCAATGGCTAATTGCTGTTGTTGTCCTCCACTAAGATCTCCTCCTTTCCTTTGAAGAAAATCTTTTAGAATTGGGAAGAGATCATAGATAAATGGATCTATTTTCTTGTTCTTAGATAATCCACCGGGTAGAGACTCCATTCCTAACATAAGATTCTCTTCAACTGATAGGTATGGAATAATTTCTCTCCCTTGAGGGACGTAAGCCATTCCTTTTCTAGCCCTCTGATGAGGAGCTTTTCTGTTGATATTTTCACCAATCAAATAGATATCGCCTTTTTTTTGTTTTAACAAACCAATAAGTGATTTCAATAAAGTTGTTTTGCCAACTCCATTTCTTCCAATCAAACAAACCATTTCTCCTGATTTAACATTTAAATCTACATCTCTAAGAATATGACTTTCACCATAATAAGTATTTAAGGATTTTATTTCGAGTAAATTTTCCATAACTAGTCCTCAGGTC
>CACGDL010000058.1 GCA_902571795.1 uncultured Prochlorococcus sp.
GCAGGATTTCTCCACGTTAACCTAATAAATTCTTCTGTAAATTCTTGATTGAAAATTTCCATACATTAAATTTTGATGATAAAAATATCTTTGCTTTCTTTTATAGAATCTTTTAAGTTTCATAATCCATCATAACCTTAAAAAATCTAATAAGGAATTTTATAAATTTTTTCTTGTTCTAGTACGTTTTCTTTTATATTTGGATTTAGATTAATTTTTTATTTTTTAGTTTAGAGATGTCGACTTATCTAATTACAGGATCAAATAGGGGTATTGGATTAGAACTATGTAAGCAAATTCATAAGAGGGGAGATAATGTAATTGCAACGTGTAGGAAAGCTTCAAAAGAACTTAGAGATTTAGGAGTGAGAATTGAAGAGAATGTAGAAATTTCTTCTGATGAGTCGATAACAAATTTGTGTAAAAAACTATCTGGAGTTAATTTAGATTGCTTAATTCATAATGCAGGAATTTATGAATTTAATTCTTTCGAAAACTTAGAAAAGAAAAGTATTTTGCGTCAATTTGTAGTCAATGCATTGAGCCCAATATGTATGACTCAATCACTAAAACATCTTTTAAAAAGATCTTCTAAAGTTGCTTTTATCACAAGTAGAATGGGATCTATTGAAGATAATACATCAGGAAGTTCTTATGGTTACAGGATGTCTAAAGTCGCTTTGTCCATGGCAGCAAAATCACTTTCCATAGATTTATCAAGAGAAGATATTTATGTAGCTATTTTGCATCCTGGGTTAGTGAGTACAAGAATGACTGGCTTTACAAGAAATGGAATTAGTCCTGAGGAATCAGCAAATGGCCTTTTAAAACGTATAGATTCTTTAAATAAAAATAACTCGGGTACGTTCTGGCATGCCAAAGGAGAAGTTTTGCCTTGGTAATATCAATACATTTATTTTCAAGAGATTTAAATCCTTAATTTGTTAAAAAACTTTTAAATTTTTAACGAATTTCTTTCCTTGTTTAATTCTTTTAGTTATCTTTAAAAAAACATTAGTAAAGGAGGTGATTCATTGTCGTATCTACCGAAAAATGCGGTTATTACAGGGGCCGTGAATTCAGTATCTTCATCACATTCATCGGTCTCTTTTTCTTTGATTAAGAAAAAAGGTTTTATAATCAACAGATTTATATAAATCAGTTACTCAATAATTAAAAGCTCTGCATCTCATGAAGTTGCAGAGCTTTTTTTATGAATTTAAATAGTCTTTCAAAAGTTACTCTATCTTTTTTGGCCGAAGTAAATTAAGGCTAAAAAAGATAAAGTGCTTACCAAAGCGATTAAGTACCATCCAGTTGAGGAGTTGCTAGTTACTTCGGTCATTTATTTTGATTTTTTGGAGGAATTGATTATTTGAGTGAAAATCACAATTGATATCATTAAAAAAACTAAAAGGATGTAAGTTACGTTCATTTATAGAAAAATGCTAATTATCAAAAAGATTATTCCTAGAACTACCGCGACAATTGCTCCATCAACTAATAAGTCTTTCCATGTATAACTTTTAAGCATTCTTTTTTTATCTTCTTCACTCATAAGGTTCTTCAACCAGGTCCAATCTAAAAGCTGTGTCAATGCAACACCAAAAATTAAATGGCCAATCAAAATACCAATCAGATCAATTCTAGAAATCTCTTTAGTGAGACTTGTAATAATAAAAAAATCCACTAGCTTTTGTCTTTATTAGATAAGGCACCACCTTCTTCTTTGTATTTTTCCCAAGCTTCGCTTATTTTTTCTTTAGAGAAATTTTGTTTTCCCTCAGAGAATTTATTTTTGAGGTTATTTAAACTATTAGTTAGTTCTTTTTTTGTTGGTTCATCAAGAAAGTTTGATGTTAATTTCCATAAATACCAGCTACTGGCTAGAAGAAGAATTAATCCGAGTAATTGCATATTAGTTTTTAACCATCCTACAACTTTTCTAATGGTTTCGATAAATTAATTTATTTAATACCTGCAGAAATCTTTTTTGACCTAAATAAAATTAAAACTTTAACCAGTGGAAAAATATTCTATCCAGCAGCCATATAGTTAGACCACCTTCCAGGAAAGCTAACCAATACATCCCATAATCGGAAAATCCCATTTGTTCTTTTACTGTTTTAATTAATTTTTTGTGAGCTTGAATGAGATCTTTCATGAGCATTCAAATTTTTTAAACCTGCTGAATTTCTTTAATTAAAAAACCCTTCCCGTAGCAAGATAGACATGTTTTAGTCTCATCTAGTGAAATTCTTAGAAAACCTGCTCCATTACATCTAAAGCAATTTACTTTTGTGTTTGAATAGATTTTTGATTTAATTTTAGCAGCACGATTTAAGTAAGAAACAGTTTCTTTACGGCCGTTTGCTTTTGCAGCTTTGTTTAAAAGCTTTTTGTAGTTGACTTTAAGTTCTTGAATATTCATCTTTTATTGAATCTAAGATGCGAATACAGGAAAAACTGAATGTTTTAATAAATTAAAAAACTTTGGATTTCCCGTTTATATTTCTAATCTGATCTCTTACTGAGATTAGAATAATATAACTAGGATTTGATTTATATGTTTGGTGTAAAGAGTATTAATTTGTATATTTAATAGAAATTTTATATTTGAAAAACTTAAACTTTTTGGGTGATCATTCAAGAAATATTATTTTGTCTCGGGAAGGAATTTTAGAAATTTATTGTTTAGAAAATTTTAAAGTTCTAGTAAATTATCCAGCCTTCTTGAGGTTTTTAACTAAAAAATCATTTTCATTAGTAAGAACTTCGAGCTTAGATTTTCCCAACTCTTTTTTGATTTCGGGATTTAAATACTTATTTATATCTTTTAGGTTCATAAGATTTCTAATGTAAAATTATTTAAAGACCTTCGAAATCATAGTGATCCCAAAAAAAAATTGTGGATAGTTTTTTCTTAAAAGAAGATAATATTTTATTTTGCACATAGAAATTCAAATTTAATCAACATATTGTGGAAAACCCTGTTGAAAAACACTTAAAAAGTGGATAACTCTTCGGGAGCATTATCAAAACAAGCTTTTCTGGAAAAAATTTTAAGTATTAATACTTCATCAAAAAAAATTAAATGTAGTTTAAAAAGTATCATAATCACTTGTTATAACTACGGGATCATTACTTTTTAAAAAAAGATAAAAAATCTATTTCAGGAGCTCATGTTGATAAAAAATTTAAAAAGTTTTTATTCTTGATATATCAATTTGAAAATTAAAGTGAAGAAAAATCAACCAAAACTTGAAATTTTTAATTTTTGTCTTAGCTGGTCAAAAAAAATTTA
>CACGDL010000059.1 GCA_902571795.1 uncultured Prochlorococcus sp.
TTAATATGGCTTTCCTTGCGTGAACTGTAAATCTGTCCGCACCAGCATTTGCGATAATTCTTACGAAATTATTCAAATTAACGAAACTATCATCATTATCTACACCGATTCTGTGTTTGATCGTAACCGGTAAATTGCAATTATTTTTTAAGGATTCTATACATTTTGCTGCTTTTTCAGGTTCTTTCATAAGTGAAGCCCCAAAATTTCCTGAACAGACCCTTGGACTAGGACAACCAACATTAAAGTTTATTTCGTCATAACCCCAATCCTGTGCCATTTGGGCTGCCTCTTTAAGGATTTCAGGATCGTCTCCTCCAAACTGAATCGATATTGGATGTTCTTCATCATTAAAATCTAGAAAATTTTCTTTTTTATTCGTAAAAACTAAACTTTGGGCCACAATCATTTCCGTATACAATAGAGCTTTAGAACTTATTTTTCTCATTATCATTCTGAAATGCTTATCAGTACAATCCATCATTGGTGCAATACTTAATTTATGAATATTTTTAATAGAATTAGGTCTAGTGAAATTCATTACTTTTTTTGTGATTTAAATATATGAATCAATTTCTATCAAGAAGAACTTTTATTCTAATTCCTACTATGTCAATCTTAAAAATAATCTTTAACCCCATGCAAGTATTAGCATCTTCACTAACTTCTAAAGAAGAGTGGAATTTATCAAAAGATCAATGGAAGGCTAGGCTTAGTCCAGAATCATATTATATTTTGAGGGAGGAAGGGACCGAAAGAGCTTTTAGCAGCCAATTAAATAAAGAGAAGAGGAAAGGGATTTTTCACTGTGCAGGATGCGATTTGCCGCTTTTTTCCTCAGATAAAAAATTTGATAGTGGTACAGGATGGCCAAGTTTTTGGGATTCAATTCAAGGATCAGTACAAACAAAAGTTGATTTTAAGTTAATTGTTCCTAGAACCGAATATCATTGTTCCAGATGTGGAGGTCATCAGGGACATGTCTTCAATGATGGGCCACTTCCTACTGGCAAAAGATACTGCAACAATGGATTAGCATTAAGGTTTGTTCCTGATTAAATATTTGTGCGGCCTTCCGCAACTTGTTTTGTGCATCACTTTATTGGACAATAGTTTTATTAAATTTTAGAAAAATGATTGAAAATCAATCAGACAATATTGATAATAAAGTAAATCTTGATCTTAATCATGATAATGCTCCTGAAGATACATCATCTACCCAAAATTCAACAACCAAAAATGATGAATTATCTTCTCAAGAAAAAGAAGAAATAAATACTGAAGAATTAAAAAATACTATTTCAAATAATGATGCAAGATTAGAACAATTAGAAAAAGAGCATGAAACATTAAAAAATCAATATGTAAGGATTTCAGCAGATTTTGATAATTTCAGAAAAAGGCAGTCTAGGGATCAGGACGATTTAAAAATTCAACTCGTTTCAAAGACTTTAACTGCAATACTTCCTATTGTTGATAATTTTGAGAGAGCAAGACAACAACTTAAACCAGAAAGTGAAGAAGCTCAAGCTCTTCATAGAAGTTATCAAGGATTGTATAAACAATTGGTAGAAGTTTTAAAACAACAGGGAGTTTCACCCATGAGAGTTGTTGGTCAGCAATTTGATCCAAACTTGCACGAAGCTGTATTAAGAGAACCTAGTGAAGAGTTTGAAGAGGACATTATTATTGAAGAATTGCAGCGAGGATATCATCTAGAAGGTAAGGTTTTGAGACATGCGTTGGTTAAGGTGTCTATGGGGCCCGGCAAACAAAATTCACAACAGGAAGTAGAAAAGGATACAGTTGAAGGGGATGTTGATTCAGAGGAAAATACTTCTGAAGATGTATAAATTCCAAATTCTTATTTGAGCATTATCTAATGGCTGATTTTTACCAAATACTTGGAGTTTCAAGAGATGCTGATGCGGATACCTTAAAAAGGGCATATAGAAAATTAGCAAGACAATATCACCCTGATGTTAATAAAGAACCTGGTGCTGAAGATAAATTTAAAGAAATTGGTAAGGCTTACGAAGCATTAGCTGATCCTGAAACAAGAGCAAGATATGATCAGTTTGGTGAGGCCGGCCTTGGAGGCGCCGCTGGAATGCCTGATATGGGCGATATGGGTGGCTTTGCAGATTTATTTGAAACTTTTTTTAATGGCTTTGGTGGACAAAATCCTCAGGGAGGAAGAACTCAAAGAAGAGGACCTCAACAAGGAGATGATTTAAGGTATGACCTTAATGTTGAATTTAAGGATGCAATATTTGGCCAACAAAGAGAAATTAAAATTCCTCATCTTGAGACATGTGAAGTCTGTAGAGGAACTGGAGCCAAACCAGGAACAGGACCAAAAACTTGTTCAACATGTGGGGGAAGTGGACAAGTTAGAAGAGCCACGAGAACACCTTTTGGTAATTTCACACAAGTAGCTGAATGTCCTTCATGTAATGGAGCTGGTCAGATAATTGCAGATCCATGTGCAAGTTGCGGTGGCAATGGTGTAAAGCAAGTCAGAAAAAAATTAAGGATTAATATTCCTGCAGGAGTTGATACTGGCACTAAATTAAGAGTTTCCGGAGAGGGAAATGTTGGTTTAAAAGGGGGTCCACCTGGAGATCTTTACGTTTTTATCAAGGTTAAGAATGATTCAAAACTTAAAAGAGATGGTGTGACTATTTATTCAGAAATAGCAGTTAGTTATTTACAAGCTATTTTAGGTGACACTGTTAAAGTTACTACAGTCGATGGAGATGTTAATTTAAAAATTCCTAGTGGTACTCAGCCAAACACAACCCTTTCACTTGAGAATAAAGGGGTACCTAGACTTGGTAATCCCGTAGCCAGAGGAAATCATGAAGTTTTAGTAAAGGTAAAATTGCCAACTCGCATAACTGATGAAGAACGAGAGCTTTTAGAGGGTTTAGCTTCTCAATATTCAGATAAAAATATTAATTCTAGTAGTGGACTTTTTAGTAAATTATTTGGTAAAGAATCCTAGTGACTTCTTTAAAGCATTTGGATCTTAAATCTGTTCCATGTCCTTTAAATGTTGTCAAAATCAAATTGGCTTTGGAGAAGTTATCCAAAAATGAACAACTTATAGTTGAGCTAGATAAAGGTGAACCAGAAGAAATGGTATTAAATATTTTAAAAGAGATGGGATGTTTGTTTAAACAAATCAAAGAAAATGAAAAATTTATAAAAATAAAAATATCAAGTGAAAACTAATAGCAAATCCTTAGGTTTAGTTACGAAAAAATTTAATGATTTTT
>CACGDL010000060.1 GCA_902571795.1 uncultured Prochlorococcus sp.
GAGATAACTTCTTTTTCAGGAAGATCAGAGTTATCTTTTTTTTCTTCTACTTCTTTGGGAGGATGGTAAGTCTCCATTATTTAAACTTATTTACTTTAAGACTAGACCCTATTTTCTTAATTTGGAACCCTTATCTAAATAATTGTGCGATTTATATAGAATAAAAACATATAAAAGTTTATTTACATTTTATTGATCTACTCTGTTCTGTATTAAGGTTTTGTTAAGCTATTACTGAATTTATTAAATGAGTTTAAATTTCATCATGGATATTACATTTGCATCATTAATTTTTGCATCTCGCACAATCCCTACAGATTTTGGATTAGTAGCTGCAGCTATTGCAGGAGCTGGAAGTTTGCTATTCATTGCTTTAAGATTTGTTCCTGATGCAAGTAATTAAATAATAGGAACCATCTAAAAAAAATATATCTTTATCTCAACTTCGTATTGAAAATAGATTTGATTTACTTATCAAATAGATAATGAATAAATGGGTTTTGCTTGAACATAAAGTTAATTTTGCTAAATCTGTAGAAATTCATTATGATTTCCTTGTTGAAAATGGAATGGATTGTTTAACTTGGAAATTTTTAAAACTACCTCTATTAAATCAACCTTCAATAGCAATTTATAAGCAGTCAAATCATAGACTTGTATGGCTATCCAGGATAGAACATGAACTTTCTGATAATAGAGGGTTTGTAAAAAGAATTGATCATGGAACATTTAAAAACGTTTCTGATGAATTGGATTCTGAATATTATCGATTCATTTTGGATGGTGAACTTCTTTATGGTTTGTTTGAAATTTCGGGTAATTCTTGTAGATTGAGCAAAGATTATTAATATTCATTTATAAATAAACGTAATATTTCTATTGAGAATTTTTGCAAATTAGTTATTCTTATTTAGCTATTGAGACTTGAGATTGGTACATATCAATCAGGTCGAGTTTGAAAATTTTAAATCTTTTGGGGGCAATGTAAAAATTCCTCTTGAAGAAGGTTTTACTGTGGTTACAGGTCCTAACGGTTCTGGGAAAAGTAATATTTTAGATGGAATTTTATTCTGTTTAGGTCTAGCTAATAGTAGAGGGATGAGGGCTGAAAGATTACCAGATTTAATAAATAACTCTAAAGTTAAAGAGGGTAAGTCATCAGAAACATCTGTATCAGTAAAATTTAATATTCAAGATTGGTCCCCCAGAGAGGACCTTTCGCCTTTGGAACTAGAAGAAGAAGAAATTGCCCTCAATAAAAGTCAAAAAGAATGGGTAGTTTCTAGAAAATTAAGGCTTATGCCAGGTGGTTCTTATGCTTCTACTTATACTTCTGATGGAAAACAATGTACCTTGCAGCAAATACAGAGAATTTTAAGAGATATAAGTGTTGATCCTGAGGGCAGCAACGTTGTTATGCAGGGTGATGTAACAAGAATAGTATCAATGAATAATAAGGAAAGGAGAAATCTTATTGATGAATTAGCAGGAGTCGCACTTTTTGATACAAGAATAGAACAAACTAATGCAAAATTAAATGACGTTTTCGAAAGACAAGAAAGATGTGAAATCTTAGAAAATGAATTGCAATCTAGTAAGAATAGGCTTGAAAAAGAATGTGAAAAAGCAAAGCGATATAAAGAGTTAAAGGCAAAACTACTAAAAATAAGGGAATTAGAGAAAGTTCTTATTTTTGATAAACAAGTTAAGCATGTTGAATATATAGAAAAAAAAGAAAGTGAAATTGAAAAAAATAAAATATTATTTAATAAACAAAAAGAATCTATTACTAAAGAAATATCAGTCTTAGAAGATGCTTTGAAAATACTGGTTGATGAGCTTAAGGAGAAAGGCGAGGATACATTGATAAAAGTTAATTCTGATATTGGAAGTATTCATTCTAGCTTGAGAGAACTTGATAGAATATCAAGTCTGAATAAAGAAGAAGGTATTAAATTACAAAAGCAGAGAGATGAAATTGCAATTTCTAAGAGGAATATCGAGTCAGAAAAAATGAAACATGAAAATTTCGATGATCATTTTTTAAATCAATTGAACTTGCAAATTGACGATCTCACTTTAAAACATAAACTATCAAGAAAAAAACTTTCTGATGCTGCTGGAGAATCTGGAGAATTCTCAAAACAAAGTATCAAATTAAATGCTGAGCTTGAAAGTATAAAAAATCAAATTAATCCTTTGGAAATAAAAAAAAGGAAAATTGAAGAAGAAACTATTCAAAATAATATTCAAAAAGAAGAAATATTGTCTCAGATTGATTCTTTAGACTTAGAAAAGCAGAAACTTTTTGAGGGAAATCAAAGAAAAAAAGAGACATCCGATACGAAGAATAAAAACTTGGCAAGTAATACCTCAGAAATTAATTCTTTAAAAAATGAAATTGATTTATTAATTAAAACTAAATCAAGGCTAAACAATGAGCAATTAAGGCTTGAAAAGGATTTATCTAGATTCGAAAGCAGGAAAGAAGCTCTAAACGAATCGAGAGGTTCATATGCTCTCAGAATTCTCTTAGAAGCAGGGTTAGATGGTATACATGGTTATGTAGCTCAACTTGGACAGGTTAATGAGAAAAATAGATATGCATTAGAAATTGCTGCTGGAAATAGATTAGGACAAATTGTTGTTGATAATGATCATATTGCTGCTAGAGCAATTGAAATCCTTAAAAAGAAGAAAGCGGGAAGATTAACTTTTTTACCTTTAAATAGAATTAAAAGTCAAAAAAAGAATTATGCAATTTCAAGATTTGAAAATAACAGGGAGAAGGGATTTATTGATAAAGCTATTAATCTAATTACTTTTGATGAAGTCTATTCAGATGTTTTTCGATATGTTTTTGGAGATACTTTGGTTTTTTCAGACTTATCCTCAGCTAGATTATCTACACAAAAAAATAGATTGGTTACCTTAAGTGGTGAATTATTAGAAGCAAGTGGTGCTATTACAGGAGGCAGTAAGTTAAATAGAGACTTGGCTTATAGCTTTGGAATTAATAATGATATTGATGATTCCACTCCTATAAGAGAAAGATTATTAGTTATCGAAGAAGCTTTAAAAGAGTCAAATAATGATTTAATAATTAAAAATAATAAACTCAG
>CACGDL010000061.1 GCA_902571795.1 uncultured Prochlorococcus sp.
GGAGATACCGCATGCTCAGCTATTAAACAAATCGCATCAGGAAGATTTGGAGTTACACCTGAATATCTAAGAAGTGGTAAACAACTTGAAATTAAAATGGCTCAAGGTGCAAAACCTGGCGAAGGGGGGCAATTACCTGGTCCAAAAGTTGATTCTTACATCGCAAAACTAAGAAATAGTAAACCTGGAGTAGCTTTAATATCTCCTCCCCCGCATCATGATATTTATTCAATTGAAGATTTAGCCCAACTTATCCATGACTTACACCAAGTTCATCCAAAAGCGAAAGTAAGCGTTAAACTTGTTTCTGAAATTGGTATAGGCACTATTGCTGCTGGAGTAAGCAAAGCTAATGCAGATGTAATTCAAATATCAGGCCATGACGGAGGTACAGGTGCTTCACCCCTAAGTTCTATTAAACATGCAGGTTTACCATGGGAACTAGGTGTTTCTGAGGTTCATAAATCTCTCTTAGAGAATAACTTACGTGAAAGAGTAATTTTAAGAACTGATGGAGGCCTTAAAACAGGCTGGGATGTAGTAATTGCAGCTTTACTAGGTGCTGAAGAATACGGTTTTGGTTCTGTAGCAATGATTGCTGAAGGATGCATAATGGCTAGGGTTTGTCATACAAACAAGTGTCCTGTTGGAGTTGCCACTCAAAAAGAAGAATTAAGAAAAAGATTTAAAGGTATTCCAGAAAATGTGGTCAATTTTTTCTTGTATATTGCTGAAGAAGTAAGACAGATAATGAGTAGTATCGGTGTTTCTAATATGGAAGAACTGATTGGTAATCAAGAATTTCTTTCTGCAAGAAATATCGATCTTCCAAAAACTTCTAATATTGATCTTTCTTCTTTAGTAAATAAACACTCAACCACTGATAGATCATGGTTAAAACATTCAAAGACTGCCCATAGTAATGGTTTTGTATTAGAGGACGATTTTTTATCTGATACTGAATTTATAGATTCAATTAAAAATCACGAAACATTAACCAAAGAAATTGAGATAAAAAATACTGATAGAAGTGTTTGTGCGAAAATATCAGGTGAAATCGCAGAACTTCATGGCAACACTGGCTTCAATGGCGAACTCAACTTAAATTTCAAAGGATATGCAGGACAAAGCTTTGGTGCCTTTTTATTGAAGGGAATGAATGTGCAATTAATCGGAGAAGCTAATGATTATGTCTGTAAAGGAATGAATGGAGGAATACTCACAATAATTCCACCAAAAATAGATAAAACCTCCTCAGAACAGGTTATTATAGGAAACACCTGCCTTTATGGAGCAACAGGTGGCAAATTATTTGCATTAGGAAAATCTGGCGAAAGATTTGCAGTAAGAAATAGTGGTGCCATAGCTGTAACAGAAGGAGCAGGTGATCATTGTTGTGAATACATGACTGGAGGGAAAGTAGTTATTCTAGGTTCCACAGGAAGGAATATTGGTGCGGGTATGACTGGTGGAATAGCTTTTATAATCGATGAGAATAATGATTTGAGTAATAAAGTGAATAAAGAAATAGTTAGCATTCATAAAATAACTACATCAAAGCAAGAAGATATCTTATTGGAAATTATTGGAGAATATCAAGCAAAAACAAATAGCTTAAAGGCCGCCAAAATAATTGAAAATTGGTCTTCTTACAAGAGTACTTTTAAATTAATAGTTCCCCCAAGCGAAGAAGAAATGCTTGGCATAAATAAAATGTAAATGCCTTTCTTCGTAAAAACTGAAATTATAAAAAAAGAATACTTAATTAATAATGATTTAAAACAAAAAACAATTAACGAACATATTGATTGGATAAAAAATTTAAAAAAAGAGGGAATTAACATAAAAAGTGGGTTTTTAGTTGATGAGTTAAAGAGGCCAGGCGACGGCGGATTACTCATTCTTGAGATGAATAACTATAAAAATGCACTAAAAATCATAAAGAATGATCCAATGATTAAAAATGATCTAGTTGAATGGAAATTAAACGAGTGGATAGATTCAAATAAATAAAAATGACTATCTTGGATACTTTTTCATAAGTTTTTGAATTTCTTCAGCATGGTAACTGCTACGAGTTAAAGGAGAGCTAACTACTTGCATAAAGTCCAAATCTTTTTCCCCGAAAACTTTATAATAATTAAATTTTGAGGGACTCACAAATCTTTGAACAGGTAAATGATTTGGGCCAGGAGATAAGTATTGGCCAATAGTAACAATATCAACGAAATTACTTTTTAAATCCTGAAGAAGACTTAAGACCTCCTCATCTTTTTCCCCTAAACCAAGCATAAAACCTGATTTTGTATAAACTTTGGGAGAATATTCTCTGGTCCTTTTAAGCAACTCAAGAGTTCTCTCATATTTCCCCTGAGGTCTTACTTTTTTATATAGCGAAGACACGGTCTCAATATTATGGTTTAAAACGTTTGGATTTGAATCAAGAACTTTTTCAAGTGCCTTCCAGTTGCCACAAAGATCAGGTATTAAAAGCTCAATAGTAGTTTCAGGCGATTTTTTTCTTACTTGATAAACACATTCAAAAAATTGAGATGCGCCACCATCCTCAAGATCGTCTCTATTTACTGATGTGATTACAACATGTTTAAGTTTCATTCTATAAACAGCTTCGGCCAAACGATATGGTTCTGTTAAATCTAATTCTCTTTTAGATCTATCAAAATCAATATCACAATATGGACATGCCCTAGTACAGCCAGGACCCATTATAAGGAAAGTGGCAGTGCCACTTGCAAAACATTCACCAATATTTGGACAACTTGCCTCTTGACATACAGTATTGAGATTTAAATCATTTAACAAATTTGCAGTATTCCCAATTCTCTCAACTTGCGGAGCTTTTACTCTTAACCAATCAGGTTTTGAAATTAAACTATTAGAATTATTAGTCAAATTAATTTTTTCTAGCCTATATTCTTATTTTACTAAAAACATTT
>CACGDL010000062.1 GCA_902571795.1 uncultured Prochlorococcus sp.
TTTAAAATTTAAAACTGGTAAATTTATGGATAATGAAACAGGAAAAATATTAAATCCGCCAATTATTTGGTCCAACTTAAATTCATTAGGCAAGATTGTTGATAAATTATCCATTAAAAAATTCTTGTCAGAATTCAACCTTTCAATTGCCTTTAATGTACTGGAAGTCCAAATTACTTGATATAAGTTTTTTTCTAAAGGTAATAATGCAAGTGGGCCTTCTTTTCTAAAAATTTCATAAGCTCGTTTTTCACAATGACCTCTAAGAGAAACTTTAAAAGTTAAGCAAGACTGACTATAAGATTTTTTTATATCAACAAAATCTATGAATTTTTTATCAAGTGAGTTTGCTCCTGTTGAAAAAAATTGATAATCAAATAATATTTTTTTACGTAACAATCTCTGTGGTGTCATAAAAAAAATATTTTCATAATTGTCAATCTCTTGAAAAAATACTTTCATGAGATCCGAATGTTTAACTACCCAGCCAATATTTTCGGCAGAACTTATATCATCATCTAAGTCAGAAGTTGATAAATTGGTAAAAGCAGAAGTTACGCTATCTGAAATTGAAAGGGTATCAAAGCCAAATAAAAATGGTTCTAATTTTTCCCAAAGTCTGAATTTAGATAAGATTTTTCTTGTTGAGTGAGTAATTGCATAAGTTTTATCTTTATCAATTAATCTATCTTTTGTTAATAAGTCAGTTAAAAAAATATTGCAATCAAATTTTGAAAGAGCAATTGAAAGTAATAATCCTGTGGGACCTGATCCAACAATTTTAAAATTGAATTTATTTTTCATAGCATTTTATATAAGCTTCAACTATCTATTCAGATAAATATAGCAAATTTCCTCAAATGCAGGTCTTAATAAATAGGGATACTCACCAACCCATAAGTTAATTTCAGGAAGCCAAGCATCGGTCAAATAAAAATCTCTATCAAAATTACGGTTATCAGATGTTATTAAACATCTAATACTCGAACCCACCCTAATTTGACTGTGCTTATTTTCCATAGGAAAACTTAATTTTTCCAAATAACCATCTTCATCTTCTAATTCAAGTACTAACCAAGTCCTTTTATTTTCGATAACTTCTAATCGACCTTGCCTATTAGATTGTTCTCTTGAACTTTCAATCTTTTCTGTTTTATAAATATCTGATACATAACCATCAAATATAGAAAAAAATTTATATTTTCTTAAATTCAAATTTTTTCTACTTGATTCAAGAATTGGACCCCAGATGATATACAAAAAGAAAGCCACACACAGCAACAACCAGAAATTATTTGTTTGGTCTCCTGTCGAACTAATGATTAATGAGATAAATCCACCAATTGAAGAAACTATTACTCTTTGAAGAATTTTTCTTGGGTTACCCAAAGTGTACTTAAATTGACTTCCTGTACCAACTGCAGGAATGAGTTTTGAAATTTGATTTGAATTAATTGGAATGAGCATTTTAAAAAATCAATTTTTCAAGTCCATAAACTAAAGTTTCATAATTACCTATTTTTTTAATAGCCTGTAAAACACCTGGCATATATGCCTTTCTATCAATAGTGTCATGCTTAATTGTGTAAGTTTCACCTGGAGATCCCATAATTACTAACTGATGCGCTAATAATCCTGGTAATCTCACAGAATGTATATTAATTCCTGAATCTCTGACCCCTCCGCGTACACCTTTCAATGATTCAGACTCTTTTACTAAATTCTGATTAAATTTCTTTGGATATTCTTCAATCATTTCAGCAGTTTTTATACACGTCCCACTAGGAGAATCAGCTTTTTGATTATGATGCATCTCTATTAATTCAATATTGTCGTAAAACTTTGCAGCTACTGATGCTGCCTGCTGAAGAAGAACCATTCCTACTGAAAAATTAGGGATTATTGCACAACCAACGGATGCTTTAGCAGCAAAAAGAGATAAATCATTTATTTGTGCAGGGCTTAGACCTGTAGTTCCTACGACGGGTGATATACCATATGCGATAGCTGATCTTGTATTTTCATAGACAGAATCGGGATGAGTAAAATCGACCAAAACAGGTTTGATTTTTTCATTTCTGTAATTTTGACTAACAGAACATAAAGTTCCTTCAAAATCATTTGAAACAAAAACATCACAATTTTGAACCTTCAATAATTCAGAAATATTTGAGCCATTGTTCTTTTCGTTTATGTCGATTGCTGCAACAAGTTCACAATCTGTAGAATTTAATACAGTATTCACAACTTCGCTACCCATTCTTCCTAAAGCTCCGGAAACTAGTACTGGTATAGGTTTTTTAGAATTTTCAATCATTTTTTTAATAATTTTTTTTTTAAAGGTTGTTACACGCTATTTATATTGCACACAATAACGTCTTTTCATTCGTAGGCTGGTAGAAATACTTAAATAAAATCAATGTTTACGCAGGTCCGCTCAGCAAACCGCAGAGTATCTCCTGTTGAGGATAACAAACACAAAGTTATAATAAAAGCTGTTTATGTTGTCCTTGAGCCACAATATCAAAATTCCTTAACGGAAGCTGCAAAGTCAATAAATAAAATGAATGGGCCAATAGGTATAGACCTTAGCGGCTATCTTATCGAAGAACTTAGAAATGATAGTAATTTTGAAGATTTTAAAGAAGATATATCTAATGCAGATATATTCGTTGCTTCTCTAATTTTCATTGAAGACCTTGCTCAAAAAGTGGTTGATGCTGTTTCTCCATTTAAAGACAAACTTAAGGC
>CACGDL010000063.1 GCA_902571795.1 uncultured Prochlorococcus sp.
GGGAGAAAGATTCCTGTGGAGTCGGTTTCGTAGCACATGTGAAAGGTATAGAAAGTAACTGGATCCTAAAACAATCCTTAAAAGGCCTTAACTGCATGGAGCATAGAGGGGGTTGCGGAGGGGATAGTGACTCAGGAGATGGAGCAGGCATCTTATGTTCAATTCCATGGAATTATTTAGAAAAAGAAGTCAATCTTAAAACTAAAAAAGAATATGATAGAGGTTTAGGCATGATTTTTATGCCTAATAAAAAAGATAAAATTGAAGAATGTAAATCAATATGTGATGAGGAAGCAGAAAAGTTAAGAATCAACAAAACATCTTGGAGAACAGTACCTGTTAATAATGAAATCTTGGGTCCTTTGGCTAAATCAAATGCTCCATTTATAAGTCAGTGGATTTTATTCATAGATAAAAAAGATAACAATGACATTGAGAGGCTTCTATTTCAGTTAAGGAAAAGAATTGAGAAAAAAATAAGAGAAAATTTTAAAAACCATGTTGGAAATTGTGAATTTTATTTTGCCTCACTAAGTTCTAAAACAGTGGTCTACAAAGGTATGGTTCGTTCTGAAATATTATCTGAGTTTTATCAAGACTTAAGAGAAGAGAGTTTTAAAGTGTCATTTTCTGTTTACCATAGGAGGTTTAGTACTAATACACTTCCAAAATGGCCACTAGCTCAGCCGATGAGATTCTTAGGTCATAACGGAGAAATAAATACCCTTTTAGGTAATATCAACTGGGCTAAAGCTTCAGAAACACACATAGATGATTTTTGGGGAGAGTTATCTAACGAAATTAAGCCAATCGTAGACATAAACAAAAGTGATTCATCAAATCTTGATGCAACTCTTGAAATCAATATTCGTTCAGGTCAGCCCATTACTGACTCATTATTAAAACTTGTTCCTGAAGCATTTAGAGATCAACCTGAACTTGAACAAAGAGAAGACATAAAATCATTTTATGAGTATTCTGCGAGCCTGCAAGAAGCGTGGGACGGTCCTGCTCTACTTGTATTTGCAGATGGAAATTTTGTAGGAGCAACACTAGATAGAAATGGTCTTAGACCAGCAAGATATTCAATAACAAATGATGGTTTTGTAATAATGGGTTCCGAAACAGGAGTAGTCGATCTTGAAGAGGAAAGAGTAATTGAAAAAGGTAGATTAGGACCTGGACAAATGTTGGCGGTTGATTTTCATCAAAATAGAATCCTCAGAAATTGGGAGGTAAAATCTGAAGCCGCGAAAAGACATGATTACAAAAATCTCCTAAATAATAGAAATATCAAAATTGATAATAGTGAATGGTTTCAAGACTGCAAACTAAAAGACCTTGAGCTATTACAACAACAAACTGCGTACGGTTTTTCAGCAGAAGATAATGATCTTATCTTGGATTCAATGGCTTCATTAGCTAAAGAGCCTACCTATTGCATGGGCGACGATATCCCATTAGCAGTGCTTTCTTCAAAGCCACACATTTTATATGACTATTTCAAGCAAAGATTTGCACAAGTTACAAATCCTCCTATTGATCCTTTAAGAGAAAAACTGGTAATGAGTTTAGAGATGCATCTTGGAGAAAGATGTACACCATTTAAGATTAAAGATCCTAAACCTTTTGTTCACTTGCGAAGTCCAATTCTAAATGAAAAAGAACTCATTTCCATTAAAAAATCAAAAATTAAATCTCAAACAATTTCAAGTTTGTTTGATATTGAGGAAGGTGTTCAAGGCTTAGAGAACCAATTAAAAGCAATTTGTAAACAGAGTGAGCTCTCTATAAAAGAAGGTTGCTCTTTAATTATTATTTCTGATAAAGGTATTAATCCTACAAAGACTTTTATTCCTCCTTTACTTGCTGTTGGCGCAATCCATCATTACCTTCTAAAAAAAGAAATCAGGCTCAAAGCTTCTCTAATTATTGAAACAGGTCAATGTTGGAGCACACATCATTTGGCTTGCTTGATTGGTTATGGTGCAAGCGCGGTTTGCCCTTGGTTAACCTTCGAAGCAGGTAGACACTGGTTGAAACATCCAAAAACCCAAAAGCTCATTGATAGCAAAAAAATAAATCCACTATCAATGATTGATGTTCAAGAAAATATTAAAAAAGCTCTAGAAGACGGTCTAAGAAAAATTCTCTCGAAAATAGGCATTTCACTTTTATCTAGTTACCATGGTGCACAAATTTTTGAAGCTGTAGGCCTTGGATCTGACTTAATAAAAATTGCTTTTGATGGTACAACAAGCCGTATCGCTGGCATAACATTAAGAGAATTAACTAATGAAACTCTTTCAATACACACGAAAGCCTATCCAGAGATCGATTTAAAGAAATTAGAATTTTTAGGATTTGTACAATTTAGAAATAATGGAGAATATCATTCCAATAACCCAGAGATGTCCAAAGTTTTACATTCAGCTGTAAAACAAGGACCAGGCTACGATCATTTTGAAACTTACAAAAAACTAATTAGTAATAGACCGACAACATCCCTAAGAGATTTACTAACTATTAATTCACAAAGAAAAAGTATTCCATTAGAGGAAGTTGAAAGTGTTGAATCAATTTGCAAAAGGTTCTGTACTGGAGGAATGAGTTTAGGCGCTTTATCCAGAGAAGCACATGA
>CACGDL010000064.1 GCA_902571795.1 uncultured Prochlorococcus sp.
CTACCTGTAATCGAGAAAACATCTTCAACTGCCATCAAGAATGGTTTATCAACCTCTCTTTCTGGTTCGGGAATGCTAGCATCAACAGCCTTCATTAACTCTTCAATCTTTGATTCCCAAGTAGAATCCCCTTCTAAGGCTTTTAAACCTGAAACTTGAACTATAGGAATGTCATCTCCGGGGAAGTCATAACTATCTAACAATTCCCTAATTTCCATTTCGACAAGTTCAATGATTTCTTCATCATCGACCATATCGCACTTATTGAGAGCAACTACAAGAGCAGGAACTCCAACCTGTTTAGCTAATAGAATATGCTCTTTTGTTTGTGCCATAGGACCATCTGTAGCTGCACAAACTAGAATAGCTCCATCCATCTGGGCGGCACCTGTGATCATATTTTTCACATAATCAGCATGTCCTGGGCAATCAACATGAGCATAATGTCTGCCTTCAGTTTCATATTCAACATGAGCTGTATTAATGGTAATGCCGCGCTCTCTTTCTTCAGGAGCACCATCAATGTCTCCATAGTCTTGAGCTTGAGCTTGACCTTTTTTAGCTAATACGTTTGTAATAGCAGCTGTTAGTGTTGTTTTTCCATGATCAACATGGCCAATAGTACCTATGTTGACATGTGGTTTGTTTCTTTCGAACTTCTCGCGAGCCATTTTGAATTAAAGAATCGAGGGTTTAAGAGTGTTTTAGTTTAGAGATCAGGAGTTGCCCTGATTCTTGGAAATGATAGCTTCAGCAACATTACGAGGAACTTCCTCATAATTTGCGAACTCCATTGAAAATATACCCCGACCTTGAGTCATTGATCGGAGTTGAGTGGCATAACCGAACATTTCGGCTAAGGGCACTTTGGCCTGTACCTTAGACAATCCATCATCAACAGATTGTCCTTCTACTTGACCTCTTCTAGAAGAGAGATCACCAATTACAGATCCAAGAAAGTCGTCAGGACTTTCGACCTCAACTTTCATCATAGGCTCTAAGAGGACAGGATTGCATTTTTTAACCCCGTCTTTAAAAGCCATGGAACCTGCAATTTTGAAGGCCATTTCAGATGAGTCTACATCGTGGAATGAACCATCGACTAGTGTTACTTTTACATCAATGAGTGGATAACCGGCAAGAACCCCAGATTCACAGGTCTCTTTCATTCCATTAGATGCAGGGCCAATATACTCTTTTGGTACAGCTCCACCAACAATTTTATTTACAAATTCAAAACCTTTACCTACTTCAGCAGGTTCCATTTCAATAATTACATGACCGTATTGACCCTTACCTCCAGTTTGTCTTGCATATTTACCTTCGCCTTTCGAACTAGACCTAATAGTTTCTCTGTATGAAACCTGCGGAGCTCCGATATTAGCTTCAACCTTAAATTCCCTTAACATTCTGTCAACGAGTATTTCTAAGTGCAACTCGCCCATACCTGCAATAACAGTTTGATTTGTCTCAGAATCTGTACTTACCCTAAAAGTTGGATCCTCTTCAGATAAAGCAGTTAAAGCTTTGGATAATTTTTCCATATCGCCTTTAGTTTTTGGCTCAACAGCTACTGATATAACTGGTTCAGGGATAAACAATGTCTCCAAAACTATTGGATCTTCTGTGTTACACAAAGTGTCCCCAGTTGTTGTGTTCTTTAGACCTAGTACAGCTCCTAAATCACCAGCTCTCAATTCATCAACCTCCTCTCTTTCATCAGCCTTAAGAATCACTAATCTAGAAATTCTCTCTTTAGCATCCTTAGTAGAATTCATTACATAACTTCCCTTCGAAAGAACACCAGAATACATTCTTACAAAAGTTAATTTCCCATAGGGATCTGACATCACTTTGAAAGCTAGTGCACTGAAAGGTGCATTATCATCTGAAGGTCTAACATCTTCTTTACCACTTGGTAAAACACCTTGTATTGGTTTCACATCAACTGGAGCTGGCAAATAATCAACTACAGCGTCTAATACAAGTTGGACACCTTTATTCTTAAAAGCTGAACCGCATAATACAGGAACTAATCCATGCTTTAAAACACCCTCCCTAATACCTTTTTTTAGTTGTTCTGTGGATAATTCTCCTGTTTCAAGAAAAATCTCAATTAACTCCTCATCATTTTCTGCAACACTTTCCATTAACTTAAGTCTCCAATCAGCAGCTTCCTCCTCCATGTCAGATGGAATTGGTGCTTCTTCTATATCAGTACCTAAATCATTTTTGTAAAGATATGCTTTGTTGGCGACTAAATCAATAATACCTGTAAGATCACCTTCAGCTCCAATGGGTAATTGAATTGGGAGTGCATTTGCCTTTAGTCGATCTTTAATTTGTTTATTAACTTTAAGAAAATCCGCACCAGTCCTATCCATTTTATTAACAAAAACCATTCTTGGGACAGAGTATCTATCTGCTTGACGCCAAACTGTTTCTGATTGAGGCTGAACTCCACCAACTGCGCAAAATACAGCTATAACTCCATCCAAGACTCGCATTGATCTTTCCACTTCAATAGTAAAGTCAACGTGTCCAGGAGTATCAATAATATTAATCCTATGATCTTGCCAACTTGTAGATATTGCAGCTGCAGTAATAGTAATTCCTCTTTCTCTTTCTTG
>CACGDL010000065.1 GCA_902571795.1 uncultured Prochlorococcus sp.
AGTACTTGCAAATAAATTATCTGTTAATCCAAAAGGCAAATGAAAATATTCAAATAATTGACATATTAAAAATATAATTCCAAGAAAAGCAGTAAAAAATAACCATTTTTGGGATTCAGAGTTTTTATCTTTTAAAAGTGCTTTGCCTGCTTTATGGAAAGTTGCACTACTAACAAGTAACAAAATTGTATTGAGTGTAGGTATTGGTAGTTCTAATTCATAAATAGCACCGTCAGGTAATGGATTTACTGCTTTATAAGTTAAATAAGCAGCAAAGAATCCAGCAAAAGTCATTCCGTCCGCAATTAGGAAAGTTATAAGACCAAACATTCTGTAGTCTTCATGTGTTTCGTTAACTTGAGAATTATTTTTTTGGATTTCTTTTGAGCTATCTAGTGTTGTCATATGTTTTTATTTTCGTTCAGAAATTTCTTTACCATAACCGTATGGTTCTTCAACTAATGGAGCTTCTCCTTCCCAATTTTCAACTGGAGGTGGAGAAGAAGTTAACCATTCAGGTGTAAGAGCATTCCAAGGGTTATCTCCAGCATCTTTTCCATTTCTCACACTAAGGAATACATTAACTAAAAAAGGAATTGTACTTATAGCCATCAACAGAGCCCCAAGGCTGCTAACTTGATTAACGAACTGGAATTGAGGATCATATTCTGCAACTCTTCTTGGCATTCCATTCAAACCAAGCCAATGTTGAGGAGCAAAGCACAAGTTAAATCCAATAAAGGTAATTATAAAATGTAAAATCCCTAATTTTTCGTATAGCATTTTCCCAGTTACTTTGGGGAACCAATGATAAATTGAGGAGAAAATAATAAAAACAGTCCCTCCATAGACTATGTAATGAAAATGGGCAACGACGAAATAGGTATCATGTACATGAATATCGAAAGGTACCTGAGCTAAAGCAACTCCTGTAATACCTCCAAAAACAAAATTTATAATAAATCCGCAAGAGAATAACATTGCACTATTGATGGAAATTTTACCTCCCCATAATGTTGCAACCCAATTAAAAAATTTTATACCTGTTGGAACAGCAATAAATGCTGTGGCAATAGTAAAGAACAATCTCATCCAAGGGGGCGTTCCACTCGTAAACATATGATGAGCCCAAACAACTAAACCTAAAACTACTATCCCCATTATTGAAAAAACCATTGTTGTATATCCAAAAAGTGGTTTTCTAGCATGTACAGGAAGTATTTCACTAACTAAACCAAAGGCAGGAAGTACCATTATGTATACAGCTGGATGAGAATAAAACCAAAATAAATGCTGATAAACTACGACATTGCCGCCTAAAACAGGATTGAAAAACCCTGTATTAGCAATGATATCGAAGCTAAGTAGAATTAAAGTGCCTGCTAAAACAGGAGTCGACAAAACAACTAATAGACTTGTTCCAAGCATTGCCCAACAATACATAGGTAATTGCATAAGTTTTAATTCTGGTCTTCTTAATTTGATAATTGTCGCGATAAAGTTTATTCCACCAAATATAGAACTACCTCCAAGTAATAAAACGCTCAGAATCCAAATAATTTGTCCCGATTGAGGAGTAGTTATGCTCAAAGGTGGATAAGCCGTCCATCCAGCCTGAGCAGCACCCTCAACAAAATAGCTTGCTACCAGCATCAAACCTGAAGGAGGAATTAACCAAAAAGCTACGGCATTTAATCTTGGGAATGCCATATCTCTCGCTCCTACATAAAATGGAATTAAATAATTGCCAAAAGCACCGTTAACTACAGGTACTATCCAAAGGAATATCATTATTGTTCCGTGTAAAGTTAAAACTTGGTTATAAACATCTCTTGGCATGAAATCAGACATTGGACTGGCTAGTTCAATTCTTATAGCGCTCGCTAAAGTTCCTCCTATTAAATAGAAGAGAAAACCGCAAACCAAGTATTGTATCCCAATTACTTTATGATCAAGACTAAAACTAAAGTATCTAAGCCAGCCTTTAGGTTGAAGACTTTTATTATTAGTTTCTTGTGGATCAATTGATATTGTCATAAATTTACCTCTGTTTTTTTATTTTTGTTAAACCAATCGTTGTAATCAGATTCTTCTTCAACAATTATCGAAGCTCGCATCCCTCCATGATATGGGCCACATAATTCCGCGCAAATTATCGGATATTTTCCTACTTTTGTAGGAGTGAAATTTAGAATAGTCGGTTGCCCAGGAATAATATCCTGTTTAATTCTGAACTCTGGTACCCAAAAAGCATGAATGACATCTTTAGATTCCATTTTCATTGATACTTTTTGATCAACAGGAACGTGTAGTTCTCCCGATATGAAATTGCCCTTGGGATAATTGAATAGAAATGCAAATTGCATAGCTGAAACTTCAATTGATAAATTATTTATTGCTATTTCATTATTAGAATTTTGACTTATTCCAGCCCATATTTTTTCAGTGTTAGAACTCATCATTTCGTGGTTATGATTTAGTTCTTTCATTCCTCCCATTCGATCGTAGATG
>CACGDL010000066.1 GCA_902571795.1 uncultured Prochlorococcus sp.
TTAAATTTTATTTTTTGTGTTTTACTAAAGTTTTCAGTGAATTTATCATCGCAAAAAATTAATAAAGTAAAAAGATGGTTTTACATTGGTTCTGATAAAAACTTAAAAGAAATTAATAAAACCATCTCCAAGAGTCAGTATTATAAAGAAATATTAGTTGAAAAACTCAAGGAAAGTGACATTAGCAAAATAGTTAATTCAGAAATAATTATCGATCATGAAAGAAATATCGATGATGTTTTCTATTCATTAGTTGATAGAAATATTGAAAAAATATTGAGACTATATAGTATTGAAGATTGGTACGAAAAAACTTTTGAGAGAATTCCAATAGAACTTTTTACTCTAGAAAATATTTATCAAATAAAACAAAAATCAAGTAAAAATGATATCTCAAACAAAATTAAAAGAATTGGAGATATTTCACTATCAGTTTTAATTTTAATATTTTCCATACCATTTATTTTTTTTATATGTTTTTTTATATGGTTAGAAGATAAGGGTCCAATACTTTATTCGCAAAATAGAGTCGGCTTAAATGGAAAAATATTTAAAATCTATAAATTTAGATCGATGAATATTAATGCTGAAATTGAAGGAGTAAAGTGGGCGTCTAAAAATGATCCTAGAACAACTTATATTGGGAAAATACTTAGGAAAACAAGATTTGATGAGATTCCACAACTTTACTCAGTTTTAAAAGGTGAAATGAGCTTAATTGGACCAAGACCCGAGAGACCAGAAATAGAGGAGACTCTTAAAAAAAACATTAAATTTTATAATTTAAAGTATCTTGCCAAACCAGGAATGAGTGGTTGGGCTCAAGTAAATTATCCTTATGGTTCTAGTATTGAGGATTCTAAAAATAAGCTTTCTTTTGATATTTTTTATATAAAAAATAAATCTATATTCTTTGATTTCGTTATTCTTATAAAGACTTTAAGAGTTGTTTGCAATTTTCATCGTTTTGGTTCCAATTAAAGATCTAATTCTTTTAAATTTTTTATTACTTCTTTAGCATGATTGATAGGATTAAAATAAAGTTTTAAAATTTTTGAAATTAATTCTATTTCATTTTTAATATTTATAGAGTTTGAAAAATTCAACCCAAGTAAAATCTCTTTAGCATTCTTATCATCATCGTAAAAAGTAAAGTAGTCTCTAAAACCTTCTGGAAATAATGAGGCAATTTCCAATAATCCACCAGATCTTGGAGCTATGGTTTTACATCCATATAATATAGACTCCAAAAAGACTATGCCAAAAGGTTCGGAATTTGAACAGCTAATAAAATATTTTGATCTTTTGAAGAATGTCAAAACAATTTCGTGTGAAACAAAGTTTAGGAAATTAATTCGCGTTTTAAACTTATTTTTTAAATAATTCTTCTTAGATTCACCATCACCAATGACATAAATATTTAATCCATTATTAGCTAAAATTTCTAAATATTCGAGAATATAAATAGGCAATTTAAATTTATTAGCTCTTCCAATAAATATAATATCTATGTCTTTCTTAAAATTTTCAGGTCTATAATCTCTTAAATAATTTAGAGGAACACTATTTCTTATCATGGTTGTTTTTAACGTAAAAATATCTTGCAAAATAGATTGGGCATATTTGCTAACTGATATAGTTTTAATCTTTCTAAGTTTATTAAAAAAGATTATAAGTCTAAACAGAATATATCTTAAAAAGTCTTGTTGATTATATGAAGGGAAACCATGCAAAAAACTTAATGATTTTTTGCGTGGGAATGGCAAAAAATTATAAACTCCCCATGTAATAAAATAATAATTATTTTTTTCACCTCTGAGAATATTTAAAAGGTTTAAAAAATAAAGTTTAATAGCTTTAAATCCAAATATGTATTCAACTTCATATCCTAATTTTTTTAATGAATTAAAAAGAGATAAAGTTGCAATTCTAACTCCCCCAACTCTTTTAGAACCAAAAACATATAATTTCATTTTATTAATTATCAACTAGTAGTTTAATAGACTTATTTTATATTATAAGAAAAAGTAAATAGTCACTAATTAGCCATAATCAACATTATCTTATATTATTCTATTCAAAAAGTGTATTAACATAATCATATATAAATGAAATTAAGGTTTACAAAAAAAATACAAAATATATTTATTACTGCAAGAAAATTATATTTTATAACTAATTCCACAGCATATAAAGAATTAAAATCAAAGGGAATAATTTCCAGTAAAAAATCCTGCTGCATTTTTGTTGGCGAATATTATGACTCAAAATCCAATAAAGAATTAACCAATTTTACATTACCTTTATCAGCTATTAGATTTCGACCTTACACTCCAAAGGCAAAGTTACAAGTAATTTACTGTGATTTATTACAGTTGATTATTTGTATTTTTTTTAAGATATACAAAGGTCGAAAT
>CACGDL010000067.1 GCA_902571795.1 uncultured Prochlorococcus sp.
CAATCAAGTTTATTGGGGCTGCAAACGGAAATTATTGAAGCTTATTTTTTTAATAATTTCTCAAATGAGAGCATTTCATTAATGATCCCATATGTGATTAAAAATTGTTAATTATTAAAATAATTTATTTTTTTGGAATATTATAGTTTTGTTATTTAATTTGTAATGGTAAAAGGTTTTTCAGATAATGAAGTTAAGGATAATACTCAAAATACTCAAATAAAAGAAAAAAAAGGCTTAGCTGGTTTTCTTAAAGGTAAGAAATTTACTTACACTTTGCCAGGTAAAAAACAAATAAATATTTTTGGATCAATAGTAATAGGCTTAAATATGATTTTATTATTGCTAGTCATCCTTTATTTAAAGAATCAATCATTCCATGACTTTGTATTTAATGTTGGCCGTTAGCTACATTTTTAGATCGAAAAATTTTATTAGATGATATATTTAAATTTTAGAATATCTTATGAAGGTAGTTAATTTAGTTTCTCAAATATTTTTTTTGTTAATAACTGTTCTATTTTTAATATATTTTCTAACAGGATATGACTCCGCTTTTGAGGCAGACCAAAATTGTCATTCATATCTTTCAAGTTACGATAACCCATCTGGAAATTATGGTTGTGATCATGATACTGAGACTCACCAGTGGATACTTTACAAGTCCAATGAAAGTAAAGAACCAGCAAAAATTATTAAGAAATTTAGATACAAGTTTTTATAGATCAATTTTCTTATAAAAAAACTTTGCAGATATAATAGAAATAATCGCTGTAACTGTGAAAGTAAGATATTGATATATGCTTCCTTCTAAGTAGATTTTATTTTTATATAGAGGAAAATCGACTAAGGATCCTAAAGTGCCCCAAATAATTACCCATATAGATATGTATAAGAATACTTTTATTGGATTAGATTTTTTTGCTTCCATTTTTAATTAATACCAAAAATTGAAGAAGTAACAGGTCTGCCGCTAAAAACTAACTCGGTTAATATTAGCATTAAGAATCCGATCATTGCAGCTCTACCATTTACAAGTTCAGCACTGCTATTAAATCCAAAAACATTCTTTACTTCATCTCCCTGATTGTCTACCCATTTTGAGGATTCATTATCAGTTGATGATGTATTAGTAAAATCGTCATTTTGATTTTCTATTGGAGAACCGTTTTCTTGCATAAAATTTTTATATTTTATTCTAGTAATTTTAAAACTAATTTATCATTAAATTAAAGTTGAAATTATAAAAAACATTAAGATAAAAATTATTATCCATAAAAATTGTAATCTCAAAATTAATTGACAAATTAATTTAATTTTCTCTCCAGTGCAATTATCTCCATTCGCATTGATTATTGGCTTTTCAATAATTTCATTTTTATATTTACTTTTTCCACCCAATTTTATACCAGAAATATAAGCAAATATAGCTTCTGAAATCCCAGCATTAGGTGAATCATATTTTTTACCATCAAGATAACTTTTTTTTATGATTGATCCATACTCATTAACTTTGGAGCTAACTAAAGGTAACGTTATTAAAACTAATCTTGAAGGAACAAATGTAAAAATATCTTCGATTTTTGCACTGAAGTAACCCAAATATCTAAAATAATCATATTTGTAACCTATCATTGAATCTAAAGTACTTATGGCTTTATAAGAAAAACCAAGTGACAATGGTCCTGGTAGAAAAATTGAAAACTTCATAAAAATAATCCCAATAAAAATCCAAAATAATGGCCCAAATATTCCATCAACAGAATTTTCGGTGAGGCTTTCGGTACTTGATCTCAAGAGATGTTTTATAGAAGATGACCTTACATCCCTACTTACTATTCTTTGTACCTTCTCTTTTATTATTCTCTTATTTTGGTTATTAATTTCCTTGCGTTCCATTAGCTCTGCGATCTCTTTTACACTTGAAATAAGTCCCTTAGTTGCAATACAACTTGAAAGTCCAAAAAAAATTAACAATCCAACAAAAAAATGATTTTTTGAGTGAATATAACTTAGTTCCATCAATCTTCCTAAACCAAAACTCATTCCAATAGTGGATATAGCAACTAAGAAACCACCCCAAAATAATATATTTTTATTTTCTCCAAAATTATTTATTAGGTAATCAGATATTTTTTTTATGTAAAAGCCAATTACTTGAACAGGGTGGATTAAGAATCTTGGATCGCCGATCAATAAATCAAAACCAATCGATCCAAGAAATAGTAAAAATAAATTTATTTCAGCCAACTGAACATCGAGCGCAGACCTTTACCCACTTTCTCAATT
>CACGDL010000068.1 GCA_902571795.1 uncultured Prochlorococcus sp.
CCTATTACTCTATTTCGTTTCAATAATTCAAAAAATTCATCAGGATTCTGAACTTCTAAAACTTCATTGATTAGCCTATGACTTTTTGTTTTATTACTTATTTTGATCTTTGGATCACATTCATCAAAATCAAAATCAAGAATTTCATCATTATAAATAGAGGCAATCCACCTAATAGGTCTTGAAAATTTTATGTTCCCAGCCCCCCATTTCATAAATCGAGGGCCTTGAAGACTCTTGACTAATTTTGGGATAATCGAAGACAAAGAAATTTTTGTTGATAGTCCTTTCTCAATTTTCTTTCCAAATACAAAATCACCCTTTTCTGTATTTTTTATTTCTAGCTCACATACATCTATATCTAAGCTATTAGCAAATCCTAAAGCAGCATTAGTAGGACATCCATTTAAATAAGCTGAATTTGCTTTAGGCCCTTTTCTTTCTATTATCTTATCTTCTGAATAATCAACTAAACCATCGAGTACTAGAACTATCCTCCTAGGTGTGGAGGTAACAACTATATGTTCGTATTTGATTGACTTTTTATCCAATTCAAATTCAATTAGAGATTTGAATTGCTCTAGAACAGAATGAGAAAATTTTGCGGGCAACTCTTCTGTTCCTATCTCAAGTAAATATTTAGACAAGAAAAAAATATGACTTCACTTACTATAATTTACTACCAGTTAAATAAGCTTTTCGCTAATGTATAAAAAGAGATATTTTTTGGTCCTTTGATCAAGGTTGAGAAAGTAAAAAAGAAAAAAGACTCTGCCAAGGAAGAAACTGTTTGTTTGGCAAATGGACTAGAAGTTTCTAAATTTGAAAATTTTAAAAAAAGTAGCCAATTTCTTAAAGAACCACTTGCTACGGAATTAGTCAATGAAAGTGATCATTTTACCAACGATGCGGTTCAGTTATTAAAATTTCATGGTAGTTATCAACAAGATAATAGGGAAAATAGAAGGCCTGGCAAAAGTAAAGATTGGCAAATGATGCTTAGGTTAAGAAATCCGGGCGGTGAAGTCCCTGGGAAATTATTTTTAGCATTAGATGAATTATCTGAAAAACTAGGTAATGGAACACTTAGGGCCACTACAAGACAAGCCTTTCAAATGCATGGAATCAGGAAAGAGAACCTAAAGCAAGTAATTCAAACAATAGTAAATTCAATGGGCTCAACATTAGCTGCATGTGGAGACATAAATAGAAACGTTATGGCCCCTGCGGCTCCATTTGATTCGCCAGACTATAATATTGCAAGAGCATTGGCAAAAAAAGTTGCAGATCTTCTCACCCCAATGGCCGGCCAAGGCACTTTTTTAGAGCTTTGGGCTGATGGAGATTTAGAGTACACCATAAAGCCTGATGAAGATATTGAAGCAATTAGGAAGCTCCAATTCAAAGATAATGTTTTTAGTGGAATAAAAGATGAGCCTCTTTATGGTTCATCTTACTTACCAAGAAAATTCAAATGTGCCGTGACAGTTCCTGGGGACAATTCTGTTGATCTTCTTACCAATGATATAGGAATAGTTGCCTTTACTTCTAAAGATGGAAAATTAGAAGGATGCAACTTCTATGTTGGAGGTGGTATGGGTCGCACACATAATAATGAGGAGACATTTGCCAGAATTGCAGATCCACTTGGATACGTGGAAGAACCTGATGTTTATGAATTAATACAAAGCATCGTGGCTATTCAAAGAGATTATGGTGATAGAAAATCAAGAAAAAATTCGAGAATGAAATATCTTCTTCATAGAAAAGGTATTAAATGGTTCAAAAAGATACTTTCTGATAAGTATTTCAAAAAAGAAATTAAAAAAATTAGAAAAGAACCTGATAAGGTTCTAATTGATTACCTAGGTTGGCATAAACAAAATAAAACCTCCCATTTCGTAGGTTTACCATTATTATCAGGAAGATTATCTGGAGAGAAGAAGAATACCATCACAAGTATTGTTAAAAAATATAATTTAGATTTAAGACTCACACCTAATCAAGATATTTTACTCTGTAATATCCCCAATAAAAACAAAGGTGAAATTCAAAAATCTCTATCAAAAATTGGATACGAAAATTTAGAAAACATTAATGAAATACAAAGACACGC
>CACGDL010000069.1 GCA_902571795.1 uncultured Prochlorococcus sp.
CTGGGAAAAATGGTTGGGAAACATTTGAAATCATTCCGCTTAACCAATCTTTAGTTTCTGATTCCCCTTTATTAATTATTTGATTAGCAACTAAAGATTGATTATATGGACTTTTTCTATTTCTTAAACATACTTTCCCTTTTAAAGAAGGATCTGCCAAATCAGTATAATCATTGATCTTGCTAACATCTACCACTTTTGGATTAGCTATCATTACTCTTACTCTTCTTGTTAATGCGTACCATTCCTTTTTTGGATCTTTCAAGCCAACTGGAACGTCATTTTCTAAACTAGAAGATACTATTGGCTGAAGTAATCCAGCTTTGGCTGCATTAGTAATTCTTGCGGCATCTACTAGCAATATCAAATCTGCTTGAGAATTCTTTCCTTCTCTTTTCAATCTTTCAATTAAAGATATCCCTGCTGCTTCTATAAGCCTAACTTTAATTCCTGTTTCTTCTGCAAATCTTTTGTAAATACTTCTATCTGTGTTGTAATGTCTTCCAGAATAAACTTTGACTTCTTTTTCTGTTGAATTAGCAGGTATATTAACGTTTAACAAAAATGTACATGTAAATACTGAAAAGATTATTTTTTTTAGTTTTTGCACTTTTTCAAATAAGTATCTATGGTTACTTTATACCCATAAATATAGTTCAAACTTTTAAAGCGAACTTCTATACATCGAGTTGTATCATTTTTTATATTTCATATGAATTATCTAATCCATCAGCTACTAAACGCTGAAGAAATAAATTTAATAAAAAAAGAATTAGAGAAATGTAGCGAAAAAGATTGGGAAGATGGAAAAAAAACTGCTGGCAGTCACGCCTCAATGGTAAAAAATAATTTGCAACTTAATAGAAATACTGAAGTATCAAAAAACAATGCTCAATTAGTCAATAAAAAGATCCTTTCCAGCCAATTAATAAGAAGTTTTACTTTAGCAAAAAGAATACATGGAATAATGTTTACAAAATCTTCAAATAATATGCATTATGGGAGACATATTGACAATCCATACATGTCTTCCGGTAGATCAGATTTATCTTTTACTCTTTCATTGACGAATAAAGATTTTTATAAAGGTGGAGAATTAATTATTGAAGGAATGAATTCAGAAGAGAAATTCAAATTAAATGTTGGAGAGATAATAATATATCCAAGTTCTTACTTGCATGCAGTGGATGAAGTAAAAAATGGTGAAAGATTAGTATGCGTAGGATGGATAGAGAGTTATGTTAGATCAAAGGAAGAAAGAGAATATTTATTTGATCTAGATGCTGGAGCAAGAGGGCTCTTAGCAAAACATGGGAGATCGGATGAGCTTGATTTAATTTTCAAGTCTTATGCAAATTTATTAAGAATTTTAGGTAATTAATGGATCATTTTATACATCAAATAGAAAAAGTTATTGGAGATATTTAGAATGATTATTATAAATATTAAGAAACAATGCCAAGAAAAAGTTCAATTGCAATATTCATAGCAGCAACTAGTGCGCTAGCAATTTCATCACCCGCTAGTGGAGGAGAACAAGATTTGGGGGGCCTGAAGGAATGGAATACTGACATGTCAATAGATGCAGATTTTATTCTTGATAAAGATGCTCAAAAAATTGCTGATGAGGCTGCTAAATCTAGTACATGCATCCCAGTCGGAGAGGGAGAGAATTGCTGGTGAATGTGAAAGAGAATCTCACATATTTATTTAGTATTTGAAGATATAATCAGATGTAGTATTTTTGAAAGTTTTTTAATTTTTGGTGCAATATATTTTAAACATTGTTTTACGTCTATTAATTTCTTTAAATAATTAGATAAAAAATAAGCAAGAATAATTCTAGGAAATAAATTGATAAAAAAAAAACGCTCCTTTTAGGAACGTTTTTATTTTTTAAAAACGATTTAGAATTTGAAAGTGGTTTGTACAATGTAGCCAGTACTGTCTACTTCAGCACCACTGGCATTCTTAGATGTTCCCCCAAATATTGCTGGAGTAACGGAAACTGAATCATTTACTTGATACTTATAATAAAGTTCGTACAAGAATGGATCAACTGTTTCTCCCTCCTGTTTTTGAGGTTGACCGAACGCTAAGCCAA
>CACGDL010000070.1 GCA_902571795.1 uncultured Prochlorococcus sp.
AAAGCCGAAAATAAATAAATTAGGAGGGACAGAATGGGAAAAAATAAAAGAAAAAAATAAGAAACAAATCAAAAAAGTTGCTGTCGATATTTTAAAACTTTATGCAAAGAGAGAAAAATTAAAGGGTTACATTTACCCAGAAGATGGTCCTTGGCAAGATGAATTAGAGGAATCATTCCCTTATCAACCAACACCTGACCAAATTACTGCTGTAGAAGAAATAAAATCTGATATGGAAAGCGATAAACCAATGGACAGGCTAGTTTGTGGAGATGTAGGATTTGGCAAAACAGAAGTAGCTATTCGGGCTATTTTTAAGGCTATTACATCAGGCAAACAAGTAATATTACTAGCACCCACAACAATACTAGCTCAGCAACATTGGAGAACAATAAGTAATAGATTTTCTCCTTACCCAATAAAAGTATCATTACTCAATAGATTCAAAACCGTTAATGAAAGAAAGAAAATCTATGCAGGTTTGAAAAATAACAAAATTGATTTAGTTGTAGCAACGCACCAAATTTTAGGGAAAGAAATAGAAATTAAAAACTTAGGACTACTAGTTATTGATGAAGAACAAAGATTTGGAGTAAGGCAAAAGGAAAAAATAAAAAGAATCAAAACCAATATAGACGTTTTAACTCTCTCGGCAACTCCAATTCCAAGAACTCTTTATATGAGCTTAAGTGGACTAAGACAAATGAGCTTACTAAATACTCCTCCACCATCAAGAAGATCAATAAAAACATATTTATCTGAAATAGATATGGATGTTATAAGAACTGCTATTAATCAAGAACTTGATAGGGGAGGTCAAATTTTTTATGTTCTTCCAAGAATTTCTGATATAGATCAAGCTGTAAACAAATTAAAAAATATGTTTCCCAGCTTAAAATTTATTGTTGCTCATGGGCAAATGAACGAAACAGAGCTTGAAAATGCAATGATTGCTTTTAATAATGGAGAAGTAGATCTAATGATATGCACCACGATAATTGAAAGTGGATTAGACATCCCTAAAGTAAATACAATCATTATTGAAGATTCTCACAAATTTGGCCTTTCACAACTTTATCAACTTAGGGGAAGAGTTGGTAGAAGCGGTGTACAAGCACATGCTTGGTTATTTTATCCCAATATAAATAAAATTAATGACGCTGCAAAACAAAGATTGAAAGCGATAAAAGACTTTTCAGAACTAGGTAGTGGATACCAACTTGCAATGAAAGATATGGAAATAAGAGGTGTTGGTAGTTTACTAGGAGAAGAACAAAGTGGAAAGGTTAATGCTATTGGATATGATTTATATATAGAAATGCTCCATGAGGCTATTTCAGAAATCAGCGGGCAAGAAATACCTGAAGTTAACGACACTCAAATTGATCTGCCAATCAATGCATTTATACCTGCAACATGGATATTAAACAGAGAAGAGAAGCTTGAGGCTTACAAATCTGCTACTGAATGTTCAAATAATGATGAATTAACTGAATTAGCTACAGACTGGGTAAATAGATATGGAAACCTACCCAAACCTGTTGAGTCCCTAATTATGATAATGAGACTAAAATTACTAGCTAAAAAATGTGGTTTTAATAAAATAAAGCTCAAAAAGCCAAACATCTTGATAGAGACAAAATTAAAAAATTCTACTTTTAAAATGCTTAAAAATTCTTTGGTAAGTAGTGTTCAAAATAAATTTAATTTTAATGAAGGCGAACACTTATCAATAATTACTATAAGGGGTTTAGGTGCAACTGAAATTCAAAATCAAATTGATCAACTTATATTGTGGTTCGGGTGTTTTGAAAGAGAAATAAAAAATTTCGATAAAGAACTTATTAAAAGAGAATAAATTATTAAATAATTATTTAAAATCCGCGAAAAAGTTTGATTTCGGTTAGGTTTATAAAAATTTATTTATTTTATGGGTGAATATATAGACGTCGGAATCCAAACTTCGATTTTACCCTTATCAATTATTCTTTCATCAATTGTATTAGGCATATTTGCGTTATTTGGAGAAGAAACAGAAAATGATGATGACGACTCTGATTCAGGAAGTGGTGGCCTAATGCAACCT
>CACGDL010000071.1 GCA_902571795.1 uncultured Prochlorococcus sp.
TCTTAAAACAAATTTGAATGAACCTATTTTTATCATCGGTCATCAACTTAACGCCTCTTTATTTATTGCGATATTAACAACATTAATTTTTAGAAATCCTTTTACCAAAAAAAATCTAAATCACACCCTTAATCCCCAAACGGTCGGTATCAACTAATGAACAGTAGTAACTTAGAAAAATTGAACTATCAATCTTCAATTAGGGATGAAGTTGTACCTTCAAGAAAAAGATTAACTTTGCCTCCTTGGCTTGAAGTAGCAAAACCTAGACTAATCCCACTTTTACTCGCCACAACTTTGGGAGGAATGGCTTTAACAGAAGAATGGCCTTTGTCTTCCCCGAAACTGATCTGTACTTTAGGAGGAGGCGCTTTGGCAGCAGCACCAGCAGGAGCTCTAAATTGTTTGTGGGAAATGGAATTAGATAAGAGGATGACAAGAACTAGCAAAAGAGCCTTGCCAGCAGGAAAGTTGTCATCTGAAACTGTATTTTTAGCCGCCGTATCATGTACTTTGGCAGCTTCGATGCTTTTAGTAAGTGGTGTAAATTATTTGGCTGCGGGTTTAACTCTTCTTGGTTTATTTAGCTACGTAATTTTATATACAGTTATTTTGAAACCTCGTACAACAAAAAACATTGTTTTCGGAGGAGTTGCTGGTGCGATACCACCCTTAGTTGGAGCGTCTGCCGCCACAGGGCATGTAGGTCTTAGTGGTTGGTGGTTGTTTGGTTTAGTAATGTTATGGACCCCAGCTCATTTTTGGGCACTTGCAATTTTGTTGAAGGATGATTACGCATCTGTTGGTATTCCTATGCTTCCTTCTGTTAAAGGATCTGTTTTTACTGCCAAAGCGATTTCTCGTTACGGATGGGCAACAGTTTTAATGAGTATTATGGGAGTCTTTGCTTTACCTGAAGGGGGTTTCTTATACGGAATTATGTTATTGCCATTTAATGGAAGACTTTTGCAATTAATAAATGAATTAAAGAAATCTCCTGATGATCTTTCAATAGCAAAGTCTCTTTTTAGGTGGTCTATTCTCTACATGTTTGGCATTTGTCTTTTGTTATTAATTTCCAGAACCCAATTATCCGTAGAATTTGAGCAGCAATCTGTGCAAATATTTTTATCTATAGTATCCCAGCTTAGTAATTAAATTAGATGTAAAATGTTTTTTAAGTAAATAGTAAGTTTGATGAATTATATAAAAGTTAAAGGGCTCTCAAAATCTTATTCAGATATCAATGCATTAAAAAATTTATCGATGGAAATTGAAGCTGGCACATTATTCGGAATACTAGGCCCAAATGGTGCTGGCAAATCAACACTAATAAAAATACTAGCTACTTTAATAGAGCCTGATAGTGGAGAAGTTTTTATAAATAATATTAATCTTATAAAAAATTCAAGGAAAATTAGAGAATTAATTGGTTATGTTGCCCAAGATATTGCACTTGATAAAATATTGACTGGACGAGAGCTTTTGGATTTTCAATCAGATTTATATCACATCAACAAAAACAAAAAATTTGAAAGGATAAAGAAATTAATAGATCAATTAGAAATGAATGATTGGATTGATCGTAAGTGCGGAACTTATTCAGGTGGAATGAAAAGAAGAATAGATCTGGCGGCTGGACTTTTACATTTGCCCCAAGTATTAATTTTGGATGAACCTACAGTTGGCTTAGATATTGAAAGTAGAAATATTATATGGCAACTTTTGAAAGATTTGAGAAATAATGGAATGACCATTATTTTAAGTAGTCACTATCTTGATGAAATAGATAAATTGGCAGACAGATTAGTGATAATTGATGATGGAAGAGTTATAGCAAAAGGGACTCCTGCAGAGCTCAAAAATAAATTAGGAGGAGATAGGGTAACTTTGAAAGTAAGAGAATTTAGTAATCAGGAAGAAGCAAAAAATATATGTCAAATTTTATCTTCAATAGATGGAATTAGTCAGATTATCATAAATGAAGCTCAAGGTTTCTCGATAAATTTCGTAGCAGATAAG